>CAJTOB010000063.1 GCA_910578035.1 uncultured Muribaculaceae bacterium
GCCGGGAACCTGCTCGATAATCATTCCCCGGATGACAGATCCGTTTTTCAGATAGACCACATCTTGCAGACCGGCATTTTGTGCGAAGAGAGCACCCGACATGAGGGCGAACAAACACACGAGAAGAAGTTTCTTCATGACTGAGGTTTTTGTTGGTCTCTCCGACTCCGCGAAAGACTGTGATGTGTTGAAAAAGAAAGTGTGGAGTCGTTAGTTTATCTGGAAGAAGGCTCTGACAAAGCCCAAGCACAAATAAACGATACCCCACACCTGTATAGTACACGTCTCAGAACGAGGTGAAGTACCTATACAAGTGACGAGTGTTATTGCTTTCCTTGCGTTTATTGAAATTTACCAGATTTATAGAATATGCCCGTAAAAAGAAAACAAGAACCAAACAAGTGAAAATAAATACGCTGTTTTATAGGTATTTAAGTGCCTATATTTCTTTTCAGTTGGTTTCATTGTTTTCAGTTGATTGGTTCTTATTCGGTACGTTTTTGTTTCTTATTTGTTCCTCAATTCGGATTATTATTCTTACCTTCTGCAACAGAAATAACGAATGAAGGAATTGAATATGCCACGAGTAAAGAAGCCGACGAAAGTCAAAGAACCAATCCGTCTTCGGATGAAGCCGTTGAGCGACGGAAGCAAGAGTTTGTACCTGGATATTTACCGCGACGGAAAGCGGACATACGAGTACCTTAAAATGTATATCATCCCGGAAACGGACAATAATGCCCGGAAACGGAATCAAGCCACCATGGATGCGGCCAATGCAATCAAATCGAAACGCATCATCGAATTGACTAATGGGGAAGCGGGTATCGAGAACAGGGAAAAGGTATTCTTACTTGATTGGATGAATACATATAAAGAGAATCAGGCAAAACGAGGCAAAAAGGACGGGAACCAAATCGCAGTTACCATTCGAATCCTGAATGATTATGCAGGAGAGCGGATGACGATGGATCGAATCGACAAAGCATTCTGCCAGGACTACCTCGATTATCTGATGACGGAATACCGTCCCAAAGGAAAACGTGTGTCGAACTTTACACTTCACACCTACTATCGTATCCTTAACGGGGCTTTGAATGCTGCCGTTCGTGCGGAGATTATCAAAGTCAATCCGTTTACCAAAATCAATAATTCGGATAAGATTCGCCTTCCGGAGAGCAAGCGGTCATATATGACCATCGAAGAAGTCCGGGCATTGATTGCCACTCCGATGAATAATGAGGCTGTGAAGTCCGCTTATTTGTTCTCCTGCTTCTGCTGATTGCGCGTGAGCGATATTGTCGGATTGAAGTGGAAAGACGTATTCGTCGATAGAGGACAATATCGCTTGGCTGTGTCCATGCAAAAGACCAAAGAACCGATTTACCTGCCTCTTTCCCCCGAAGCATTGAAGTGGATGCCGGAACGGGGAGACAAGACGGCGGATGATCATGTTTTCGATTTGCCGAGTCCGTCGATGATGAATATACTCATCAAGCCTTGGGCGAAAGCTGCGGGAATCGACAAGCGGTTCACCTTTCACACGGCGAGGCACACTTTTGCAACGATGATGCTGACGCTCGGTGCAGATCTATATACCACCTCGAAGTTGCTCGGTCATGCCGATGTGAAAATGACGCAGGTGTACGCCAAAATCATCAATCAGAAAAAGGATGATGCCGTTAATCTTGTAAATGGATTGTTTGATTAGCTCAATGTAAATCGTAGCATTGGGAAGGATATGAATGAGATGTTTTCACGTCTGCATATAACCATGGGCAGCCAAATTCTGGTTTACTTTAATTCGGGTACGTATAGGAAAAAACAAAGTAAACCTTTTGGCATAGGGCAATAAACAAAAGGAACTGCGTCAGCGCATGAATGCACGTTACGGCAGTTGGGGACAGCAAGCTATATGACCGGCAAGTAAAAACCGGTAGAAACACGATTTCAAGTGGACAATCGTTGCAAAGATATTCCACCAGTAAGCCGGCATGACTTCATTTCCGGAATTGACAAGAGCGCATCGACCGGTGCGCTCTTGTTTTCAGCCATTCGGTCAGTATGCCTGCCGACCATCGGCTATCCGTCGGAAGCGGCTTGTCCGTACAGATCATAACATGACGTATTCCGCCGCGGTATCGGCAGCCGTATCGGAAAATCGTCTTTATTTTGACAGAGACTTCCGGTATTGGGCAGGAGACATGCCTGTGTGTCGGCGGAATACTTTACACAAATGCGAGGAATCTTCGTAATGGAGTCTGTCCGTAATGTTCTTGATAGATAGTCCGGTACTTTCAAGAAGGGCTTTCATTGCCAAAACCAGTTTTTCATCTATGATTTCTTTCGGAGTCTTTCCTATATATTCCTTCATCAGTACGGAAAGATAATCCGAGGTGATATTCAGAGATTCGGCATAAAACGAAACGTTATGCCGGGTCATGTAATGGCGTGATAGAAGGACGAAGAAACCGCCCAGCAATTTCCATTGGGAACAATACTCAATTACCGCAACATCTTTTTCATTTTTATTTATGATGTCTTCCATCACCATGAATAAGGACAGGACGGCATTGACAATTATGGAGTCCGAGGTCTGTTTGCGGCAGATTTTTTCAACCCAAAGGCACTGTCGCAGCCACTTGTCGAATGGTTCTTTGTACCGGTCTTCTATTTTCAGTACAGGGCTCAGATAAAGTTTATCCCATAATTTCTGCGATGTGACTTTTACATACAGCTCAAACACCCTCTCACTGGTAATCGACACATATCTGACTGTAAAATCATCGCTCCGCTCACCGAGTTCTATGACCATGTCGTTGAACAGAAATACGATGTCTCCCGGACAGATTTCATATCGTTTGAAATCGAGAATAAATGATGCGTTACCGTTCAGACACTGCAATATCATGCAACCTTCGATAAGAAAGGGTGTCCCGGGAGTAAAACGGGGCAGGTATTCGCCCAACGAGATCGTGTTCTGATTGATCAGTTTCATAATTTACCGCAAAAATAGCTGCAAAACCTCATATTTTAAACCGCATATCGGAGATATACCGTAACAGCCGGAATTTATACCGCAACAGTTCGGAGGGATCGGGCTAAATTTACGCCCGGTTTTGAAACAATATTATCACATCATGAATATGAATCATCATTTTCTATTGTCGCTGGCAGTCTGCTTGGTCATTTTGTCGGGCTGTCGCCAGCAAACCGCGCAGGAAGAAGTAAGGGAAGTACCGGTCATGAAAGTCGCTGTCTCTGACTCCGTTTCTCTGAACGAGCGATTCAGTGCCACCATCGAGGGGCGGCAGGATGTTGAAATCTATCCGCAATTATCAGGCAAACTGACCCGTATCTGCGTAAAGGAAGGTCAGGATGTAGATGCCGGACAACTTCTGTTTGTAATCGATCAGATGCCATATCAGGCTGCCCTGCGGATGGCCACCGCAAATGTTCATGCCGCAGAAAGTCAGGTAGCCACAGCCCGGCTCGAACGTGACAGCAAACAGGCTCTGTTCGACGGGGCAGTGATTTCCGAGTATGAATTGCAGACCGCGAAAAACGCCCTTGCGGTTGCCGAGTCTTCTTTGGAGCAAGCCAAGGCCGCAGAGGTCGATGCCCGCAACAATCTGTCATATACGGAAATCAAAAGTCCTGTGAAAGGTGTGATAGGCACGCTGCCGTATCGTGTCGGTGCATTGGTCTCACCTCAGATTGCACAGCCTCTTACATCCGTTAGCGATAACGCCGAGATGTGGGTCTATTTCTCGATTTCCGAAAAACAGCTGCAAGGTCTGATGAGGCAGCACGGCTCCAAAAATGCGGCTTTGGCGGCCTTTCCTCCCGTCTCGCTGACCCTCAGCGACGGACATGAGTATCCGCAAATCGGACGTGTGGAGACAATCAGCGGAATGGTGAGTCCTCAGACCGGCGCAGTACAGATAAAATGCGTGTTCCCCAATTCGGAACGTCTGCTGTTCAGCGGAAGCACGGGCAATGTCGTCATGCCGCACACGGAAAGAAATGTCATGGTAATCCCCAAGAACGCCACCTACGAGATTCAGGATAAAATCTATGTCTATAAAGTTGTCGGCGGGAAGGCGGAGTCTGTCGAAATAGCAGTCGCTCCTATGAATGACGGTAACAACTATATGGTACGCTCCGGACTCAGCAGCGGTGACGTAATCGTGACCGAAGGTGTCGGTTCGCTGCGCGACGGACAGGAAATCAAAATCAGGGAGGGGAAAAGATGAATCTGAAATTCTTTATCGACCGGCCGATACTGTCTATCGTCCTATCGGTCTCTATCGTATTGCTCGGCATTGTGGGACTTGCTACTTTGCCGGTGGAACAGTATCCCGACATCGCTCCGCCCACCGTAAACGTATGGGCAAGCTATCCGGGTGCAAACTCGGAAACCGTGCAGAAAAGCGTGGTCGTGCCATTGGAGGAAGCCATCAACGGTGTCGAGGGCATGACATACATAACTTCCGAAGCCTCCAATGACGGCAACGCATCGCTGATGATATATTTCCGCCAGGGAACAGACCCCGATATGGCGGCCGTGAACGTGCAGAACCGTGTAGCGACGGCCCAGAGCCTTCTGCCTGCCGAGGTGGTGCGGATAGGCATCACTACCGAGAAGCAACAGAACGCCGAGCTGAAGACTTTTGCGCTCTACGATCCCGAAGGCCGCTACAGCAAGCAGTTCCTCAATAATTATGTCAAAATCAATGTCGAGCCCCGCATCAAGCGCGTGCAGGGAGTCGGCAAGGTACAGTTGTTCGGCTCTCCTTACAGTATGCGCCTATGGCTTAAGCCCGACCGCATGGCACAATACAGACTTATCCCGGACGATATCGCCGCTTTGCTTGCCGGACAGAATATAGAGGCTGCGACAGGCTCTTTCGGAGAGAACCATGACAACGCAAATGTTTACACGATGAAGTATCGCGGACGCTTCACCACGGCAGAACAGTTCGGCGACATCGTGGTGAAATCTCTCCCCAACGGGGATATCCTCCGCCTGAAAGATGTGGCCGACGTGGAACTTGGAGACGAAGACTATAACTTCGAGAATACCATAAACGGTCAGCCCGCATCGATGCTTACAATCTATCAGACGGCAGGCTCGAATGCTTCGGCTGTTATCAAAGAGATAGACCGGGTGCTCGACGAATGTGCGAAAGATCTTCCCAAAGGTCTGGAATTTGTGACGATGAGCGATACCAATCGTTTTCTCTATGCTTCGATTCATGAAGTGGTGTGGGCTTTGATAGTCTCCATACTGTTGGTGGTGCTGGTGGTGTATTTCTTCCTGCAAGACTTCAAAGCGACCCTGATTCCGACCGTCGCGATATTCGTATCAATCATCGGCACATTCGGCTTTATGGCCGTTGCCGGATTCTCCATCAACCTGCTTACACTGTTCGCGCTTGTGCTTGCAATCGGTACGGTGGTCGATAATGCCATTATTGTCGTAGAAGCGGTGCAGTCCAAATTCGATACAGGTTACAAATCGTCATACATGGCGACAAATGACGCCATGAACGGCATAACCTCGGCGATTGTGGTTTCCACCATCATTTTTATGGCGGTGTTTATCCCTACTTCCATGATGGGCGGCACGTCGGGCACGTTCTACAAGCAGTTCGGCATCACAATGGCCGTGGCAGTCGGTCTGTCGGCATTGAACGCTCTCACACTTTCGCCCGCTTTGTGTGCGATGATGATGCGTCCTGCCGATGGCGACAAAGGCTTTTCCGCTCGTGTCCGCAAGGCTTACAACACCGCATTCAATGCCATGCTTGAGCGTTATAAGAACGGTGTCCTTTTCTTTGTGCGTCGTCCGGCAATGTCCTTTGTCGTGCTTTTCATCGGCATCGGTCTGCTGGCGTGGTTCATGCACACTACTCCTGCCGGTTTTGTACCTGACGAAGATACAGGAACAGTATTGATATCACTTAAAACAAAACCCGGAACATCATCCAAAAAGACAGTACAAGTCATACGGGATTTTGACAGAAAACTTGCCGAAATCTCCGGAATCGACTATCGTGGTGCTGTCGGAGGATATTCATTCTCCGGCTCTGGTCCGACTGCCGGCGTATTTTTCCTCTCGCTGAAACACTGGGACGAACGTAAATCGCCGTTGGAAAGTGCCGATGCGATAGTCGGTCGGATTTATGCGCTTGCCGATTCGGTACCTGATGCAAGTTTCTTCGTGGCGACACCGCCCATGATTCCCGGCTACGGCATGAGCAACGGGTTTGACCTGTACCTTCAGGACAAAACCGGCGGCGATCTCAACGAGTTCAAAAAAGTGGCGGAAGAGTATGTGGCGGAACTTAACCGACGCCCGGAAATAGAAATGGCATACTCAGCCTTTGATACCCAGTACCCCCAATATTGGGTGGACATCGACGCGGCACAATGTGAGCGCGTCGGGGTGACTCCGGCTCAGGTACTTTCCACCATGTCGGGATATTTCGGCGGCAACTATGCCTCGAATTTCAACCGGTTCAACAAACTGTACCGCGTGATGCTTCAGGCAGACCCGGCGACCCGTGTGACGCCGGAATCCATCCGGAATTTCCATATCCGTACCGGAAACGGCGAAATGGCCCCGCTGTCTCAGTTCGTCACCCTCACCAAGACCTACGGCCCCCAGTCCATTTCACGCTTCAACCTCTATAATTCCATAGCAGTGAACGGCAATGCCGCACCCGGATACAGCTCCGGCGACGCACTCAAAGCCATTGCCGAGACTGCCGAAAAAGTGCTTCCCCGCAACTACGGCTACGAGCTTGGAGGCATAAGCCGCGAGGAGGCATCGACGGGAAACAATGCGATGATAATTTTCGCACTATGCGCCATCCTCGTATTCCTCATTCTGGCCGGACTTTATGAAAGTCTGCTGTTGCCGCTGGTCGTAATCATCTCGATACCTTGCGGATTGATGGGCAGCTTCCTCTTTGCCAAACTTTTCGGACTTGAGAACAACATCTATCTTCAGACAGGGCTCATCATGCTCATCGGCCTGCTCGCAAAGACGGCAATCCTCATTACCGAGTATGCGGGCGAACGTCGCAAAAGCGGCATGACACTGAAACAGGCGGCCGTAGGGGCGGCAAAAGCCCGTCTGCGTCCTATCCTGATGACTGCGCTGACAATGGTGTTCGGCATGCTGCCGCTGATGTTTGCCTCGGGGGTAGGCGCAAACGGCAACTCCACGCTCGGTACAGGTGCGGTAGGCGGAATGATGATCGGCACACTGACCCTATTGTTCCTTGTACCGGCCCTGTGGATGGTGTTCCAGAAGATTCAGGAGCGGTTCCGTCCGGTGGAAGAGCAAAACCCCGACTGGGCCATGAGCGCCGAACTCGAAAGCGTAGCTAACTTGAAAAAACAGAAAGAAGATGAAAAATAAGATCATATTCACGGCTTTCGCAGGATTGCTACTCGCATCCTGCGGAGTCTACCGCAAATATCAGCCGACGACCGAGGTAAGTACGGCCTTATACGGCAACGATATTGTCGTGACAGATACGGCATCGCTCGCAACAATCGCATGGCGTGATTTTTTTACCGATCCGGCATTGCAGAGGCTGATAGATTCGGCTTTAGTCAAAAATACGGAATATCAGGTTGCTCAACTGCGCACCGAACAGGCTCTCGCTTCGCTCGGAGCGGCAAAGCTGGCATATTTCCCGTCGCTCAACCTCGGTGCAGACGGCAACATCACACGCTATGACGGTCTGACAAACAAGACATACGACATCGGTCTTAACGCTTCGTGGGAAGTGGACATATTCGGCAAGCTGACAGCCGCCAAACGAGGAGCGGCAGCAGCGACGGTATCGGCAGACGAACAGGCGCAGGCTGTCCGAACCCAACTTGTCGCCACCGTCGCCACCTCGTATTACTCTCTGCTGATGCTTGACCGACAGATAGAGATTGCCGAAAACACGCTCGACAACTGGACGCAGACTATCCGCGTGATGGAATTGCTGAAAACGGCAGGCAGGGCGAATGAGGCGGGCATTTTGCACACTAAAGCCAACCGCACGGGGTTGCAGGCAGATATAGCGGCCATGAAAAAGAGCCGTAAGGAGATAGAAAATTCTCTTTGCGGAGTGCTCGCCATACCCCCGCGTCCGATTGCGAGAAACAAGATCGAAGATGCGGCATTCCCAAGCGAACTTTCAATCGGACTGCCGGTGCAGCTTCTCGCCAACCGTCCCGATGTCAGGGCTGCGGAAATGGAGCTGGCAAGGACTCATTACGCGCTCGGTGTGGCAAGGGCATCGTTCTATCCCTCGCTGACGCTTGGCGGCACGTTGGGTTTCACCAACAACGGCGGGATCGTGGTCAATCCCGGCCAATGGCTACTCAACGCAGTCGGACAGCTCATGCAACCCATATTCAACCGCGGTCAGCTTCGTGCCGGTTATAAGATAGCAGATGCCGACCGTGAGATTGCGCTGCTGCGGTTCAACCAGTCGTTGATCGATGCCGGAACCGAGGTCAACAATGCTTTGACCGACATATCGGCAGCAAGAGAACGCCTTGTCTTCGTAAAGGAACAGACGGAACTCCTTACCGATGCTGTTGCAAAGACAGAACTGCTCATGCGTCATTCTCCGACAAACTATCTCGAAGTTCTGACTGCGCAGCAGGCACTGCTCGGCGCGCAGCAGAGCGAGGTACAATGCCGTTATGACGAGATAGCCGGAATAGTGTCGTTATACCATGCGCTTGGAGGAGGAAAATAATATGACCAAAGAGCGTAATCTCGACAGGGACAGACTCGACTTCGGCAACGGTAAGATAGGTGTGCTTTTCCGCGCTCTTTTCTTTCCTACGCTGATAGGAATGATTTTCAATTCGGTTCTGACGTTGGTCGACGGTATGTTTGTAGGGCATAGCGCCGGAGCCAACGGAATAGCCGCAGTCAACATCGTCGCCCCGCTGTTTCTTCTGACGACAGGGGGCGGCTTGATGCTTGGGATCGGCGCATCGGTTGTCGCAAGCATACGCCTGTCAGAAAACAATGTGAAAGCGGCACGCATAATCATTACCCAAGCACACATGGCGGGAGTGGTAATTGTCGGTGTCATTGTGACAATGGTATTGATGTGGCCCAAAGCGACAGTTTATATCCTTGGATGCAGCCCTGAGCTTGAAAGCAATGCGACAGGCTATCTGGTACTGCTTGTTCCCGGCATGCTTTTTCTTATGGTCGAGTGTATCGGAATAATGCTTATACGCATTGACGGCTCTCCGAAATATGCCATGTGGAGTCAGCTCATTCCGGCATCATTAAATATCGTGTTGGATTATATCATGATATTTCCGATGGGAATGGGGATAAGGGGTGCTGCTCTTGCCACCTCCATAAGCTGCGGCATCGGCGCGTTTATCGTTCTGGCTTATTTTGTCCGGTTTTGCGATAAACTGCGGTTTTATCGGCTGAAAATGTCATGGACAAGTCTGTTGCTGACGTTGCGCAATGCAGGATATATGGCAAAAATTGGTTTTGCCACGTTCCTGACAGAATGCGCTATGGGAGTTATGATATATGTCGGCAACCATGCTTTCATGCGGCTGCAAGGCGCAGATGGAGTAGCTGCATATTCCATAGCATGTTTCCTTTTTCCTGTAGTATTCTCCATTGCTAACGCAGTAGCTCAGTCAGCCCAGCCAATCATAAGTTTCAATTATGGCATACACCGACAAGAGAGAATATCAAGAGCGTTACGGATTGCTCTATATACAGCCGTGTTGTGCGGCATATTCGTGACTATCGGGATTTGGGTGGGAGCCAAACCGATTGCAAGTGCGTTCCTGTCTTCTGACGAGACGGCTTATACACTTGCAGCCGACGGCTTACCCCTGTTTGCCACATGTGCCGTTTTCTTTGCGGTAAACATCACCCTCATCGGTTACTATCAGAGCATCGAATCGGCGGGGCGATCAATATGCTACACGATGTTGAGAGGAATAATCTTTATCATTCCGTCGTTTCTTATGCTTCCTTCGATTCTCGGAATCGAAGGAGCATGGTTGGCTATACCGGTAGCTGAACTACTGACATTGATAGTTATTGTTCTTCATTATTTATTTAAGATACGGAATTAGCCTGATGTTACAGGCGATAATGATACATAATAATTGTATGAATAAGAAAGAACTGATACGCACCATCTCCCGCGAGCTCGACTCACCCATGTCGCAAGAAAAAATCGCATTGGTGCTCGACAAGGCAGTCGAGATAACCAAACGTATTCTTGCAGATGGCGAGCCTGTGAAATGGTCCGGCTTCGGTTCTTTCGTCATGAAGGACGTTCAGCCACGATTAGTCTATTCAACAAAGCAGGATAAATACGCCACACCTAAAGGAACAAATCAAATCATGTTCATCTTATCCGAACGAAATCTTATACCAAATATAATTTTCTTCAACTTATGAATGTCCACTATGACAGTTTTGGGAAACAAATCGTTTGAAAACTACGGGACTTACCTTGAAAATGAATTTTAACTAATTAAACAAGTGAACTGACATGAAAGAACAACTCAAAAAGTCTTCTCTTTTTTTGAAGGGAAGCAACACCTTACCCACTTCGCTACTGAGCAGGATGTAGCGGAAGAACTATTCGAGTTACTCTCCGAAGCGAGAGAACTCTATCTTCAAAATGTGATTGCGGATGGCAAACGGTACAGCCGCTATGTGGACGATTTCATAAACAGTCACCGGTACATCAACTGCGATAGTGCAGTTTGCCGGAACTGCCACGAAATGAACATCCACATCGTCAAAGGACTGCTGACAGAATGCGCACACCTTATCCATCCTCTTTTTACCGCATCAGATTTTTCTTTCGAGGAGTGTATGGAGCTGCGAAGGCAGTATGACAGATCGGAGCCATTGCCGACATCTGTTGTGTACCGTAACGATGGTTTAGTAAAAGCCCCGCCGCTTTCTTTCGGCTGCAACTTCACTCAAGAACAGATGACAGGTATTGTGTCTTGTGCCAATACTTATCATCTGTTTTGCGTTTCTATGCTCTGCGTCGAGGATATGGAGGCTCTTTTTTCCTGCAAAGAGGGCTTTCATATCCGCGTGAACAATCTCCGCCATGTGGTTATCCTTTTCGATGCACTTCTCGAAAACTCGCTCATCCAATCCCGCTGGCAGTCTGTTCTCGACAAAGGACGGTTATTGCAATCGAAGGACGGCTCACGGTTTATTACCGCTTCCAATCTTTCGTCTGCGTTGTCTGCAGTCAGAAAGAACATGACATCGGTCGCCTACGGAATTAAAAGAGCTATCAAGGAACTGAAAATATAAAGCGAGAATCTCTCGCAAAAAAGGAAAGTACTATGTTTGGTCAATCCGTACATAGTGCTTTTGTATGCCTTCTGAAACCTGGAATTTCGCTTTCGAATAGTGTCTTGCCATACTGAATGTATTTGCTCGCCAGATTGTTCACGCAAATAAATGCTACCTAATATGATTCTACAAAAGGGGAACAAAGTTGTATAATGAAAATTATTATATTCCTATCTTGGTGTAAGCACTTTGCCATTCACGGAAAACAAATCAGCGTGCCTGTTGTCCACGAAATTCTTTTCGGGGGAGCCTAATACCCCGACAGACATTTGTCTGTCGGCAGATATACAATGTTAGCAAGCGTATTTATAGTATTATTTGTACAATATTGAATGACTAAAATCAGTGATTCCCGATAATCTCTAATCATGATAATAATACCAATTAGTTTTTATCTTTTTATTGCATAATATTTTATATCTTTGCATCGGAAATATCGAAAGCATTAAAGATGGACAAGCCCAAGAATCGAATAAAAGAGGTGTTGGAAGAGAAAGGCATCAAGCAAACTTGGTTGGCGGAAAAACTCGGAAAAAGTTTTTGCATCGTCAATTCTTATGTCTGTAACAGACGTCAGCCGAGTTTAGATGTATTGTTCGAAATAGCAAACATCTTACAAGTTAATCCGAAAGATTTAATTGATAGTAAAGAGGAATAAGATGGCAAAAAAGAACATAAAATTCGTTGTACCTAATATCACAGAATTGGATAATGGCTGGCTCAAATCATCCTATAAATCGAGTTACAAATTTGAGCAGAAACCATTGAATGAAGATACTCGCAAAGTTCTTGATGATAATTTTTCTAATGAATATTTCGGATATGAGTAACAAGAAATATGCTTTTATTGATGAATTCGGTGCATTCGGATATGATTTTGATAATCCGGGATGTGCTACTCATTTTTTGATTTGTGCAGTTATTGTAGACGAAAGCAATCTTTCGCTTGTAGCGGAGAGCGTAGAAACTATTAGAAAAAAATATTTTCAACAAGGAGAAATCAAGTCCAGTAAAATAGGAAGGAATCATAAAAGGCGTGTCTCTATCTTGACCGAGCTAAAACAACTCCCCTTCCATATATTTGCATTTGTATGTGACAAACGGAAAATATATGAGAATTCCGGTCTCAGATATAAAACATCGTTTTATAAATTCTTGAATAATATAGTACATCAAGAATTAAGAATCTCATATAGTAACTTAACGATTACTGCAGATGAAGTTGGAGGTAATGATTATCTTCAATCTTTTGCAGCTTACGTTAGGTCAAAAGAAATACCTCTTGATTTATTTGATAATAGCCTATTTAGGTTTGAAAATAGCAGACACAGTATAATCATACAAGTGGCAGATATAGTGTGTGGTTCTCTTGCATATAATTATGATATTAGGAAAATCTCAGAATCCGATGGCTACAATTATAAATCCATATTAGGAGATAAAATATTAAGAATAAAAGAGTTTCCCGAAACCTTTGATACATTTAATGTTTCTCAGAATGATTTGAACCCCGAATATAATCCACAAATTGCTGATATCTGCTATAGAAAAGCCAAACATTTCATAGAAACGCATAATGACACAGACAATGATGAAGTTAAGCAACAAATTGCTGTATTGAATTATCTCCTGTTTAGATTTATGAATAAATCGCCAAGGAAATACATTCCCACCCAAGAACTTATTACCCAATTGGTATATTTAGGATATGATAAATTGTCACTTCAGACATTTCGGAATAAAATCATAGCAAAACTTCGGGATAATGAGGTTATAATATCAAGCAGTTCTGGTGGATATAAGATACCATCGACGGAAAAAGAATTGTATGACTTTGTAAATCATGGCAAAAGCATTATTATGCCAATGTTAGCACGATTAAAGACTTGTAACGATGTTATTCGGATGGGAACGAATGGAGAAATAAATCTACTCGAAAAGGCAGAATATCATTCACTTGCAAAAATGTTTGGGACAACCAATCAGTAATTAATATCCTATATATGATTGACTTCGATGAATATATACGCCAAAGTGAGCCTCAAAAACGGGAGAAAGGCTATGCGTGGCAAACTGCAATCGGCTTGCAGGCCGTCGATGGACTTAAGCCATCCCACTATCTGATTGAAACCGCCCGAAAAGATATTGAGGGCGAAATCACGATTGACGAAGCAGAACAGCTCATAAAAAGCTACTACCAGTCGAAAGAAGCACGCACTCCCGAAGATGCGGAAATGCACGAGGCGGATACGGCATCGACCAACATTCGCCGACTTCTTACCGAAAAAACATTTGCGTTTACGCTTGTGGGACTGACATCGATTCATCGTCGGATATTCGATGGTGTATTCAAGTTTGCCGGTCAAATACGCGATTACAACATCACGAAAAAGGAATGGGTACTTCGTGGAGATACAGTGCTCTATGTTTCCGCGCCCGATCTTCGCAAAGCGATTGAATACGACTTGGAACAGGAACGCCAGTTCGACTATTCAAAAGTGGACAGGAATGGATTAGTGAGCCACATAGCCAAGTTTGTGTCTGGACTATGGCAAATCCATCCGTTCGGTGAGGGAAATACCCGAACAACTGCCGTGTTCACGATTCTCTATCTACGTTCTATGGGCTTCGATGTAACGAACGACCTATTCGCCAAACACTCGTGGTATTTCCGTAATGCGCTGGTACGCGCCAACTACCAAAATGTGCAAAAAGGCATTATGCGCAATTCCGAATACTTGGAACGATTTTTCCGGAATCTGTTATTGGGTGAACATAACGAGCTGCGGAATCGGTATATGGTCGTAAATGCACCGAAAGAACTGATTACAGAGCAAGCACAACATGACAACCGTACAAGTACCGAACAATCTACCGTACAAGTAACCGAACAAGTTATCGCTTTGTTGCTCGCCTTGTCAAACGAACAATTGTCGTTGAAAGGATTAATGGAGAAAGTCGGTTTGAAGCATCGCCCGACTTTTATAGAAAACTACATAAATCCTGCTGTCGAGACAGGTGTTCTCAAGATTCTATATCCCGATAAACCCAATCACCCAAGGCAGAAATATTTGTTGACAGCAAAAGGGCTGGCCTTATATAATGATCTAAAGATAAAACATTCTATCTAATAGTTAGTCAATCGCAATTATATTACATTTACTAAAAGACATGAACTTATTTGATAAAGAGAGATATACTTTTGCCGACATTCAATATTTAATCGATAATGGGGTTGAAGAATCCATTCACCTCGATTTCAAGGCCGCAGGTGCTCTTGCAAAAGATGATAAAAAGAAAAACGAAATAGCCAAAGATGTGTCGGCATTTGCCAATTCAGATGGTGGAATAATAATCTACGGAATAAGTGAGAGCGGATATAAGGCAGATTCATTTTCGTTTGTGGATGGCGATGTTTTTACCAAAGAATGGTTAGAGCAAATTATAAACTCCAACATTCAGAAACGAATCAACAATATCAGAATCATTCCTCTTCGTCAAGATGGAGACATAAAACGGACTGTGTATATAGTTAAAATACCGAGCGGATGGTAGATTTAGAAAATATAGTTTTGTCGTTCAAGTTCATAATGAAAGTCAAGTGACGGAATTATTATACAAACTTAACGGTTATATAAATAATCGCTATGTTTCCCGATATAATGTCAAATGGCGCTTAAATCAAGGACGTATTGATACGACTGAACTTTACGAGGACAGATTAAAAATATCCGATATGGGAACTTTACCATTATTTCCTAACGAGGCGATTGATATGATGAGAATTTATATTGAAGTTCCTGTTTCGAAGGTACGTTCATTTGTCGAAGAGGCCAAGATTGAATTAGCACTTTTTTATGATAATGCTGTAGATACACGACATTTCTATGTCAGAGACTATATTTAACCATAGTAATCTTCAACAACCATCAGAAAGCGCATTTTTTATTGGCTGCTACATTCGGATACTATAATGCTGTTGAACTATTGCCACTATACTTGATACAAGTTATTGAGTATAGCAATAGGATTACAAGTAAACTTATGCAGTAAAATGATAGAAATAGAGAATGCAGCGAAAAGAGAAAATATGCAGTGAACTTTTCTTCTCTTTTGGCTGTATGTTTGACGAATCGTCAGGTTGTGGAAATGCGTTGAAAATTCAGTTTAGTTTGTGCATTAGCCTTATATATGCTAAATCAAAGTAAACTATATTCAGGTAGGCATATTTGCCTTTCCATATGCCTCTGGTTTTATAGAAACAACTACCTTTGCGGAGAACACAAGTTTCAATGAAGATATGAGGTAGAGACCACAGCCCGTCCTTTTCTCTTTTGGCTGCAACAATTCATGGATGAGCCATCGAATGATATTCTTCATATGAGAGATTGATAGTCGGAAAGCTGCTTTGAGAAACACTTTGAATGCGACCAAGTGCAAGAGATGAAACTAAGTGAAATGTGAAAAGCGCAGAATCGCTTAAATTATTGATTTTGTTCCTGTCTTGTTTCCTTAATGAGATACACACAAATCTATTGTGTTGATATACAGCATATAGTATATATGTCTTACAACATTTACCAGATTTCCTATCAAGGACAAAAGCTAAACACTTTCATCAATATGTCTGCCGGAAGCCATGCTCCCGACACCGACAAAGATAGAAAATGTTTCGCAGCGAACACTCGTTTGGGGTATTGCACCGACAAATTTCGGCCAAACTTTTTGAAATCTCGCTATTGAACCGAAACTATGTTCGGCGTATGTTTACCGGACGGGGGCGATTTGAGGAAGAAACTTTATCTTTGTCTCATACATCACGGGAATGGTTCTGAAATGATACAGATAGACGATAAAATCATCAGTTTGGAGCTCTTTACGGCTCGTTTTTGTTGCGATCTGGGGGCATGCCGCGGGGAGTGTTGTGTGGAGGGTAATGCGGGGGCTCCGCTCGATGCGGAGGAGGTGGCGGAGTTGGAAAACGAGTGGGAGCACTATGCGCCGTACATGACGCAGGAGGGGATCGGGGTGGTGGAGCGGATAGGGGTGGCGGTGACGGACGAAGAGGGTGATCTCACGACGCCGCTGGTCGCGGCCGGGGCGGAGTGTGTTTATGCGATCCGGGAGAACGGGGTGACATGGTGTGCGATCGAAAAGGCGTGGCGGGAGGGCCGCACGCTGTTCCGAAAACCGATTTCGTGTCATCTTTATCCGATTCGGCTGGTGAGGCTCT
>CAJTOB010000064.1 GCA_910578035.1 uncultured Muribaculaceae bacterium
CGGTAACGGTAGACTTGAGGTTTGCACCAAGACCCATGATCTGAACTTCGTCGCCAACCTTTACGATACCCGTTTCGATACGGCCGGTAGCTACAGTACCACGACCGGTGATCGAGAACACGTCTTCAACAGGCATAAGGAAGGGCTTGTCCACGTCGCGGGGAGGCAGGGGAATCCAGTTGTCAACAGCATCCATGAGTTCAACAACTTTTTCTTCCCATTCGGGTTCGCCGTTGAGGGCGCCGAGAGCAGAGCCGCGGATGATGGGAGTTTCGTCGCCGTCATATTCGTAGGCAGAGAGAAGCTCGCGCATTTCCATTTCAACGAGGTCGAGGATTTCGGCGTCGTCAACAAGGTCGCACTTGTTCAGGAACACAACGATACGGGGAACGTTCACCTGGCGGGCGAGAAGGATGTGTTCGCGGGTCTGAGGCATAGGACCGTCAGTACCTGCAACCACGATGATAGCACCGTCCATCTGAGCAGCACCGGTGACCATGTTCTTAACGTAGTCAGCGTGTCCGGGGCAGTCAACGTGAGCGTAGTGACGGTTAGCGGTTTCGTATTCTACGTGAGCGGTGTTAATTGTAATACCACGCTCTTTTTCTTCAGGAGCGTTGTCGATCTGGTCGAACGACTTCACTTCAGAGAGACCCTTCTTAGCCAGCACTGTGGTGATGGCAGCTGTAAGGGTAGTTTTACCGTGGTCAACGTGGCCGATAGTACCGATGTTAACGTGCGGTTTGGTTCTTTCGAATTTCTCTTTAGCCATAACTTGCTGTTATATTTATTATTAGTTGTTACTTTTTCAACAATCAGCCGCGATAATGCAGAAAGCACTACCGGGGCTTCGACTTAGAGCCGATGGCGGGATTTGAACCCGCGACCTCTTCCTTACCAAGGAAGTGCTCTACCCCTGAGCTACATAGGCAAATAAAATTTGAGCGGAAGACGAGGCTCAAACTCGCGACCCTCAGCTTGGAAGGCTGATGCTCTATCAACTGAGCTACTTCCGCAGAAGAGAATACTGAGTGTGGGCGAAGATGGATTCGAACCACCGAAGGTATAAACCAGCAGATTTACAGTCTGCCCCATTTGGCCACTCTGGTATTCGCCCTTTTTTCAACCGAAATTCCGGTCGATAGCCTCCTTGCTAAATTAAAAACCTTGCAGGGAAACAATCTCTTCTGAGCCTCTTGTCGGATTCGAACCAACGACCCCGAGATTACAAATCACGTGCTCTGGCCAACTGAGCTAAAGAGGCGGTTTCAATTTTCTCTTGCAGCGGGCTTAGGTTGTTGTCTTTTCCCGTTTGCGGTTGCAAAGTTAAGCAACATTTTTCATTCCCGCAAAATTTTTCGAACATTTTCTTCAATATTTTTCTCACATTTTTCATAATTGGCTAATTTGCAATATTTTACAGATGTAAAATTTTTTCATGCCTATTTTTCGCCACTCATTAATATATAGAAAATAAAGAGACCATAAAAAACACGATAATCATAAAAAGGGTTAAGCTTGCCTCTATTTCGTTTTTTTCCCTTACCTTTGTGCCCATACTCACAATACAGAAATAAAATGAAGAGCCTTAAAGCACTCATCGTCGCAATAGTTTTTCTTGCAATCCCGGCAGCCATGCTCGGTCAATTCCGTTATGGTCCTGTAGCCGGCGTAAACATCAACTCGCTTAAATTCAAACAAGAGCTCATCGACATAAATACCACGGTAGGGGCACAGGCCGGTATTCAGGCCGAACTTATGTTCCCCGGCATAGGCTTCGGTATCGATTTCGGCCTTCTCTATAATATGGAGGGAGCCAAAGTCGACCTCGGCTCACGAGAGATATGGAGCAGCGACGGTTTCAAGAAGACCAATGTTACCCTCCACATGATTCAGATACCGTTTCATCTTCGCTTCAAATGGACCAGAATGAATGGCCTTGAAGACTTTATCGCACCATTCGTGTATGGAGGCCCGGATTTCTCGTTTATGGTTGCGCACAATGCCATAAAGGGCAATCCCGGAATTCAGAATCCGTTCAATTACGCCGGAGGCGACCTCGGCCTCACTGCCGGCGGCGGCGTAGAGCTCTACAAGAAATGGCAAGTAAGCGTACAATACACATGGGGTATGACATATCTGCTGAAAACGCGCAAACTCGAAAATTTCAGTGCCCAGAACCGCCAGCTCGCAGTACGCGTAGCATATCTTTTTTAGGAAGATAGGATTTTAGGAAAATATGAATTTATGAAAAGCTCCCTGCGGGGAGCTTTTTTTACAAGTCAGAACAAGCGCTCACCGCTATACTCCGCTCCACTCCTGCAGTACAGTCGAAAAGTCGGCTATCATCAGGCTAAAATTATAATCAATCTTTTTAGACAGACGCCCGGCAATCCGCTCTACGGCAAGTATTAAAAATGCGGCCAGGAGCTGTTTCTGCTTTTGCAGAAGCTGGTCGCTGAATTCCTTCTCAAAAACGATGGCGACACGGGTCTGTCCTGTAGCGGTGTTAAACGGACCATACGAAAACCTGTTTCTGAGATAGTATCCGTTCGCCTCAATTTCTTCGGGAGAATACATTTTGAGTAGCTCCGGATAAAAGTCTTTCTGTTTCAGCTTCAATGATTCATCGGCAATGATGTAGTTGGTCTTGCAGTGATAGTTATCATAAAAACTGAAAGAACAGTTTAGAATAATCCTGTTTATGGCGTTACCGTATAATTCGGGGCGCATTCGGCGGTTCAGCTCCGGCTTGAGTTCATTCTCCATGCTGTCGATAAGCGCCCTTGAGTTTTCATAGCAATTGGCGAGACCACGTGTAATGCATATCGGATTCTTTGGAATCCAATTTCGCTGGCTATTCAGTTTCTGAGTCTGAATTTCGCCTATACCGGAAGGTATAGTCCTTGATAATACAGAATCATGGCTGTCATGAAAAGTGGACAGACCAAAATCAATGGCTACTCCACCCTGCCTCGCAGACCACACGGCATCTAAAAAGCGAGGCTCACTGTTACGGTTTATGAAAAAGGTATTTGGATTGCCGTTGAAATAGCTTCCCTTTATCGCCTCGAGGGCTTCATGGTCGCCCCACCCCACAATTGCCAGGCATTCGCAGAGCCTCACCGCCCGGTTCCACTCAGAAGCGTTGACATATGCTGCATACCTGAGAAATCCGGCATACAGCTCAGTCCTCAACTTATCGATGTCGGCAAATCCCGACAAATATTCCCTAAGCCGACCCAGGTCTTCGATCTCGAAAATTTCCGTCATGGCATAATGTCGTGATAAGCCGGTATATCCCGCAAAAAGGTATATGAATCACCTTGAAAACGGCAACAATAATGCTTCAGTCCATTGCTGACAATCAGAAACGGCGCCCCCATCACTATATTGTAGCGTGCAATCTGGTCGAACACCTTCTGAGTGATGTCGACAGAAGGTGCCTTGTATTCCACTACTACAAGCGGACGCAAAGTTCTGTCGTAGACCACCGTATCGCAACGGCGCGACAGCCCATTCAGCTTCAACGCCACTTCATTAGCCGTAAGCATCTGCGGGTAAGCCTTTAACGTAAAAAGGTAGTGAACAAAATTCTGCCTCACCCACTCCTCGGGAGTCAATGCAACCCAACGGCGACGAGTGACATCGTAGACCTCCATACCGCCACGCCGCGAATCGGCGTCTCGACGTATTTTAAGTTCGCAAGCGGGCAGATTGAGTTCGGGGAAAGCTTCCATATTGGTTTTCGGAAATTTTTCTGTAAATTTACAAAAATTTTCCGACTATCATGGCAGCAGCTCCGGCACCAACCTTCGAAAGCCTCATCAAATCGCTCTCAGAACGCAGATATGCGCCTGTCTATCTTCTCCACGGAGAGGAGGGCTATTACATCGACGCTCTTGCAAAACGATTTGAAGACATTCTTTCTGACGACGAAAAAGCCTTCAACCAGTATATACTCCACGCCCCCGAGACCGAACCGGCCCAGATAATGGACCTCTGCCGCCGCATACCGATGATGGCCGACAGGCAGGTCGTGATTCTGAAAGAGGCGCAGGCAATCCGTGCCGACAAGCTCAACAAGTTGCACAGCTATGTCGCCGACCCCGTATCGACCACAATTCTGGTGATATGCTGCCGCGGAGCCGTAGCCAAAGGCAAAGACCTCATGGCGGCCCTCAAAAAAAGCGGAGCTGTGATTTTCGAGTCAAAGAAGGTGACCGATTACAATGCTCCGGCTCTTATAGGCAACTATATAAAGTCGAAAGAGCTGTCGGCAGGTCAGAAAGCGCTCGAAATGCTACGCGACTTCATTGGCACAGATCTGAGCCGCCTCTTCAACGAGGTCGACAAACTGGCAGCTATCCTGCCTCCTCGAGCCGAAGTGACACCCGAGGTAATAGAACGCCACATCGGCATAAGCCGAGATTTCAACAGTTTCGAGCTTGTCGACGCCATAGCGGCCCGCGACGGCGTCAAAGTGTTCCGTATCCTCGCCTATTTCCGCAGCAACCCCAAGGCTGTGCCTCTGGTCATGGCTACAGCCTCCGTTTTCAACTTTTTCGCCGACCTCCTTCAGGCGTATTACAGCCCGGACCGTTCGGACATCGGAATAATGAATGAACTTAAACTGCGCAACCAGTTTGCCCTTCGCCGTATAAAACTCGGTATGAGCCGATATACGGCTGTTCAGGTTGTGGAAATACTTAGCGCCATACGCAAGTTCGACGTACAGAGCAAGGGCGTAGGGTCGCGACAGAACGAACACCAGCTCTTCTACGACCTGATGTATCACATTCTCTCAGCACCGGGAAGGCTTTAGAAAGCCCTCATAAAACGCAACTATTTTTACACATTTAATAACTATCATTTTATTGATTGATGCACACAAACTACGCTAAAGTGCTGGCTGTTGCTGTCGGGTTGACAGCAGCCGCCTCGCCTGTTATTGCGGGCACCATCACTGTCAACGAAGGGAGCAATACCGACGGGTATATACCCTTCCACTTCTACTATCTTGATAATGCGAAATGCCGTTCGCAGGTAATATTCCCTGCCGAGCAGCTTCAGGAAATGAAAGGTCAGGCCATCAAGGAACTCAAATTCTACATAGACGAAAACGGCTATAATTCCGCCTGGGCAACAAACGACATGCGCCTGTCAATTGCAGAAACCGACAAAACCGAATTCGAAACAGAATACTACTCAAATTCGACGGAATTTCTGGAGCCTGAATGGACTGTGGCATACAGCGGCCACATGGAAGGCGTAGCGGGAGGACGCGAACTCACGTTCACACTCAGCTCTCCTTATACTTACAGCGGCTCCAATCTTCTCATACAGATTAGCCTCGGCGAGGAAGGAAATGCCTATCCGACCACAAAATTTCTTGGGGTCAGCACCGATAATTATCCGTCGGCCTACACAGAAAGCGGAAGCACTGTCAATGCCGTAAGCTTTCTCCCGATGACTACTTTCACTTACGGTGAATTGCCGCCCTTTGAAGCTAAAATCTCGACTGATGCCATAGATTTTGCCACAGTAATGGTTGGACAAAGCGCCTCGGCAAGCATCAAAGTTGGCAACAGCGGCGCTAATGCTTTCCCGATATCCGTTAGCATACCGGCTGACGGTATGTTCAATGTCGGCGATGTTCCGGCAAAGCTCGAATCGGGTCAAAGCCTTGACATTCCGTTTACATTCGCGCCCTCGGAGGCAGGCGATTTCAACACCTCGGTTACTCTCAATCTCGGCGAGGCCGGAAACTTCACTGTAAATCTCAGTGGCAAAGGAATGGAGGCTCCCAAAGGCTATACTGCCAACTTCGCTCTTCCGGCAAAATCTCTGCCTGAAAACTGGACGGGCTGGGCTGTCACCCGAGAATACGATTTCGGCGTAGGCGACTATGTAGAAATTGTAAGTGCAAAAGAAAGCCTGACTTACTTCGAGCCCTACTCCGCCGGCACCACTTCGGGCATGACCATTGAAGAAGGAAATCATATACGCGAATATCCCAACATGACAGTCGTATATATGATATCTCCTGAAATCGAAGGAAATTTCATGATTCAGGCAGCTGCAACACGCAATAACTATGCGCTCACTCTTTATCAGGCCACAAAAGCAGCCGACGGCTCATGGACTATCGGAACAGAGCCTCTGGATTACACATGGGCCGCAAAACCCGATGGCACATGGGGCTTCGCTATAGGCAGTATCGCCGCCGGAACTCGCATTGCCATCGACATGCAAAACCTGGCGATTGCCACATTTGCAGCCGATAATCTCGGAGGAGCCACAGCCGACTACAGCGCCTCCCTTTCGTCAGAAAGCATCACATTCGGCGAAGTGACAGTCGGTGAAAAGGCCACCCGAACCATCACGCTCTCAAACAAGGGCACTAAGGCATTTACCATCGCTATCGACCAATCGGAGGAATCTGCATTTACAGCCGCTTGCACCGCTACTACTCTTGAGTCCGGCATAAGCACCGAAATCAATGTAGCCTTCACTCCCGAGACTCCCGGCAGCTACACATCTGAACTCAAACTCAATCTTGGCGAGGCTGGTACATATACAGTAACGCTAAGCGGCGAAGGCAAAGCCAAACCGACAGAAGTACCGGTCGGCACCGAATTCACCACCGACGGCATCGATTATATAGTTACTGCAATCGGCGAAGTAAGCGTCACCGGAGCCGCTTCGGGCATGGCAGAATGTATTGTTCCGGCTACTGTCAACAATGCCGATGGTGCAACATTCACAGTCACAGCCATCGACCGCGAAGCATTCTATTGGAGCAGCACTCGCAAAATCGTGCTTCCCGAAGGACTCAAAAGCATTGGTTACGGCGCATTCCGCCAGTCGGACCTCGCTGAAATCAATCTGCCTTCCACCCTCACAGAAATCGGCGATTACGCCTTCCGAACCACAAAAATCACATCTATCGACGTGCCCGAGGGCATTTCCAGCCTCGGTGGCTCGGTATTCGCTTCTTGTGAACTCCTTTCGGAGGTAAAATTGCCCTCTACCCTGCGCTCGCTTGGCAATGGCGTTTTCTATAAAACCGCCATCACATCTATCGAGCTCCCCGAGAACTGCACTGATATCGCAGAAGAAGTTTTTGAAGGCTGCTCATCGCTCAGCTCTGTCAAGCTGCCCTCAAACCTGTCTGAAATCAAGTCTATGACGTTCATGGACTGCTCATCGCTCACTTCTATAGAGATTCCGGCAAACGTGAGCAGAATAAACACGCTTGCATTCAGCAATACAGGCCTGACATCGCTCAATCTACCTACTTCGGTTAATTATATAGCCTCCAACACATTCACCAATTCACCGATTGCAGCAATAACTGTAGCCGCTGAAAACGAACATTTCAAAATCGTAGACGGAGTGCTCTACAGCGCCGACGGCAACTTCCTCTATCTCTACCCGCACAATACGGCTGAATCCTATACAGTGGCCGAAGGCACCCGCGGCATCATCGGAGGCGCCTTCTATAAATCGGCTGTGAAGACCGTAGCGCTCCCACAGTCGCTGGTTGGCATTGATGAAATGACATTCTGCAAATCCTCGCTCGAGACAATTTCCATTCCAGAAGGCGTAAGAACCATTCTGGGCCAGGCATTTGCCGGCACTCAGCTGAAAGAGCTTGTCCTGCCTTCAAGCCTCACCAAAATCGAAGAAGCTCTCGTTGCCGATTGCGCCCAACTCACTACAATCACTCTCGGCGAATCGCTTGCCGATGTCGGGAACCGTGCGTTCTATAACTGCACGGCCCTCGAGAGCATTGTATGCAAAGGAAGCACTCCTTCAGAGTTCGACGGCTGGGAAGGATTCACCGACCCCTTCCGCGGCGTAGACAAAACCCGCATCACAGTCTACTGCCCCGACGGTGCCGTAGCCGATTACAAGGCCAGCGAATGGGGCGATTTCTTCACAAACATAAAAGGAATGTCGGAACTGTCGGGCATTTCTTCTATTGGAATAGGTGAAATTGCCATTTCGGGAGGCAATCGCATTTCTGTGAAAGCGGCAGAGCCCGTAATCGTACAAGTATTCGACATGGCCGGCCGCACAGTATTCTCGGCAGAAACCGACAATGCAGATATTGAAGGTCTCGCAGCAGGCATATACATTGTAAAAGCCGGTTCTGCAACAGCCAAAGTAAACGTCAAATAAGCACATTTTACCATAAAAACAGCGCCCTGAGTCCTTTTTTTTCGGACTCAGGGCGCTACTTTTTTTACCAGCCGCCGGAGGCTCCGCCGCCACCGGTGCTTCCGCCGCCGAAACTTCCGCCGCCAAAGCCGCCGCCTCCGAAGCCTCCCCCACTGCCGCCTCCGCCACTGATTATAATCGGAGTCGCAACGACAGGCAGAACGAATCTCTCCGGGGTGACATGGCCGCAGTTGAGACAGTCGTACTCGCGCACACCCTCGCCTTCACGGGTCGTTGTAGCTCTTCTGAGTACTCGTGTACGTGCCAGACGCGAAGTATAGGCATGGCATTTCTCACACTGATGATACGGAGTGCCTTTGGTTACATACTGCTCTATGTCGGTCTCTCCGCACGACGGACAGCGCCATACATCATAGTCGACCGAGCCGATACGTTCTTCAAGGTCCTGCGCGCCGTCGAGATATTCATTGTCGTGCACTTCGTCTATCTTATTCATCATCGAGCCACAGCGACGGCATTTATGGGGTGCGTTTCGCCAGCGGCGCAGCATGATTACAAGCGGCAATGAAGCCAGAATGGGTATGCCGAGGCCGAATACGGTCAAAGCCAGATACAAGGGCTTAAGTCCGTCGAGTTTCATATATTTTTCACGAGGCGACAGTTTTTTCACCTCCTGAAGCTTGCCCACAAAAACTATCAGCAGTATCAGAGTGAGAATACCGGCTATAACGAGCCAGACTTGCACTATATCGGGGCCTTCCTCTCTTATTCCGCCATTATAGTCCGGATCGGCATTTCGCGACATTATTTCTTCTACCGCGTCGGGGTCTGTAAGAATTTTTTCGACAGTCTGCGAAGACGCTATGAGACCACCGTCGAAGTCGCCGGTCTTGAACCGCGGAAACATCTGCTCGCGAAGTATGCGTCCGCAGGTAATATCGGGCAAAACGCCCTCCAGCCCATATCCGGGGCGTATGGCCGCTCTGCGCAAATCTTTTGCAACCAATATCAGCAGACCGTTGTCCTTGTCGGACTTCCCAAGCCCCCATTTCTCAAAAAGCTCGGTTGCAAAACCGTCTATATCGCCGCCCTCGATATCATCGACGACGACAACAACCGCCTCGGCTGAACTCGTGCGACGAATATTGCGCATAGCGGCATCAATTCTATCAACAGCACTCTGTGACAAGATTCCGTCGGGATTGCTTACAAAACGTGTGCTGTCCTGTAGATGCACATTAGGCAAATCGTCGATACCATAGGTTTTCGCCGCAATAGACACCACAGCAAACACCACAAAAGCTATATATAAAGCGAATCTCTTCATAAAAGGAGTTCTTTCATTAATCTACTATTAAAATTAAACTGCCGGAAGTGACATTCCGTTCAGTTTGCGGTAAAGATCGAGCGCATATACGTCGGTCATACCCGAAATATGGTCGAGCACAGCCTGCAGTTTGCCGAAGAGCGTTGGCGATTCAACATCATACTGTTCGGGGAATTTTGCGAGCAGGAGCCGCGAATAGTTCAGCGTAGGATTCATTACAGCCTCGACAAGCCTTTCCATCAGAAAACTGATTATACGGTTACCGGCCAGTTCCACATCGACTACCTCGGAGGCACAATAAATCTTATTCCACGACAAGACATTACAGTTTTCATAGGCATTACGCTCTCTGTCGGGAATATTCTGAAGGAGAGACCCCCTGAATGTTCCTTCGAGAATCGCGTCCTCGTTAGCTATAAATGTCTCCGCACATCGGTCTACAAGCACACCGACCACACACGACCGCAGATACGCCACTTGTTCGTTAGGGTCGCTCACCCGCAGCATGGACTGCTCGATATGCTCGCGCCGTTCAGGCGAAAAGAATGCAAGGAGAGCATCGACGACTGTCGGCTGAGGAAGAATGCGCAGTTTATGGGCGTCTTCCAGGTCCATAACCTCATAGCAGATATCGTCGGCCGCTTCTACGATATATACAAGCGGGTGCCGGGCATAGCGTAGCGGCTCTCCGTCGGTCGAGAGGCGCAGCATGCCAAGTTCTGAGGCCACACGCTCGAAATCGGCTTTTTCCGATGTGAAAAATCCGAATTTGCCTTTTGTTGAGAGGATAGATTCATATGGATATTTGACAATCGAGGCAAGCATAGAGTATGTCATGGCAAAGCCACCCCGACGCCGCCCCTTGAACTGGTGCGTGAGCACCCTGAATGCATTGGCATTGCCCTCGAAACGAGTTAAATCGCTCCATTCCTCCGGGCTGAGCAGACTCTGAATTTCCTTTCCAGGTCCTTCGCTGAAAAACGTCGATATGGCTTTCTCTCCCGAGTGGCCGAACGGCGGATTTCCGAGGTCGTGGGCAAGACAGGCCGCAGCTACAATATCGCCGAGATGGTCGAAATGTTCGGTCGGTTCTCCTGTCTCCGCATAGCGGGTCTTCAGTGCCTGCGCTATGGAATCGGCCATGGATTTACCCACACACGATACCTCGAGCGAATGAGTAAGGCGATTGTGCACAAATATGCTTCCGGGCAGAGGAAACACCTGCGTCTTGTTCTGGAGGCGCCGAAAAGGACTTGAAAAGACAAGACGGTCATAATCGCGTCTGAAATCGGTGCGAGTACTGTTTTTTTTAGGATCATGGTAGTCCTCGAGGCCAAAACGCTTATCATTAATAAGTTTCGCCCATATCATTTTCTTGGAGTCTGTCATATTGCAAAGTTCGTGTTTTTTTTATAGCTTCGCAAAAAATTTATCAGCCATGAAACATATCATAACCAGTTTACTACTCCTTACAACAATAAATATGCCCGTCTGGTCTGTTACTGAGTCGAGAAAGCTGCTCGACAAAGACTGGCTATTCTCCTTGGAAGCAGACAGCACTGCCGTGTCGCCCTCATACGACGTTTCGGGCTGGAAATCGGTAAATCTGCCGCACGACTGGAGCGTAGAGCACGATTTCGACCGCGAGTGCCCCTCGGGAAACGACGGCGGATATCTGCCTACAGGCACCGGCTGGTACCGCAAGACCATAAATCTCGACTCAGCACCGACAGGCACAGAATATCTGTATCTCGAAGGCGCATATATGGATTCCAGGGTATGGGTGAACGGAACATACG
Organism: uncultured Muribaculaceae bacterium; assembly: GCA_910578035.1. GTDB lineage: Bacteria > Bacteroidota > Bacteroidia > Bacteroidales > Muribaculaceae > CAG-873. The sequence goes on from CAJTOB010000064.1 coordinate 11,314, forward strand.
CCGGAGGGCACCCCTACGGATACACGTCATACCGCATTGATATTACGCCATATCTCCATGCCGGCGACAATACCATAGCTATAAGCGTCGACAATTCAAAACAGAAAAACAGCCGTTGGTACAGCGGCTCGGGCATATACCGGCATGTTTGGCTCGAATCTCACCCGTCGATTCATATCCGGCCCTGGAGCATGCATGTGACGACGCCTGTCATAAAGCCCGACAGTGCTGTGGCACGTGTGCAATTTACGTTGGCATGCCCCGGCAAACGCTCAGAAGACCTGCGTATGCCTTTGACCGTCAAATCAGAACGTGCCGACGCCGCAATATACGACACCGTACTTGTGCGCCCGTCTGAAAAAGAAAAATATCTGAGCTACGACATAACGATAGCCTCTCCAAAGCTCTGGAGCCCCGAAACGCCCGAACTATACACAGCAGAAGTGACACTCGGCAACGGCGACAAGGAAACAGAAACATTCGGCATTCGTTCATTTTCATGGTCGACAGACGGCTGTCGGCTCAACGGCAAGCCTATAGTGCTGTCCGGCGCATGTGTGCACCACGACAACGGCATTCTCGGCGCGGCGTCGCACGACGATGCGGAATACCGCAAAGCCACACTGCTCAAAGAGGCCGGCTTCAATGCCGTGCGTACCTCTCACAATCCACCGGCGCCGGCTTTTCTTGACGCCTGCGACCGTCTCGGACTGCTTGTGATAGACGAGGCTTTCGACGGCTGGCGCGAAGCCAAGACACCCTATGACTACTCTACCCTCCTTGACAAATGGTGGGCCGCAGACCTGGGTTCTATGATAGAACGCGACCGCAACCACCCCTCTATAATCGCATGGAGCATAGGAAACGAAATTCTTGAGCGCAAATCGCCCGAAGCCGTGGCTACAGCCCGCATGTTTGCCGCAAAATGCCGTGAGCTTGATTCTTCGCGACCTGTAACACAGGCTCTTGCCTCTTGGGATCCGGATTGGGAAATTTATGATGCACTCGCCGCCGAGCACGACATCATAGGCTACAATTATATGATTCATAAAGCCGAAGGCGACCACGCCCGTGTGCCGTCGCGGGTAATATGGCAGACAGAGTCTTATCCGCGCGATGCATTCTCTAACTGGACCAAAGTAGCCGACCTGCCCTATGTAATCGGCGATTTTGTATGGACTGGCATTGATTATATCGGAGAGTCGGGTATCGGGCGGCATTACTATGAGGGAGACCCCGAAGGCGAGCACTTCGAGCGCCCGCTATGGCCGTGGCATAACTCACAGTGCGGCGATATCGACATCACAGGCGCGCGTAAGCCCATATCATATTATAGGGAGTTGCTCTACGCCGACAAGCCGATGCTCTCGCTGGCCGTGCGCGAACCCGACGGCTATAAAGGTAAAGTTAAGGAAACCATGTGGGGAACCTGGCCCACATACAAGTCATGGAACTGGCCGGGCCATAATGGAAAACCGATTACTGTCGAGGTGGCTTCAAGCTATCCGAAAGTCGAGCTCTATCTCAACGACAAGCTTATCGGCACTAAAAACACAGGCCGCGCAGAAAAGTTTATGGCAGAATTCGAAATCCCCTACACTTCAGGAACTCTGCGTGCCGTTGCCATCGGAGCCGACGGTAGTCGGGCTGACTCGGCCATTATCGAGACCGCCGGACGGCCGGCTGCCATAAGGCTTACAGCAGAACCTGCCTACGGGCCATCGCCCGAGCTTGCTTACATTGTAGCTGAAATTGTAGACGCCCGTGGCCGGATAGTGCCAGATGCCACAAACATGCTTACATTCTCTACAGACGGCAATGCAGAGATTCTGGCAACAGGCTCGCCCGACCCCACCGACCCCGCCGGATATACACGCCGCGACCGCAAAGCCGCCCAAGGTCGCGTGCTTGTCATAGTGAGACCCGGCCTGAACGGAAATGTAGCTCTGACGGCAAAAGCGAAAGGACTTAAAAAAGCCGTTCTGAAGCTATGAAAAAAATTCCGCCGGACAACGATGGTATCCGGCGGAATTATTATTTATAAGTACTTTTATTGAGCTACGATTGTATCTACAATCGCCTTGATTTTGTCGGCAAGTGCAGCGGCCTCCTCCGGGGTATGCGCCTCGGAATAGATTCGAATGATAGGCTCTGTATTCGATTTGCGCAGATGCACCCAACTGTCTGCAAAGTCTATCTTCACACCGTCGATATCTGTTATTCGTTCTCCGGCGAAGTGATTTTTGATAGCTTCGAGGATAGCGTCTACATCGATTTCGGGTGTAAGCTGAATCTTGGTCTTGTAGATATCGTAGGCAGGAAGAGCCGCACGGATTTCAGAGGGCTTCTTTCCGCTCTTAGCCATCATAGTGAGGAAGAGAGCGATGCCTACAAGAGCGTCGCGGCCATAATGGATAGCGGGATAGATGACACCGCCGTTGCCTTCGCCGCCGATAACAGCTCCGGTTTCCTTCATTTTTGTTGTCACATTGACTTCGCCTACGGCTGCGGCTTCGTATTCGCCGCCATGCGCGCGGGTAACGTCTGCAAGGGCTCTCGAAGAGCTGAGGTTGCTCACGGTGTTACCGGGCGTGTGTGCGAGAACATAGTCGGCTATCGACACAAGGGTATATTCTTCGCCAAAGAATGCGCCGCCATCGCTTATGATGGCAAGACGGTCAACATCGGGATCGACAACAAAGCCTACGTCGGCTCCGCTATCAGCCACCAAAGCAGCGATATCGCCGAGGTTTTCGGGAATGGGTTCGGGAGTATGGGCAAAATAGCCTGTTGGAGTGCAGTTGAGTTCAACAACCTCCTTTACACCGAGAGCACGGAGCAGTTCAGGCACAATGACACCACCTACGGAGTTTACGGCATCGACAGCAACCTTGAAACCGGCCTTGGCGATTGCTTCGCGGTCTACGAGGGGAAGAGCGAGCACCTGGTCGATATGACGACGGTTCCATGTCGTATTTGTGTAAACTTTGCCAAGCTTATCTACCGGTGCGAAATTGTAACTGTCGGAAGCAGCTATCTCGAGCACGCGCGCGCCTTCCTCGGCATTGAGGAACTCGCCATGTTCATTGAGAAGCTTGAGAGCATTCCACTGCAGGGGATTGTGCGAGGCGGTCAGAATGAGACCTCCACAGGCATTCTCACCTACAACGGCCAGTTCGGTGGTAGGTGTGGAGGCCAAATCGATGTCGATTACATCGAAACCCATGCCACAGAGCGTGCCTACCACGAGGTCTCGAACCATCGAACCTGAAATACGGGCATCGCGGCCGACTACAATTGTGCGGTTGCTCTTTTTAGTATTCGACTCAATAAAAGAAGCATAAGCAGCTGTGAACTTTACCACGTCGAGGGGGGTGAGACCCTCGCCGGCAGGACCTCCGATAGTGCCACGGATTCCTGAGATAGATTTTATGAGTGACATATGTCTGTTGGGAATTACAAGTTCGAGCTTAGCGACTACTTACATAGGACGCTGATAAACAAGTTTATATAAATATGGGATAACATCAGTCTGGTCCGGCTGCATACCAACGGTAGATTTCACCACAAGATTCACCTCACAGTCTATGGGCAGGAATTCCAAAGGAGCCTGTATGCCGGACCCATAAAGATATATCGAGTTAGAGTTGCCATAAAGGAAATAGGCCGGGCTGAGAGACAGCATATTTCCCGTGCCTTGGGGAAGAGTGCCATCCTTATAATACTCGAGATTCCAGCGGATATAGCGGTAATAAATTCTCTCGTTGTTTCTTACCTTGTTGCCGGGAGTGCCGGCTTTGAGCACCTGCATATACAGCTGGCCGTCTTCATCAAGACGATAATAGGGAGCATCGGGTCCTACTTCGAAAACTGTATCGGCCGGAATATCGAGATACACAACCTGGTCGGCGAGAAAATTGTTTACGGCATAATTTTCCTGATTCAGAAGCTCGGCATACGACACGTCATCGTCGCATGAT
>CAJTOB010000065.1 GCA_910578035.1 uncultured Muribaculaceae bacterium
ATTGGCAATATGCAGAAAACAAGCCTTTTCACCGAGGCTATCGACGCTTATTTCCATGTCTATCAGAAGGCTGGCATAAGTGTGACCGAAGAAGGCACTGAAGCCGCTGCCGCCACATGGAGCGGAATAGCTCTCGCCCCCGGTCTGGACGAGGAAAAACCCAAGGCAATCGAACTTACCGTCGACCGCCCCTTCGTTTTCTTCATCAAGGAGAAGAACACCGGCCTCAGCCTTTTCGCCGGCAAAGTAAACCAGCTCTAAGCCAATAAACCTCAGGATATGAATTGACCGGGGAGCGCGCCAATCGCGGCGAGCTCCCCGGTCTTCCTTAACATGTAATGCCGTTATGTTTTTAAGCTTACTTATCACTGAGCCTTGAGGATGCCGCTGTCGATGTTGCGGTCGACGTTGCGGGGGTCGTGTTTGGTTTTCTTGCCGAAATCTACCGACCATACCACTTTCAGGTATGCCGAACTGCGGTTCAGAGGTGAATATGACGTCTTATCGAAGCGGTAAATATCTGTATTGAGGGCTGTTCTATATAGAGGCCTGCGAAGGAACGGATTGTCGGCTCCGGCTTCTATCTGGAGAGCTTTGTGGCTCCAAGATAGCGAGATTCCGTAGAGCCATGGCGTTCTGGTGACAGTAAGGTCGTAGGAGGCGAATTTGCGCGGTGTCTCGAAGCGTACGTTGCATGCGAAATCACCGAAATAATAAGCAGCCTGACCACTCGCCTTCCAGCACGCGGCCGACAAACGCGCATCTTTGAAATAACCGTTGTAGTAATATCCTCCTGTCAGCTGAATATTGAATTTAGATGTCGGGGCCCACGTAGCCGACACATATGCGTCTATCTGGCGCCAGTCTGCATTTGGCCTATATGACTGCACAAGCATATTGCCTTCTATCGAATAGCACGCTACGGGCAAGCGCCAGGCACCGTTGAATATACCGACAGCCTGCAGATTTACTTTACCTATACCGAGCCCGTAGACAGCTGAGGCCTGAGCTATACGGGTATGTTTCAGGTCGGGATTTCCCCGGCGCTGCTGTATGAGGTCTACCTGCTGCACGGCGCCGGTCATCATGCTTAGCTGCGGATATGAGTTGCCATACACTAATTGCAGCTGCAAGGCCTGATTGCGCGCAGGCTGCATGGCGAAGACAGTCTGCAGACGCGGCCCGATGAAACTTGTAAGCTTCTCGCCGTGCAAGCGATAGGACTGTGCGGAGAAGCCCGGAGCCTCCTGTACGGAAGCTTTTCCCCAGAGCGGATGCGAGTATTGGCCGAAGCATATGGTTTCTGAAGACCATAGATGCTGCCAGGAGTTGTTGGCCCCGGAATAATTGGCAGAACTTACATTGTGAAATTCGCTGACTTTAAAGACAAGCGAATTGCCGCGCTCGAACTTCATGCCATACAGCACATTTGCTGAAATATTATAATAGTCCTCGCCGGTGTCGGAATTAACCGGGCTGTCATTTTCCACATAATCATAGGAGTAATGATTTCGGCTCGCCGTTGCGCTTGCCGAGACGTCCATAAAATGACCTTTCGCGAACTCGAATGTTCCGCTCAAGCCCAGACTATACTTGAAATTGCGCGATTTCGAACATTTATCGGCATTTACCGTGAGCGGAGTTTCCAGGCCGGTATATGAAAGAGACGAAGAACTGTAATCTTCGGGCGAAGCGCTCCTGACGAAGTTGAATGTTGCGCGGAGTGTGCGCCGCTCATTCTTGTTGCGCACTCTGAACCAGGCGTATTGTGAGTTGCTGACGGTTTTGGAATCGTTCGTAGCAAACTCGCGTCCGATTATTGACTGAGGAAACATAATTATCTCGTCTCCTGTCAAAGCCGCGCCATGGATACTTTTATAATCGGTACCTGAAAAAAGGGTGTATTGCGTCTTGCCGCTATAGAGCTTTGCTGAAAGGTTGTAGTCGCCGCCCATATAGCCAATGCGCTGCAGTGCGTCGATGCCTACATACCCGCCAGAATCCCTTTTCTTTAAAATGAAATTGATTGCGGTGCGGTCGCCGGCATAGCGTCCTGTGGGCGTTTCCATATATTGGATTCTAGCGACATCGGCAGGACGCAACTGCCGCACTTCACGGGCCTCGGCCGGCTGTCCGTCGATATACAGAGATACGGCTCCGCCGAGAGCGTCAACCTTGCCCTCGGCGACATTGACACTTACTCCGGGAATCATGAGATTGCGCACAAGGTCGTAGCCCGAAGCAGAATGTCTGGTCTGCTCGCGGTCGGGTATGAGTATCATTCCGTCGGGAGTTCTGATTACACTTTTAGCCTTTACTGTCACTTCGTTAAGCTCAATAGCAGACTGTCCGTAAGCAGAAAGGCCAGACAGCGATAAAAGAATTATCAAAGCGATATTTTTCATAATCCATTGGTTTTTCGTCGTGTTGCAAAATTAGACGCACTTATCTTAACCAGTCCTTATCTTGTCTTATTTTTTCTTATTTTTTGGCGAGGCAGAAATGCCGGTTTGTCACAATTGCTTATCTTTGGGCATGAAAAATTTCAGAAAGGTCACAATAATAATATTAGCTGTCATAACCGTCTTATTCGCAGGAAATATATTTTTCCTTCACTCGTTGTATTCATCTGTAAAAGAGCAGTATCTCGTCATAGCCCGAGATTGCCTGAGCAACGCCGACATCATCGAAATAATGAAGCGGTTAAAAGACCGCTGCAACTATCCTGACAGCAATATCTCGGTTGTTTTCGACATCAACCACCGCATGACGGAAAGCGGCCGTATCATAGATTCATTTGAACAAGACGAGTCTGATGACTCCAAGACCGATGAAAAACTATTAGGCCTGTCCGAGGCATTCAACACAACCCTCGCATATAATCTCCGTGCCAAAAGCGCCGCATTTTCAGGTCCGACAGACTTCAAAATGCTCGACAGTCTCTTTTTAGCCGAAATGAGCCAGGCAGGTCTTCATCCCAGACATGCGTTCATACTTCCGGCCGACTCCGTGCTGCCGCACACCCCGAAAGGCATGTGGACTTTCGACTATTCGCTTTTTAAAGGCCATGCTCCGATATACCGCGCCTATATATCATATCCCCTCAGCGATTTGCTCAACAGCACGGGCGGAATAATAGCGACTACAGCGCTTATCGTGGCAGCCCTGGCTTTTGCATTTTTCTATCTCATACACACCGTGATGAGACTGCGCTCGCTCGATGAAATGAAGGAAGATTTCATCAACAACATGACGCACGAACTCAAGACGCCTATCGCCGCGGCCTATTCCGCCAACGACACACTCCTGAACTACGGAAAACATCATGATTCAGAAAAACGCGAACGCTACCTCCGGCTCGCCATCGAGCAACTCACGCGCCTTAGCGAACTGGTGGAAAATATCTTGTCCATGAGCATGGAACGTCGCAAGAATTTCTCTCTCGCCCGCGACAGAATAGCCGTAAAGCCCTTGTTCTCCGAAATTGCATGCATACAGACGCTCAAGGCAAACAAACCGGCTGAAATCGATGTGGACGTCGTTCCCGAAAATCTCGAAATAGACTGCGACCCCGTCCATTTCGGCAATGTAATAAACAATCTTCTCGACAATGCCATTAAATATTCAGGCGACTCTGTGCATATAAGGCTGCGGGCCGATTCACACACCATAAGTGTGAGCGACAACGGCATCGGAATATCACAGAAAGCGCTGCCGCTGATTTTCAATAAATTCTATCGTGTACCCACGGGCAAACGGCAGGACGTGCGCGGCTACGGAATCGGACTGTACTACGTACGTTCGATTGTCGAGAAACATGGCTGGAGCATATCGGCGGCATCTTCGCCCGGCAAAGGCACCATATTTACAATCAGACTGAAAGACGATGAAAAATAGGATATTGCTTGTGGAGGACGAATCCACACTATCGACAATCATATCGGAAACCCTCGCAGACGAAGGCTATGAGCTTGCCACAGCAGCAGACGGCGCCGAGGGTCTCGAATACTTCCGCACCCACGGAGCAGACATAGTCCTTGCCGACGTGATGATGCCCCGCATGGACGGATTCGAAATGGCGCGTCGCATACGCAGCCTCGACCACGATGTGCCTCTGATTTTTCTGACAGCACGCTCGGGAATCGACGACGTAGTAGAAGGATTCGACATCGGGGCAAACGACTACATTCGCAAACCATTTAAAATGCGCGAGTTATCCGTGCGCATAGCCGCTTTGCTGAAACGGAGGCGCAAAGAGACCGTGCCCGACAAGCCGATAGAGATTGGAGCCTACAGCTTCGACACCGTTGCCAACCGCCTCTCCGTAGGCGCCCACACCATCGACCTCACCAACATCGAGGCCAAGATTCTCGCATATTTCGCGGCCCGCATAAACGAGACCGTAGAATCATCGGAACTAATGGAACTGGTGTGGAAACACGACGATTACTACAACCGCAACTCACTCCATGGCTTTATCCACAAACTGCGCCGCCATCTGCGACACGACCCCGCGATAAACATTCTCAACCTGCGCGGAATCGGCTACAGGCTCGTCGTGAAATCCGAACGACAGGCCGATGAATAATCTGGCGGAGTTTCAAAAGTTGTCAACATTTTTCAAGTTATCAACATCGAGGCTTTTTTATAATTGCCAGTATTGCATGAACGGTAATTTTTGGCGAATTTTGCGAGAAATTTAACCGACCATGTCAGAAGCGAAAACATACAGCTACGAGGAGGCTTACGAAGCCTCACTCAAATACTTCGGCGGCGACGAACTGGCCGCTCAGGTATGGGTGAACAAATACGCCCTCAAAGACTCTTACGGCAACATCTACGAGCAAAGCCCCGACGATATGCATCGCCGCATAGCCCGCGAGCTGGCACGCATCGAAGCCAGCTACCCCGCCGGAATGAGCGAGGACGAAATCTACGAACTCCTGCGCGATTTCCGCTACTCCGTGCCTCAGGGAAGCCCCATGGCAGGCATCGGAAACAATTTTCAGGTCGGCTCTCTCTCGAACTGCTTCGTAATCGGTCTCGACGGCAAGCCCGACAGCTACGGCGGCATCATCAGCATAGACCAGGAGCAGGTTCAGCTCATGAAACGCCGCGGAGGCGTAGGCCACGACCTCAGCCACTTGCGCCCGAAAGGCACACCCGTTAAAAACTCGGCGCTGACCTCTACCGGCATCGTGCCCTTCATGGAACGCTACTCCAACTCGACCCGCGAGGTTGCCCAGGACGGCCGCCGCGGCGCCCTGATGATGACTGTATCAATCAAGCACCCCGACTCCGAAGCGTTCATCGACGCCAAGATGACACCCGGCAAAGTAACGGGCGCAAATGTGAGCGTGCGTATTGACGACGACTTCATGCGCTGTGTCGAAAGCGGAGAGCCCTACCGCCAGCAATTCCCCGTAAACAGCGACAGCCCCGAGACCATCAAGGAAATAGACGCAGCGGCCCTCTGGCAGAAAATAGTAGGCAACGCATGGAAATCGGCAGAACCCGGCGTACTGTTCTGGGATACTATCCGCCGCGAGTCGGTGCCCGATTGCTATGCCGACCTTGGCTTTGAGACCATTTCCACCAATCCATGCGGCGAAATTCCTCTCTGCCCCTACGACAGCTGCCGCCTGCTGGCAATCAATCTTTTCTCCTTCGTAGAGAATCCTTTCACGCCCGAAGCCCGTTTCGACTTCGACAAACTCGCCGAAGTGACCGCCAAATCGCAGCGCATGCTCGACGACATCATCGACCTCGAAATGGAGAAAATAGACACCATACTCTCCAAAATCGACACAGACCCGGAGCCCGAAGAGGTAAAAGCGCCTGAGCGCAACCTCTGGCTCAAGATAAAGGCCAAGACTCTTCGCGGACGCCGCACCGGACTGGGCACCACAGCCGAAGGCGACATGATTGCCGCCATGGGCCTGCGCTACGGTACACCCGAAGCTACCGATTTTTCAGTAAGCGTGCACCGTGCTGTAGCTCTTGCCGCCTATGGCGAGTCTGTGAAGATGGCTGCCGAACGCGGCGCCTTCGAAGTCTACGATGCCGCCCGCGAAGCCGGCAACCCCTATATACAGCGCCTTGCTGAAGCCGACCCAGAACTCTACGAGCGCATGAAAACCAACGGCCGACGAAACATCGCCTGCCTCACAATAGCCCCGACAGGCACAACGAGCCTCATGACACGCACTTCGAGCGGCATAGAGCCCGTATTCATGCCCGTCTACAAACGCCGCCGCAAGGTCAATGCCGCCGACCCGGCCGCTCGCATAGACTATATCGACGACAGCGGCGACGCTTTCGAGGAATACATCGTCTACCACCCCAAATTCCTCGACTGGATGAAGACAAAAGGCATAGAGCCCCGGCGCGACTTCACTCAGGCCGAACTCGACGAACTCGTTGCCGCCTCGCCATATGCCGGTGCCACAGCAAACGAAATCGACTGGCACGAAAAAGTGACTATGCAGGGCAAAATCCAGAAATGGGTGGACCACAGCATATCCGTAACCATCAATCTGCCCGCCGACATATCTGTCGAAGCCGTTGAAAGCCTCTACCGCCAGGCCTGGCATGCCGGCTGCAAGGGTTGCACAGTATATCGCGACGGTTCTCGCTCGGGTGTCCTCGTGGCTATCGAAAAGAAAAAAGAGCAAGCCCACGAACACACGCCCCTTCTGGCCAAACGCCCCAACGAGCTCGAAGCCGACGTGGTGCGCTTCCAGAACAACAAAGAAAAATGGATTGCATTTGTAGGCCTCGTTGACGGTCGCCCATACGAAATTTTCACCGGTCTTGCCGACGATGAAGACGGAATTTTCATTCCGAAGTCTGTAAACCACGGAAAAATCATCAAGGCAACCGACGAAAACGGAAATAAACGCTACGACTTCCAGTTCATCAACAAGCGCGGCCATAAGACAACCATCGAAGGCCTAAGCGACAAATTCAACCCCGAATTCTGGAACTACGCCAAACTCATTTCGGGCGTACTGCGCTATGGCATGCCAATAGACCAGGTGCTCAAACTTGTAGGCGGCCTCGAACTCGACTCTCAGTCGATCAACACATGGAAGATGGGCGTAGAGCGCGCACTAAAGAAATATCTGCCCAACGGCACCACTGCCAAAGGCCAGCGCTGCCCCAACTGCGGCCAAGAGACACTCGTCTACCAGGAAGGATGCCTCATCTGCACCGCCTGCGGCACCTCCAAATGCGGATAGCAATGAAATCATAACTGTGCACGAGGCTATGTTGCAAGACACAGCCTCGTGCTTTTTTTACTAAAATTTCTTAAATCACTGTCTGCGGTAAGGATTTTTATCTACATTTGCTATTTGAATATACAAACGACATCTACCATTCAGAGATTATATCATACCTACATACACCCATGAAACTTATATTCCATATAGATTACCGTGCCAACTGGGGCGAATCGCTCTATGTGAGCGCCGATATTCCGGCTCTTGGCAACGGCAAACATGCCGATGCCCTGAAAATGGAAGTAGACGGCGACCGTGCGTGGCACGCCGAACTCGAACTGCCCGACGGCATACAGGCGTTCCGCTACCAGTATATAGTGCGAAACGAAAGCGGCGACGTGAAGCAGGAATGGGGCGACAGCCATCTGTTCGAACCCGTTGCCGGAGTTCATGAATACGATTTGTTTGACCGCTGGCACGAACAGCCCTACGACAAACCTTTCTACTCGCGGGCCTTCACAGAGTGTATCTTCCGGCACGACGAAAACAAATGCCCCCATATATTGCCGGGCGCAGACAGCCTGGTGTTCCATGTGGCGGCACCTTCGGTTCCCTCTGATTGCACGCTTGCCATCTGCGGCGAGGCCGATGTCATGGGGGCTTGGAATCCGGAAAAGGCAGTCCGTCTGAGCTGTGCCGACTTCCCTGTGTGGAAAATAGCTCTGCCGGCGAAAGGCCTTAGCGCCGATACGGAATATAAGTTCCTGATACTTAAAGATGCCGACAATTCCGTTGTCGAATGGGAACAGGGAGCCAACCGACGTCTCGGCTGCACGCCCCGCAATGGCTGCGCAACCACCGTTGCCGGTCTGCGATATCTCAGCGACGAACGCCCATGGAAAGGTGCCGGCACAGCCATTCCCGTTTTTTCGCTCAGAAGCGACGATGACTTCGGCGTAGGCGATTTCTTCGACCTCATGCCCATGGTCGACTGGGCTGTAGCAACAGGCCAGACCTTTATCCAGATTCTGCCCATCAACGACACAACGATGACTGGCACCTGGACCGATTCATATCCCTACAACGCAAATTCGACATTCGCGCTCCACCCGATGTATCTCCGCCTCGAAGAACTCGGCACTCTCGCCGACCCCGCCCGACGCGAATACTTCGACAATCTCCGCAAAGAGCTCAACGCGCTCCCCCAGATAGACTACGAGCGCGTGAACAATGCCAAAATAGAATATTTTCGCGAAATTTTTGCCCTAAACGGCAAAGCGACCATGGAAAGCGACGAATTCAAAGCTTTCATGGCAAAAAATGCATACTGGCTTGAACCCTATGCCGCTTTCTGCACTCTTCGCGACAAATTCGGCACACCCGACTTCTCCCGCTGGGGCAAATATGCGGAATATTCAGAAAACACCCTGAAAAAAGTAAAATCAGAGGCTCAGGCCGAAATGGACTACGTGTATTACCTCCAGTATCACCTCGACAGACAAATGAGGCGAGTACACGAATATGCCAACCTCCATGGTATAGCTCTCAAGGGCGACATTCCTATCGGCATATCACGCACCAGCGCCGACGCCTGGACCGACACGAGTCTGTTCAATATGGACTGCCAGGCCGGAGCTCCGCCCGACGATTTCTCCGTACTCGGCCAGAACTGGGGCTTCCCGACATACAACTGGGAGGAAATGAGCAAAGACGGATTCGCTTGGTGGAAGGCTCGTTTCCGCAAAATGGCAGAATACTTCGACGCATACCGAATCGACCACGTGCTCGGTTTCTTCCGCATATGGCAGATTCCGATGGACGCCGTACACGGCTTGCTCGGTTATTTCAATCCGGCGCTGCCATTCTCTGAAAGCGAACTGCGCTATAACTACGATTTCTGGATCGACCCCGACCTGCAGACCACACCTTATATCATGGATTATTTTGTGGAAGATTTCTTCGGGCCATACACACAGGAGGCTCTCGACGAATTCTGCCACAGTGTAGGCGGCGGCCGTTATAAACTCAAGGCTGAATTCGACACCCAGCGCAAAGTAGCCGATCACTTTGCCGCACTGCCGAAAAACGAGAAAAACACCCGTATCTGCGACGGCCTCCTCGGCCTCATAGACCAGGTGCTCTTTATCGAAGACCCCGTCGAAAAAGGCAAATACCACCCCAGAATCACGGCTCAGTACACATATATATACCGCTCGCTCAACGACTACGAGCGCTGGTGCTTCAACCGTCTCTACAACGACTTCTTCTACCATCGCCACAATGAATTCTGGTACGACAAAGCGATGTGGAAACTACCCCCGCTCATCGACTCGACCGACATGCTCGTCTGCGCCGAAGACCTCGGCATGATTCCGGCATGCGTACCCGCCGTGATGCACCGCCTCGAAATTCTGTCGCTCGAAATACAGCGCATGCCAAAAGACCCGGCAACAGCTTTCGGCGACACATGGCGCTACCCCTACTACTCCGTCTGCACCACCTCAACACACGACATGGGCGGTATCCGCCAGTGGTGGGAAGAAGACCGTGCCAAATCACAGCAATTCTTCAACGAGGTGCTCCACGAACAAGGCGCGGCACCATACTTCGCCGAGCCATGGATATGCGAGCGAATCATAGACCTCCATCTTGCCTCGCCATCAATGCTGTGCATTCTCCCTCTTCAGGACTGGCTTAGCATCGACGGCAAACTACGCCGCGAAAAACCCGAAGAAGAACAGATAAATGTTCCAGCTAATCCCCGCCACTACTGGCGCTACCGCATGCACATGACTATCGGAGAACTCCTCGGCCAGACCGGATTCTCCGAAACGCTACGCAACAAAATTTCCGGCTCAGGCCGTTAGAAATATCTTTTTATCAGCTTAGGCAGGGGCGCACGTTCGGCGGCGCCCCTGCCGCTTTTTAGAAACCCGCTTTTTAGAGGTTGTTTAATAACCTCTTAGATATATCTTACCAGTGCGCGCCCCAGACACACCATCAGCACACCGAGAGCGACGCTACCCCCGAGATAGAGCGCAAGCACGCACCAGTTGCCCCTGTCGGCCAACCCCCACATGTCATTTGCAAAAGTAGAGAATGTAGTAAACCCGCCGCACAGGCCGGTGACAAGCATCAGATTCTCCTCAGCCGTGAGAGCCCGCGACCTCTCCGACAATCCCATAAAAACACCTATCAGCAGGCAGCCTGCAATATTGACCGCGAATGTACCGAGCGGAAAAGCGCTGTGACACAGAAGGGCACACACCTTTCCAACTAAAAAACGCCCGCACGCGCCCAGAAAGCCGCCACACCCGACAAGAAGCAGTTCTTTTATCATAATCCGAATTTATTAAAGGTGTTTAGACTGCGAAAATAGCACATATTCTTTATACATCTTTTTTTTGCGGCGGAAATTGGCGGAGAGGGCTGGTTTTTCATCAGTTTTTTGTAACTTTGCACAAATATTACCAATCGTAATCATGAAAGAAGTGACATACGAGGGCCTTACCTTCGAGCCCTATATCACCAAAGACAAGATAGACGCCCGAGTAGCCGAGTTGGGCAAGGAGATTGTGCGCGACTGCAACGGAAAAACACCTCTGTTCATATGTGTTCTCAACGGTGCATTTCCCTTTGCCAGCGACCTCTTCCGGGCTGTAGAAAGCATCGATGCCGAAATCACTTTTATCCGTCTCAAAAGCTATGAAGGCACTGAGAGTTCAGGCGCCGTCAAGGAAGTGATAGGACTCCACGAAGACATCAAGGACCGGACGGTCATCGTTGTCGAAGACATCGTCGATACCGGCAACACAATCCACCGGCTTGTAAAAGACCTCGAGAAGAAAGAGCCGGCCGAAATCAGAATAGCGACTCTTCTCTTCAAACCCGACGCCCTCGTACGCCCCGTGAAGCCGGATTATGTCGGATTCAACATACCGACAAAATTCATAATCGGCTACGGCCTCGACCTCAACGGCATGGCCCGCAATCTTAACGACATTTACATTCTTAAAGAGGAATAAACCGACTCGCGCGGCGGCAACGTGACCAACGGCGCCGCCGTGCCAACTTTTCGGGCTTGCCGCTTGTTTAAATAGCATGCGCCGCAAGCTCACTCAACATAAAACATATTATGAACTTAGTGATTTTCGGTGCCCCCGGCAGCGGCAAAGGCACTCAGAGCGAAAAACTCATCGAAGAGTATAATCTCCACCACATATCAACCGGCGAACTGCTTCGCGACCACATAGCTCGTGGAACCGAACTGGGCAAACTTGCAAACACCTATATTTCGAACGGCCTTCTCATTCCCGACGAACTGATGATAGAAGTGCTCGACGAAATTTTCAAGAACGACCCCGCCAAAGTAGCCCAAGGTGTGATTTTCGATGGATTTCCCCGCACTGTAGCTCAGGCTGAGGCTCTGTCTGAAATGCTCAAGGAATACGGCTCGGAGATTCATGCGGTCGTAGGCCTCGAAGTGGAGGAAGACGAACTCATCCGCCGCATGCTCGAACGCGGAAAGCAGAGCGGCCGCAGCGACGACAATCTTGAGACAATCAAAAAACGTCTCAACGTCTACCACCGCCAGACATCGCCCCTGCGCGACTACTATATGGAAAAGGGTAAGTACCACTCCATAGACGGCAACGGCACTGTCGACGGCATTTTCGGCCTCATAAAAAGAGCGCTCGACGAAGCAACCGCTGAATAATCGGCAACGACCCGGCGCTCAAGCTATACACAATTTTCAGACTATGAAGAATTATCAATTCGAAGAACCTTACAACAGCGCGCCGTTCAACGATTTGCTGGCAATCTACCAGACAAGCTTCGCCGACAACTTCTCACTGCCGGCCCTTACCGACTATGCAAGCGGGAAGACAAGTACTTACGGCGATCTTGCCCGCCGCATAGCGCGCCTGCATCTGTTCTTCGAACTCACGGGCGTGCGCCCCGGCGATAAAATTGCCCTACTGGGGCGCAATACGCCGACGTGGGTGATAACCTTCATGGCTACAATCACATATGGCGCCGTAATAGTGCCGGTGCTCAACGATTTCAGCGGCGCCGACGCACAGAATATAATCAACCACTCCGACGCGGTGATGCTCTTCGCAGCCGACTCGCTCTTTGCCGCACTCGACTTCGATGCCATGCCGCAGATAAGGGCCGTCATTTCGCTCGACACCCGCACTGTCATTGCCGAGCGCAAACCCCTTGGCAATCTACGCGCCGGCAGCACTCACGGCTCTGTGATAAGCGGCCTCACCCGTCGCTTCAGGAAACTCTATCCCGAGGGCTTTAAGGCGACCGACATACACTACAAGCACTTCGCCGGCGACTCGACTGCTATAATAAACTACACGTCGGGCACTACCGGCTTTTCGAAAGGCGTAATGCTGTCGCTCGACAATCTGCGCGGCAACGTCGTTTTCGGAGTCCGCTCGAATCTGCACTATCAGGGCTCTCGGGCTCTGTCGTTCCTGCCGCTGGCCCATGCCTACGGATGTGCGTTCGACATGCTCGTTCCGCTTGCCACCGGCACACACGTAACCCTCCTCGGCAAAACGCCCACACCGGCACTGCTGCTCAAGGCAATGAAGGAGGTGAGGCCATCGCTGATAGTATGCGTGCCTCTGATTCTCGAAAAAATATACCGCAAGCTCATCGTGCCGATGATTACCAAGCAGACCATGCGCTGGGTGCTTGCATTGCCGATGCTCGACAAAGCCGTCTATGCGATTATCCGTGCTAAGCTTGTAGAAGCCTTCGGAGGAGCTTTCGAAGAAGTGATTGTAGGAGGCGCGCCGCTCAACCGCGAAGTCGAGGAGTTTCTGCACCGCATCAAATTTCCCTTCACCGTCGGCTATGGCATGACCGAATGCGGGCCGCTGATTAGCTACTCGCCGTGGCGTCGCTTTGCCGTAGGGTCGGCCGGACGCACCCTCAAAGGCATCATGGAGGCCCGAATACTATCAGACAATACCCTCCCCGACAGCGAAGGACACTCTCAAGGCGAAATAATGGTACGCGGGCTCAATGTGATGAAAGGCTACTACAAAAACCCCGATGCCAGCACCGCCGCCCTCGAAGAAGACGGCTGGCTGCACACCGGCGATATGGGCTATATAGGCGCAGACAAACGCACCATATATATACGCGGACGCTACAAGACCATGATTCTAACCGCCAACGGGCAGAATATCTATCCTGAGGAAATAGAATCCAAGCTCAGCAACATGCCGTATGTGAACGAATGTCTCGTCGTTGACCGAGGCGGACATCTTGTCGCCCTTTGCCATCCCGACAGCGAACAGGTGGAGCGCGACGGCCTCTCGCCTGAAGGCCTCGAAGAGGCTATGGAGAGCAATCGCGAGAGCCTCAACAAGATTGTAGGCCCCTATGAGCAGATTCAGAAGATTGAAATCATGCCGGAAGAATTTGAAAAGACACCCAAGCGCTCCATACGGAGATTCCTTTATAAATAACAGAACTTTTCAAAGTACTTAGAGGTTGTTTAATAGGATTCAGAAGAAACAATGACAGAATCAGTCTGAATTGCTTTCGGATTGATTCTGCCGGCAGTTTATAGATAACTGCGACAAACCAACAAGTCATGACACATTTCCCGATACAGAAATTCAAAGACATCCGCACGCCTTTTTACTATTACGACACCGACTTGCTCACGGCAACACTTGCAGCCGTCCGGGAAGCCGCTCCTGAAAAAGAATTTTGTGTTCACTATGCAATAAAGGCAAACACCAATCCCAAAATTCTCAAGCTAATAGCCGACAAGGGCTTAGGAGCAGACTGCGTAAGCGAGGGTGAAATCCGTGCGGCTCTTGACGCAGGCTTTGCACCTGAGAAAATCGCGTTCGCCGGAGTCGGAAAGAGCGATGTGGAAATCGAATTCGCCATCGAGAGCGGCATCGGCTGCTTCAACGTCGAGTCTATGCCCGAGCTCGAGCTGATAGATGAAATAGCGACAACGAAAGACAAGGTAGTCGACATCGCCATCCGCGTCAATCCTAATATAGAGGCACACACCCACCACTATATCACTACAGGACTGAAAGAGAATAAGTTTGGCATAGCACTCGAAATGCTTGACGATGCAATTGCATACT
The DNA here is from genome assembly GCA_910578035.1 of uncultured Muribaculaceae bacterium. GTDB lineage: Bacteria > Bacteroidota > Bacteroidia > Bacteroidales > Muribaculaceae > CAG-873. Next base: position 14,360 of record CAJTOB010000065.1, read on the forward strand.
GTAGGCGGCAGCCAAGACTCAATCTGATCGGACTGCACTTTCACATCGGGTCGCAGATAACTACAAACGAGCCCTTTGCGCTGCTCTGTGAAAGAATCAACGAGATTACAGACCGCTATTCCGCACAAGGCATCGAATTTAGCTCAATCAATGTCGGGGGAGGTCTCGGAATAGACTACATAAACCCGGACGCCAATCCGATTCCTGATTTCGCCTCATATTTCGACGCATTCCGCAAAAAGCTGAACCGTCGACCGGGTCAAACCGTGCATTTCGAACTCGGACGCTCTATCGTGGCTCAATGCGGCTCGCTGATAACAAGAGTTTTATATGTAAAAGACGGATTGGAAAAGAAGTTCGTGATAGTAGACGCAGGCATGACCGACCTTATCCGCCCCGCTCTATATCAGGCACATCATCATATCCAGAATCTCACATCGGAGGCTGCCGAAACCGACACATATGATGTGGTCGGCCCGATTTGCGAATCGTCCGACTGCTTCGGCACCGACGAGACTCTGCCGCTCACCGTCCGCGGCGATATATTTGCTCTTCGCTCTGCCGGAGCATATGGCGAAATAATGGCCTCGCAGTACAACTGCCGCAGATTGCCCGGATCAATCATATCTTAGAGGTTGTTTAATAACATATGTGAAATCACAGGCCAAAAAGTACGAGATGAA
>CAJTOB010000066.1 GCA_910578035.1 uncultured Muribaculaceae bacterium
AGTCCTAATTTTGTTTTGCCCCAAAAAGTTTTATCGGACAGCAATAATAAATTTTAAAAAAATTGGCAAAAGTTTTGCAAATATAAATTTTATACATACTTTTGCAAGCACAACAAGGGCATTCTAATCATCACGCAAAGACAAAGCGTATATATACAACAAAAATCTAATCGTTTCAACCAATTTCTAAAGTATGAAGAAACTCTACACAGCAGCTCTTGCAGCAATCGTGGCATTCAGCGCAGTTGCCGAACGCCAGTTCTCCACAGGCTACGTTAAACAGACCCGTACCGCCACCATCAAGTCTGAGACTATCAAGAAGTCCATGCCTGCAACAAAAATGAAAGCTCCCGCAAAGGCCGCTTCCGCCAGCGATGTCGAAAGCCTCACCTTATGGAACTACTACGGACTCCTGGAAAACAATGATGGTGAACTACAGAGTTCTGTAGGTGTCAAAATCATCAACAGCGCCACAGGCGAAGCCGAAGTATGCTTTAAGAACGATGAAAAATTCACCGTAAAAGCCACCTTCGATGCAGCAAAAGGCACTCTGACCATACCGAACAATCAGTATCTCTTCACTGATAACGACGGTGATATATATTTCTATCTCAAAGATGCGGATGCATCAGGCAATCTGACCTCCGGAGCTTCTGCTGCGGCAGCAACGGTCGGAACACTCTCCGGAACCTCTTTGATATTCCCCGAATCAGATATCTGGGCTTTCGGCACACCCGACAAAGAAAACTTGGGCTGGTATGTCCTCTCGACAGAAAACGAATTCACAAAAGATTCGTTTGTCTCTCTCGGATACGGTCAGTTCACTGAAAATATAATCTATTCCTTATTCGCAGGAGGAGAGAATACAACAGCCGCAACTGTTGAAGTATTTACCAATGGCGAAGGCTTCTACAAAGTAGCGGATCCATTCCAGACAACTTATTCGGCTCTCAAGATTGGCGCAAAAAGCCCCGACCTCGTCCTTGACGCCACAGACCCGAGCAATGTGAATATAGCTATTACAAGCACCGGTCTTTCCAATCAGACAGACGGCATTTATGGATACTTCAGCGAAAGCTGGTACATTGAAAACTTCGGAGAAGAAGGAGAAGTACTCAACGAAGCGTTCAAGATTACAAAGACCGTAGAGGGCGACAACGTGACAATCACCATTCCCTATCACTCCACAACCATAATGACAATGACATCCATGAAGCTTTACTACGGTTCAGCTTACAAGAGCACCCTTACATTCAAGGAATCAAGCTCCGGTATCGGCTCGGTTGAAATCGAAGACTCCGACGCTCCTGCCGTCTACTACAATCTTCAGGGTGTACGTGTAGAGAATCCCTCTTCAGGCATTGTAATCCGCGTTCAGGGCGGAAAGGCCACCAAGATGATTATTAAATAACGAATATACTTAAACTAAACGACCACTCCGGGCTATCTGCGCAGAGCGGTCGTTTTTGTTTCATTCCGGTTTTATTGCCGACGGGCCCGTAGTCGTCATCTTGACAGGACGGATATAGCCGTCGGAGTCGAATTCGAGGCGATCTATACATGTAGACCGCTCATTGTAGTGGCCAGCATCGAGGCCGCGGCGATGATAGACGATATAATAGTCGTCGGTCCCTGGAATTTGTATCACCGAGTGATGCCCTGCTCCGGTTGCCATTTCAGGGTCCTGCTGAAGGATTGTGCCAATGCGCTCGAAGGGGCCGAGGGGAGAATCGGCTATAGCATATGCCACGCGGTAATCGGGGCCTGTCCAGCCGCCTTCCGACCACATGAAGTAGTACTTACCGTTGCGCTTTAGCATGAACGGACCTTCCACATAGTCCTGCGGAGTTACCTCTTTATAGACATCACCGTCGTCGAAACGACCTATGGATATGAGGTCTTCGTTAAGTTTCACGACATTGCAGTGGCGCCAGCCGCCATAATACATATAATACTGCCCGTCGTCATCGCGGAACACATACTGGTCTATAGGCTGCGCACCGTTTATTATTTCGCCCACAAGGGGCTTGCCTATAGCATCGACAAATGGTCCGTCGGGCTTATCGGCCACAGCAACTCCGATGCCGCCGAGCCTCTCATTGTTCTGAATATCGTTTGCACCGAAATATAGATAATACCTGCCGTCTTTGTGCACTATCGCCGGCGCCCACAGGGCATAATCGGCCCATTTGACGTCTCTTATATGCAGTACCTCAGGGTGTTTGGTCCAATTGACAAGGTCGGCTGACGAAAATGCGTCGAAATGTGTCTGGAGGTTATATTCAGGATTCCAGGAGTCTGTCTGCCGTTCAAGATCGGCCTTATATTTCTCCTTGTCATCACCATATAGCCGAGAAAGCGTCGGATATATCCACACCTCATTGCCGATTACTATCCCCTCGGGGTCGGCATACCAGCCAGGAAAGACCGGATTTGCCGCCGGGGCCACCACGACAGCACACAGCGCGGCAGCTGCCGCTATGATATTCTTTTTCATTACGCGATTAGATTTATTCCATTGCAAATATACGAAAAAAGCAGCGACCCGTGCGGCCGCTGCTTTTCTACAGTATATGAAGTTTATATTATTTGGCTGCTTCTTCTACGCCTTCGGGGTTAAGAAGGATTACGCGGTAGTTGTTCTGCTTGAGAATGTCGGCCATAAAGGCTTTCACATCGGCGAGAGTGATTGACTCGAGAGTCTCGACGGTGTTGACAAATGTCTGCACACCGTTGATTTGGGTGGCAGTGATGCTTCCGGCCCAGTCGCTGTTCTCCTTGATGTCTTCGCCGGCCTGCTTCACAGAGTACTCGATAACGGGCTTGAGCTCGTCCTCGGTCACATTGTCTTTCATCGATTCTATAATGTCGCTGATGGCCTGAAGAGCCTCTTCGCGCATTTCGGGCTTCATCGGGAATGCAATCTGGAACATCACATTAGCACCTCCGGCACGCATCATAGAGCCGCTTGCGCTGATAGAGTATGTTGCGCCCATTTCCTCACGAATCTTGTTGAGAAGACGCTTGGAAAGAATCTGTGCCGAAACCGAAGCGAGGGCCTTGTTCTTGGCGGTATATGGCATGGTGCCGTTCAATCCGATAAATGCATATGTCTGCGGAGTCTGCATCTTGGTGGTGAATACATCTGTGCCGCTGCCCTTTGCCATTTCGAAGTCGGGGTTGAGGGTTATTTCACCCGAGCTCTTTTTGACATTGGCCGGGAGAGTGGCGATATACTGTTCCATCAGAGGCACAAAGGTAGCGGGGTCTATGGCGCCGACGAACACAAATGTGTAGTCTGCGGCATTGGCAGTCATTTCGCGCACGATTTTCACAATAGCTTCACGGTCGGCAGCCTTAATGTCGTCTACAGTGAGCATATGCTTTGCGGGAGCAGCGAAAAGTGTGTTGAGAAGGTTCTTGTTGAACTGGAACTCGGGGGTAGCCTCCTGGTTGGAGAGAATGCCGGTAACGGCGCCGCGTGTCGCCTCGAATTCGGTCTCGTCGAGAGTGATACCTGTAAAGTAGCCGTAGAGCAGCTCCATGAGAGTGGGCAGGTCTTTCACTGTAGTGCGGCCATTTACATTACGGGTGTAATTGTCGAAGCTAAAAGTAACACCGGCCTGCTTGCCCTGAGTGTATTTCTGGATATCGGAGCTGTTATAGGCATTGATACCGAATTCACACAGACCGTTGTTTATATACTTAATGCTCGAAGCAAGGCTCTGGTCGAGGGTGGAGCCGGCTTTGCCCTTAGCAATGCCGCTGAGCACGATTTCATTGGCTTTGAAGTCGGTAGGTTTCACAATTACCTTCACACCGTTGGAAAGGGTGTATTCGGTTGCGCCCCATTCGGAGAGTTCAGTCGTTTTCTTCACCTTGCCGGGCTTGGGAAGTGCGGGAATCAGGGGGTCGGTGCGCATTTCGTCTTTGTAGCCTTCGAGTTCTTCATCTTCCACGCTTTCGAAAGCATTGGCAAACTGCTGTTCGGTAGGAGCGGTGAAGCCTTCCTTCTCAGGCAGAAGAGCTATGAGCACGCGGTTGTCGTCTATTACCAGCTGGGGAAGATACTGGTTGATGATATCGACTCCGACGAGGTTTACAAAGCTGTCGTACTGTTCCTTCTCGTATGCAATGCCGGGAGCGGGAACATTATCGACAAAGAAACGGACATATTCACGGGAGTACGACTCGTTCTTGCGGTCGTTGCGTTCTTCATACGCTTTCTCTATGTGCGACATGAATTCGGCGCGGGCACGCTCATACTCGCCGATGGTAAAGCCAGTGCGGGCGGCACGGAGAAGTTCGCGGTAAGCCTGTGTGAAAGCGGGGATAACATCGTCGTCCTTAGCCACAATTTCCATCGAGAGAGCACCCTTGGTCTTGGCAAGGAAGAAATCGCCGACTTCCACTCTCGCCGATGAAAATTCGCACTCGGGCGTCTTGGCAAGGTCGGCCAGACGCATGTTGAGCATCTGTGTCACCATGTCGGTGATAAATTCCATCTGGAAGAAGAGAGGGGTGTTGCGGTATTCGCGGGGCAGACGGGCATTGTCGTTCTTGAACATGAGCATCATCACCGCAGCAGACATTTCAGTATCCTGGCCGATGGCATAGAGGGTGCCGGGAGTATCCTCAACCTCAAGATATACACGCTCCTTGGCATTTTCGGGCATCTTGATGTTAGAAAACATTTCCTTTATCTTGGCCTCGATATAGTCGGGGTCGATATCGCCGACAACAATAAGAGCCTGCTGGTCGGGGCGATACCATGTGTGATAGTAGTCTACAAGCGCCTGGGGCTCGAAATTGTCAACCACTTCCATTATGCCGATAGGCAGACGGTGACCGTACTTGCTGTCGGGGTAGATGTCGGGGAGGGCCTGTTCGAGGATTCGCATGGAACCCTTCATGGCCTGGCGCCATTCTTCGTGGATAACACCGCGCTCGGCGTCTATTTCGACGGGGTCGAGAGTAAGGGCGTTGGCCCAGTCGTGGAGAATGAGAAGGCAGCTGTCCTGCACAGATGTGCGGACAACAGGCACGTTGGAAATGTTATATACGGTTTCGTCCACACCGGTATAAGCGTTGAGGTTGTAACCGAATTTCACACCGATAGACTCGAGCCAGTTGATGAGGTTCTTGCCCGGGAAATTTTCGGTGCCGTTAAAGCACATGTGCTCGAGGAAGTGCGCCAGACCGCGCTGATTGTCTTCTTCGAGGATAGAGCCTACTTTCTGAGCGATGTAGAAATCGGCCTGTCCTTTGGGATTGTCGTTGTGACGGATAAAATAGGTGAGGCCATTGTCGAGGGTGCCGGTGCGCAGAGCCGAATCCAGAGGGAGAGTCGGGAGCTGCCCCGGAGCCTGAGCGGCAACATGATTGGCGGAGCCGAAGAATACAGCAACAGCAGCGATGGCTCCTAAAAGAAATTTTTTCATATAATTAAATGTGATTGTTTTCTTGGATTGTATCCGATGAATATGACGTAAAAATCTGCAATAGCTTACTTTTGACATGTTAATATTTCTTAAACCAATATAAAAAAAGCGCTGCCGGGCAATTCGCTCCGCAGCGCTTTCGTCATTATTCAACAAGATATTATTCCATAAACATCTTCACACGGTTCCAGCGGCCGTCGAGCGCGTCGGGCACGCAGTCTATTTCCTCAGGCTGCTTCATGTCTGCAAACTGCGACTCGCTCCAGATAAACGGCAGATGACGCACGTGAGCCGTTCCGAACTTCATCCAGAACGAAGTCTTCGTTCCGTCAATCGATGGCTTGCGCGACAGCACGGCGAGAGTCTCCTTAATCAGGTCGGTAGAGAACGCCTTGGCGTCGACAGAGCCGTCGGGGCGTGTACGGGGCATTTCAGTAGTGCCGTAGCCGAGATCCCAGCGGCCGTATATAGACAGCGGCTCGCGTTCTTCGGTATAAGTGATAAGGTCTTTTGCAGTTTCGATATCATTCACAGTATCGATTCGGTCCCAGAGCTGAATACGGCGCATCGGGCGCAGATTCATGCTCTCGAGCTCATAGCCCACATACCAGTATATCGGCTGGTTGATGCCGAAAATATGGGTAGGAGTAATCAGGTGATGGTCGTAGTCGAGAAATCCGGGTTTATAGCCGGTAGAGTCGGTCATGGTTATCGACTTGCCGTCGCACACGAAAAGCACAATCCTGTTATAGCTCATTTCCACCAGACCTATACGGCCCGTATTGGCATCTACCAGATGATAGCCGTTGAGATATGTTCCGGTGTTATCGAGATTGCAGTATTCGTAGAACTCCTCTATTGTGCGCGAGAACTGCTCGGCCGCCGCCGAACGGTAGGTAAGCCATACTCCGAGAATACGGGTCTTGTCGTAGAGGTCTACATGAGTGGTCTCGTTGAAACCTATTCCATTTCCGTTGAACCCGAAATCAGTATTCGAGCCGAATTGGCCGGGGCAGTTGGCATTCTGCGTCACGAAATCTTCGCCGATACAATATGTAACCGCACACGACTGTGCCCAGAAACAGCACCATGAGTTGTGGGTCCAGAACACATTTCCGTCGGGCATCATCTTGGTGAAAGCCGTGCAATGGTCGGGCTTGTCTTTCGATGAAAGCTTCTTGGCCGTTCCATAGCCCATCACAAGCCCGATTTTGTCGCCGATAGCGTCGAAGAGGTCATACTGGGAGTTGATGAATATCACATCGAGGAATGTAAGAGGGGTATCTCCGGCTCCGAGTGTGCTCTGGACCGCGTCGAAAGCAGACAGAGCAAGATCGGCATAGTCAACGGTCTTACGTGGCTCCAGCCCCGCGGCACCCTCATAAATGCCGAGCTGACGGAACATCAGACGGATAATTTTCTGCACTTTCACGTCATCTTTGCGGCTGAGCGCCCAGTCGTAGAGGTAATTGTAATTCTGTACCATAGCTTCTGCCGCCGCTGTGAGATATTCAGGCTTTACCTCGACCGAAATAGCATTCTGAGGCGTAGAGCCGACGAGAAAGTTTTTCCATGAGTTATTTCGTGTAGCCAGAATGGTTTCACCGGTCTGCACTTTGCCCTGCACATATCCGGCATTATATTCATTCTGATAGATGCTCACCCCGGGATTCTGCGCATAGATGGCATAGTTCCAGTTGTTGTCGACGCACTGCGCGAAGCCGCACGTGTACTGATCGAGTACGAACTGCGTAGCGGGTGTATTCTTGAATTTCGGTATGTATTTAGCCATAGCGTTCAATTTTTATCATTCCATAAACATTTTCACTTTATTCCATGCGCCGTCGATGGCATCGGGAATACAGTCTACTTCTTCGGGCTGCTTGAAACGCGCCCAAATCGACTGCGACCAGACAAAGGGCGTACCATCGATATATGGGCTGCCGAATTTCATCCAGAACGATGTCTTCCCGCCGGTAATCGATGGCTTCATAGACAGCGATGCAAGCACTTCCTTTATTTCCTCGGTTCCGAAGGCTTTGGCATCAATAGAGCCGTGAGGCTGATAGCGCATGAATTCAGATGTGCCATAGTTTTTATCCCATCGGCCGGCAATAGATATAGGCTCGAGGCTTTCGTTGTATGTCACGAGATTTCGTGCGTCCTCCATTGTGCGGACATTGCCGATATTGCGATAGAGCTGATAGCGGCGTTTTGGCGCACCGTCGATAGTTTCGAGTTCTCGCCATATACGCTTATAGCTCGGTATATTGCAGCCAAGGACGTGCGAGACGTCTACCATATGGTGGTCGTAGTCGAGGAAAGAAGGCTCGTAGCCGGTAGAATCTTTCACAACCAGCGTTGTGCCGTCGCTCTTGAAGAGAGCGAAGCGGCAGTAGCTCATGTCTATCATGCCGAATTCACCCTTGTAGGCGTCGACAAGCATATATGCGTTAAGATATGTGCCTGTATTGTCGAGCGTACAGAAGTAATAGAAATCATCTATCGACTTTGCAAACATTTCGGCGGCGGCGGCACGCCATGTCAGCCACAGACCTTCCACCTTCGGTTCGGTGTAGAAATATGTCTCTGTAGTCTCGTTGAAGCCTATTCCATGACCGTTGAAGCCGAAGTCGGTGTTCGAGCCGAACTGTCCGGGGCAGAACGAATTCTGCGTAAGAAAATCATCGCCGATTACATAAGTCACAGCGCATGTCTGGGCCATAAAACAGCACCAGCTTGTATGTGTCCATAGAATTTCGCCATTGTCGAGCCTCTTGACGAAGCCTGAACAGCGGCCGGGTTTCAGACGGAGGTCTTCCTGCAACTCCTCTTTCTCTTTTTCGAGGGTCTTCTCGGCATCGTCTTTCTCGAGTTTGTTGAGCGCCACACCGAGCTGCTTGCCTACGGCATCCCAAAGATCCATCTGCGCATTGATAAAGTAGACATCAAGGAAGGTGAGAGGTTCATCACCCGAGTGCATTGTAGCGTCTTCCGGCGCCATCGACGAAAGCTTGAGGTCGTCGAATTTCACATCGGCGCGAGGTGCTTTGTCTGCGGCACCGTCATAAATGCCAAGCATTCGGAACATCAGACGCGCAAAGGCCTCGCCCGGTCGCTCGGAAAGATGGTTCTCGACCCATGCAGTGAAGTAGTTGTAGTTGTCTACGAGCGCCTTCGACGCTATGGCGATACCATCGGGGGGTATTTGGGTGCTGTTGGCGCCCGGACCTTCGTCGAGCACATACCAGCGCCAGGTATTGTTTCGGGTTGCCTTTATGGTTGCGCCTGTCTGCACCTTACCCTGCACATAGCCTGCATTATATTCGTTCTGGAATATGCTCACCGAGGGGTCCTGGGCGTAGACTGCGTAATTCCAGTTGTTGTCTATACACTGGGCATAGCCTCTGGTGTATTGGTTGAGCACAAACTCTTTTGGCTCAGTGTTCTTGAATTTCGGTGTGTACATAAGATATCTGTTAGAGAGTTATTTTTTATCGTCCTGTGCTGCTCCCGGTTTGGTAGAGGGAGCGGTGCCCGTTGCCGTTGAGGCCGGGCATTCGCACTTGCATTTATGCACAGGCATAGGAGCTATAGAAGCTGCAGTTGTCGCCACAGGGCCGCCTTTTATCTCGGTGGTATGGCGCGAACGGGCAAAAATCTGACGCACGATGACTATGGCAAGGGCCACAAAGCACATATACATGCAAATTTTGAAGGCTACGATAGGATGTGTCGAGCATGAAGTATGGAATAGCTTTGCAACCGCATCTATGATAAATGGAGCCACGACATTACCGATTGAATCCATCGACGCAAACCATGCCAGCGTAAGTGTAAGGGCTATACGCGACGAAGCAACCGAAAGGCGGTCATAATAGTATGGCTGAGCGATGCCATAGAAATACGAGGCTATCAGGATACCAAGGCCAACAACGATAGCACTGGGAGATATCACCATCAGAACAAAGCCGACAGCTATAAGGGCCAGCACCACCACTGCCACATGATTCTTAAGCACACGCAGACAGAACGTAAGTGTGTAGCCCGAGGCCATTATACCGAGGAACAGTACAGATGTGAGATAGCCGGCGGTAGTCGTAGAAGTATAGCGGAAGGGAATATAGAGGCTGATTGCCGCTATGACAAGCGTTATGAAGAAGTAATAAAGGCAATAGCGCACGAGCATGGGCACATTGACTTCTTTAGAGAATTTATAGTGCACCTTGGGGGCGTTCAGCTTGACGGCGTCGCTCTTGCGTATGTCGGCAGGCTCCTTGATATATTTCTTGAAACTCTTGGCGAAGAACAGAGGTATGAATGGCAACAGATATATCACAAAAGGAAGGCGCCAGTCCACTTTGGCGAGATAGCCCGTCGCCACGGTCGATATCATAAGTACCAGATTGAGGGTGGCCGAGGTATAGCCATACTGGTCGGTGCGGGCCTTGCCTCCAAACATATCGGCGATAAAAGCCGATGCCAGAGGCGACAGAATGCCGGCGGCGATACCGATAAGGAAACTGAGAACGATGAGGGTAATCATGTTTGGCGCAATGAAGAAACATGCGCCGCCGATGCCATAGAACAGACACGTCCAGTTAAGCAGCTTGGCGTTGTTGAATTTAGTGCCAATCCAGCCGCCGAGGAACACAAAAGGTATGGCCGCGATATTGGGGCCGAGTGTAAGGAACTGGGTCTCGAGCTGCGATGTGCCCGGGAAAATCTTGGTAAGGTCGCCCATGATAGGCGAAATGGCGAGGCCCGGAATCGACGTGCATATGTAAATCACATACAGGTTGAAGACGGCCCATACAGGAAGGGTACCTGTGCCATATCCTGATTTGATGCCTCTCATAATTTAGTAGTATTTAATTGATTAGAAATTAAAAGCTATCTGGGTCTGGATTCGACTGTCGTGGGCTCCGCCGATATTCCATGTTTCTCTGTGGCCCCAGAGGTATTCTATGCCCCATTGTAGCCAGGGGGTGATATTGTAGAAGCAGTTTACGGCGCCGTAGAGGGCGTAGCGGTAGTTCTGCGATTCATCAAGAGCGTTGCAGTAATCGCGTACATCCCATATTCGCGACTGTGAGAACATGGCGTTGAACTGCAGTTTGGACGTCGGATTGTAGCTCACGCCGAAATTCAGACCGGCCATTGGCGAGGCGCTCATGCGTCCGGGGCGAGCGTCGTCTGGAACAAACGACAGGGGTTTGCCTGCTATATCCTGAAGATAATTGCCTATGCCTTTGCCATATGCGAACTGATAGTAGAATATCAGAGGTTTTACAGGCTGGAAATTGCCCGAAAGCATCACACCCCAGCCGGCCATATGGCGGGTCTTACCGGCCACAAGGTCGCGATAAGCGAAGTTGCGCAAGATGCCGGAAAGACGTATGCGGTTCCACTGCGAAAATGAATATTCCACCCAGGCGGGAATATCGGGTATCATCTGCTCGGCATCGCCGTAATCGGCCACCTGCTTCCCGTCGAACTCGGGGAAGTCCTTTCCGCGGTAGTAGCCGTTAGACGAGTAGAATGTCGGCATGTCGAGAGCGGCAGCGAAACGAAATCCCGAATATGACTTCGATGTATATCCTATTTCATAAGCTACATTCGAAACACAACCCGACGGCCCCTCCGGGTCTATTGTCGGAGGCTGACAGGCATATGCATCCTGAAAGAGAGTAAGTTTCATACCCGCAGTAAAGCGCCTGTACGATATATAGGCGCGCTGAAGCACCAGCGATGTCGAAATACCGTCGGTGCCGATTTTAACATAGCCGGTAATCTCGTTAGGGGTATTCGCAAGTCCTACCACCTGAAGGTCTACAGCCCCGTTGATAGGATTTATGAAGAAATCGCCTTTATGCCCAGAGGCCGCCGGCACGGGAATGGCCGAAGTCACGAAGCTGATGCCGGCACCGGGCTGCTTATAGAGGTTATTGCCTATATCATAGCCGAAAACAGGTGATATTGTTCCGCCTATAGTCATTATAAAATTATTGTTTGCGGTATGCACGGCAAACGATGGAGCCGGAATCTCACGATGCCCTTCAGGGCGCGAACGCTGCAGAATTTCTTTCATTTCAGGCGTAGTGCGGCCAATCTCGATTTTGTTCGAGCGGTCATCTCCGGGAGCGAGCGATTCGCTTTCCTGAGCGTAGAGCGGGTGGGTGCCGATAGCAGTCATAAGCGCCAGAGCGGCTTTAACAGCAGATTTCATAATTAATTATTTATAAAGGAATGTATAGACCCGTAAATTTTTTGTTAGACAATTTAGTTAATTTTTTAAACATGCATCGGTCTGCAATCCTTATGCACATCTTACAAAACGCCACCATTTTCAAAAAGTTGACAACAAAAAGCTCTTTATTGCGAACTTTTTTTCAGACTTTATCTTTTTAATCAAGCAAAATCGCCCCTACAGCGTGCTGCAAAGCCTGTCTGAACCACTTTCACAAAAAATATGTTATAATTTTCGAAGGTCTGCAAGCCCTGAGCATTTTACGCTTATCAACAACCCCCTTTATAGTATAATTCATATGAAATATATCGATTCGGGGTGTGGCAAGATGCCCTTTATCTCTCTGGTGGCTATCCTGTCCATTTCCCTAACGGTCAATCTGCCGGGGCTTGCCATATCGCCCATTATGGGAAAGCTCAACGAGGTTTTCAAGCATGTATCCGAGCTTGAGATTCAGCTTCTTACCGTCCTTCCCAACCTTGTGACCATTCCATTTATTTTATGCTCGGGCAAAATCTGCAACCAGCGCAACCAGATGTATATCCTCGGCACCGGGCTGGCGCTCTATACTCTTACTGGTGTGCTATACTTTTTTGCCACATCGATGATTCAGCTTATATTGCTGAGCTGCCTGCTCGGCGTAGGCTGTGGTCTTGTGATTCCGCTTGCTGCCAGTCTGATTTCTCAGTACTTCGTTGGCAAGGCCCGCACGCGGCAGCTGGGCATGAAATCGAGCCTATCCAATTTCACGGTTATCTTCGCCACACTTTTCGTCGGCTGGGTTGCGGCATATAACTGGCATCTGGCATTCATAGTCTACATGGTGCCTGTCATTCCCTTGTGTCTCATTCCATTCATGACATCTGAATATATCGAGAGCCACAAAATAGACAATCCTACACCTCCTCCATTCCCTCCTCTGAAAGAACCACAAACAAGCCCGACAGACATGGCGAAGGCAAAGACGAAAAAGAAACCTATTTCGGTCAATTTCCACTTCCAGGGCTCGCTCGCCCTGATATTGCTGGTCGGCGTGATGGCTCTCTATTTTATCATGACGTATGCCACCGAAGTAGTTTCCTATTATCTGCCATTCTCAATGGAGCACTATCACCTCAACACCGGAGAGGTAGGCGTTGCCACAGCTATGTTCTTCGCCTCAGCCACTGTGTCGGGCTTCTTCCTTACCCGCATTATCGCAGTCTTCAAAAGCTGGACCATGCAAGCCGCGATAGTTTTGTGTATGGGCGGACTGTTCTTCGTCGGGTTCGTACACGCATACTGGGCATATATTGCCGGTGTATTCATCATGGGTCTCGGCTACGGAGTTGTACAGCCTGTGATATACGACAAGACATCGTATCTGGCCCCGACATCGGCCAAATCGACAGAGTATTTCGCCTATCTGCTCACTTGCAACTATATAGGCATATCGCTGGTTCCATTTATCGTAAGTTCGATGAAAAGGCTCTTCGACGCCCAGGGCGATGTTAATTTCTCCTTCGTGTTCAACGGATTCGTTGTTTTGGCCGTCCTCATAATAGCGTTCTTCAAACGGCGTTCATTTGTAATAAATGTCGACAAAGACTCCTACGAAAAACAGAACTGATAAAACGCATACAAAAAAAGAGGCCATTCCGGGAGGGCCCTGAAAAAGTTAGCATTTTTAAGTTAGCTCTTAACCGAGACTAAAAAATCAAGAACTCGCCAAGTCTTTATCCGAGGATTTGGCGAGTTTTCCTTTTGCCAGTTAACCGCCTTCAAAAAGCTTCATTATGGCCGTATATGCTTCTATGACGGCCTTCAATTGAAACAGAGAGCCAAAGTCAGCTCAATCGCAGGATTCGCTTGATATTTGCGGCAAATATCACCATCGCACCTTGCATATGCATACAGCCCATGCCGTATGAGTCGGCACGGTCGTATCCAAAGACATTTTTTAGTTCTGAGTTTTTTGCTT
>CAJTOB010000067.1 GCA_910578035.1 uncultured Muribaculaceae bacterium
TCATCTTCCGCCTGTGCAATATATATGCCTAAACACAGGTTTATTACCATGCACCGACATAGCGCTTGCCATAGCGCCATCGAGCATAGTCACTGCGGCGTGGACTATCATGAAATGCCGATATGGCTGTCCTGAATACGGGCACAATCTCTGCTGTCCTCCTTTCGCTCCTTCCTGGCGCGAGACAGCCGATATAATCGCTTGCTATAACAATGCTATCCTTTTTCGCGTCCACGATATAAAAGAGGGCACCCCACTTGCGGTTTCTGTGTCGGCCGGCCTTTTTCGTCGTGGTTATTATAAAGCGATACCTTTTGGCACAGGCCCTTGCCGTAAATGTAGTGTGTGTAAGGGTAAGCCCGGCTCGTGTCCGACGCCATACGAGACGGCGCCGTCGATGGAGGCTTGTGGCATCGATGTTTTTGCGACAGTAAAAGCGAACGGCATCGAGGTTTCAACCTATGCAGCCCCCGGTGCCGTTCCTGATTGCTTTGGTCTTCTACTTGTAAACTGATTCTTCCTATTCAAGCATTTTCAGAAATTCGTCTTCGGAGATAATCGGTATGCCGAGTTTCTGGGCTTTTTCAAGTTTGGAAGGCCCCATGTTGTCGCCGGCTAATATAAAGTCTGTTTTTTTCGATATCGAACCTACGTTCTTGCCTCCGTTAGCTTCAATCATGGCTTTATACTGGTCGCGGCTATGATGCACGAAAACGCCACTTATGACAATACTTTTGCCGGCAAGAACATCTGAGATAGCCTCCAGATTACTGTCTTCAGGCATTTCCATCTGCACCCCTGCCTTGCGCAGCCTTTCGATAGTCTCTATATTGGCCTCGTCCGCAAAATAATCTGTAATGGTGCGGGCTATGCGCGGGCCGACGTCTTCTATTGATTCAAGTTCGGCCTGACTCATTGTCATAAGCCGATCTATCGAGCCCGCCGCTTTTGCCACCTTTTTAGCAGTAGTCTCGCCGACATATGGAATCGACAGGGCGAATACAACACGTTCGAAAGGCACAAGTCGACTGGCTGCAATGCCGTCGATGACGCGTTCGGCACTCTTTTTGCCGAAGCCTTCAAGGCCTTCGAGTTGCTCGGGGCGCAGCTCGTAGAGATCAGCAATGTTTTTCACAAGGCCTTTTTCGAATAGCAGAGCTGCGGTTTCTTCGCCGATGCTGTCGATATTCATCATGCGCCGTCCGACAAAATGCTCAATTCGGCCAACTATCTGAGGCAGACAGCCGGTTTTGTTCGGACATACCCAGGCTGCTTCGCCCTCAACCCTAATCAAAGGAGTGCCGCAGGCCGGACAGTGGCTTACAAACCCGATTACTTTGCTGCCTGCTTCGCGGGCATCGGTATCCACTCCGGTTATCTTCGGGATTATCTCGCCACCCTTTTCAACATAGAGCATATCGTGCTCATGAATATCGAGTGCCTTTATTATGTCTTCATTGTGGAGCGACGCGCGTTTTACAACCGTTCCGGACAGAAGTACCGGCTCGAGGTTGGCAACGGGGGTGATGATACCCATGCGGCCTACATCAAAAGACACGAAGCGCAAACGAGTCAACGCTCTCTCTGCGGCAAATTTGTAAGCAACGGCCCATCGCGGTGATTTGGCGGTAAAACCAAGGTTGAGCTGCTGGCGCAGTGAGTTGACTTTGAATACGAGTCCGTCGGTCGCAACCGGAAGTTCGCGCCTTTTTTTATCCCAGTAATTTATATATCTGTCAACGGCTTCTATATTGTGGAGCAATGTCATGGCTTCTGAGACTTTGAAGCCCCATTTTTTTGCTTCCATCATGTTGTCGAAATGATTGTCGAACGGCAGATTGTCTCCCAGAAGGTAATATAGATAGGCGTCAAGCCCCCGGCGAGATACTTCGGCCGAATTCAGCAGCTTGAGGGTGCCTGCAGCTGCATTTCTCGGGTTTGCGAAAAGAGCTTCGCCGGCAGCTTCCCTTTCAGCATTCAGACGCTCGAACGCTTTCCAAGGAAGTACAATTTCGCCTCTTATCTCGAAAAAATCAGGATAGCCGGAACCTTGAAGTTTCAGAGGGATAGAGCGTATTGTGCGCACATTTTCGGTGACGTCGTCGCCTTTTTCGCCGTCGCCACGCGTAACAGCGCGAACCAGCACTCCGTGCTCGTAAATAAGAGAGATTCCAGTGCCGTCGAATTTCATTTCGCCGACAATATCAGTCTTTTGTCCGTTAAGAGCCTCGTCGGTCCTGTTTACCCACGCATCTACATCATCTATACTATAAGTATTGGCAAGCGAGAGCATAGGGTATATGTGTTTCGCCTGCTCGAAGCCCTTGCTGATATCAGAGCCCACACGCTGTGTAGGGGAATTCGGATCTGACAAATCCGGATTCTCTGCTTCAAGAGTCTCGAGCTCTTTCATCATCATATCAAATTCCCAGTCTGAAATCTCAGGGCTGTTGAGGATATAATAATTGTGGTTATGGCGGTGGAGTTCATTGCGCAGCCACTCTATTCTTTCCTTATTCTGTTTCATTTTGTCCGTATTTTATTTTGCACAAAGTTACATGTTTTTTCGTGGAGATTGTCGTGTTAAATGTCCGAACAACTTAAATTGGCAGAAATTTGTTATCTTTGCACCTCGCAGACAACCTTTAAACTGCAACTAACTCCATGCTCATTAATACAGCCCGTTTCGTTATCAGCAACAGTGACTACAAAAAATGTCCTGAAGAAAACAGACATGAATATGCATTCATAGGACGTTCGAATGTAGGCAAATCATCGCTTATCAATATGCTTACAGGCAAGAAAAATCTTGCCATGACTTCGTCTACGCCCGGCAAAACCATGCTCATAAACCATTTTCTTGTAGATGAGTCGTGGTATATAGTAGACTTGCCCGGCTATGGCTATGCCCGACGCAGCAAGGCCGACAGACAACGCCTCGAAGGTATTATCAAAGGTTATATTCTCGGGCGCGAGCAGATGACAAACCTTTTTGTGCTTATCGACAGCCGCCACAAACCACAGGCCATAGACCTCGAGTTTATGGAATGGCTTGGCGAGAATGGTGTTCCGTTCAGCATCGTTTTTACCAAAATGGATAAATTGTCTTCAAATGCCGGCCGAAAACTGACAGCCGATTATTGCGCGGCATTGTTGGAAAAGTGGGAAGAGTTGCCGCCTATTTTCCGTACGTCAAGCGAAGACCGGCGAGGTCGCGTTGCAATACTTGATTACATCGAAGAAATGAACCGTCTTCCACTATAGGGCGTTTTATCACTGAAATCGATAAAACCGCCCACAATGTATAGCGATAAGAAAAACAAAGAGAATACTAAGAAAAAGACTTTGCAGGCAGCCGAGCAGAATTATCCCGGTGTCGCAATAGATCAGGGTGACAATAATATAGTCGACCCGGCTCTTGTCAAAGAGCGGACAAAAACTTTGGGTTGTAATCCTCGCAATTCCAAATAAATAAGCGCACAATTATGTGCCGGTCTTTGACGGAAAAGAAAAAAATGAGTAAATTTGCAAAAACCCTTTCAAAATTCAGCTTGCATTCCGCCCGGAAGCTTCGGCTTAGGGCGGAATTTTTGTAGAGCTACTGCAGATATTTAAAATCTCATTTAAAGAAGCGATTTTTTTTATTAAAAAGGTGAAGTTTGTTGCTGTGCTTTAGTGAAAATTAGTGAAAAAATCACTACCTTTGCCGACGTTTGGCCGGAGTGTGCCGTTAAGCTAAACGTGGCATGTTTATTTTCGGTTCGAATCAAGATAGCACAGCGCCCGACGTCATGCGATGTTGTGTGATGCTCTTTTTAATGCAGTATATAATCAGACGGTTATGTTTTAAACCTAACAATGCCCAATGAAAATAAAACTAAAGAAAGGCCTTAGGCTCAGTCTTGCGGGTGCATTGCCTGCCAATGCAACGGCTACCGCGGCTGAATCGAGGGTGTTCGCCATTTATCCTTGTGATTTTCCAGGTTTTGTACCCAAGGTAGATGTAAAAGAAGGTGAAGAGGTGGCTTGCGGTACTGCCGTGATGCACGACAAAAACCACCCGGAAGTCAAGCTTGTATCTCCTGTCGCAGGAAAAGTGAAGGCAGTAGTGCGCGGCGAACGCCGAAAAGTAATCAGAATTGAAGTAGAAGCAGGGGAGAGCAGAACCGAATCTCCCGTTTTCAAGAAACCCTCCGAAGTCGGTGCTATTAAAGAATTTCTCGCTTTGTCGGGATTACTGGCGTTTATGCGCCAGCGCCCTTACGACATAGTTCCAAATCCTTCCGACAAAGTTCGCGATATTTTTGTGACAGCTTTCGACGAAGCCCCACTCGCACCTGACTACAGCGTGTTTTCCGGCATTTTTAAGGCCGATGACTATCAGGCCGGTATAGATTTGCTGTCAGAGATAAGTGAAGGCAAGGTTTATATATCGCATAAAGCGGGCTTCGCCTATACCGCGTTGAAAGGTGCGGAAATGGTGGAATTCGAAGGTGCCTATCCTGCAAGCAATGCCGGTGTCCAGATTGCTAATATAAGTCCGGTGGACAAGGGTGAAGTTGTATGGACTCTCGATTTTGCGACTGTTGGCCGTATTGGCCGACTGGTTCGCACGGGTGTGTGCGATTTCCAGACAATTGTTGCGGTTGTAGGCCCGGAAGTTGAAAAGCCTTCTCTGGTTTCTACAATATGCGGAGCCTCGATAGCGCCTATATTGGAAGGAAAACTAAAATCGACTAATCGGAATCTGCGTATTATAAGCGGAAATGTGTTTACCGGAATTGCCGACAGCGCCGATGCATTTATTCATTTCCCTTATCGGCAGATAACGGTGATATACGAAGGCGATGATGTAGATGAATTTATGGGATGGGCTTCTTTTTCGCCTAAAAAAATGAGTGAAAGCTCATCGTTTCCCGGACGCTTCTTCTCGAAAGTATTCAGCCCGGATGCCCGCATTAATGGCGGTCGTCGCGCTATGATTGTCAGCGGCCAGTACGATAAATTCATGCCGATGGATATTTTACCGGAATATTTAATCAAGGCTATTTTGTCGAACAATATCGATGACATGGAAAAGTTAGGCATATATGAGGTCGCTCCGGAGGATTTCGCCGCAGCCGAATATGCCGATACTTCGAAACTGCCTCTTCAGAAGATTGTGCGCGACGGACTCGATAATCTTCGCAAAGAACTTGAGTAGTAACAGAGAGGCGTGAATTAGATATTTCTTCGTTACTCATAGTCTATAATCACTAATAATTATTTAAAGTGTCTAAGCTTCGAAATTATCTTGACAAAATAAAGCCGAATTTCGAGGAGGGCGGGAAGCTCCAGGCTTTCCGGTCAGTGTACGACGGTATGGAGACATTCCTCTATACACCCAAAACGACTTCGGCTCCTGCGGGAGCGGTTCATATCCACGATAGCATCGATTCTAAACGAACGATGATTATTGTTGTG
Organism: uncultured Muribaculaceae bacterium; assembly: GCA_910578035.1. GTDB lineage: Bacteria > Bacteroidota > Bacteroidia > Bacteroidales > Muribaculaceae > CAG-873. The sequence goes on from CAJTOB010000067.1 coordinate 5,464, forward strand.
TGCGCACTCCTGCCGTGCTTCCTTTTCGGAATGTATAACACCGGTTATCAGCACTGGCTCGCTTCCGGCGCTTCTGAGTTTCCTTTCTGGGAACTTATGATTTACGGTTTTCTCACAATCCTGCCTCGAATAGCAGTCGCTTATATTGTCGGCCTTGGCATAGAATTCACTTTTGCACAGATTAAAAAAGAGGAGATTCAGGAAGGTTTTCTTGTTACAGGCATTCTTGTGCCGATGATATGTCCTGCCGAAATTCCTCTGTGGATGCTTGCTGTAGCGGTGGCTTTTGCAGTGGTTTTCGCCAAGGAGGTGTTTGGAGGAACAGGTTATAATGTTCTTAATGTCGCTCTTGTGACTCGCGCATTCCTTTTCTTCGCTTACCCGGCCCAGATGTCGGGTGACAAGGTATATGTAGCCTCAAATGCACCTTTCGGATATGGCGAGGCTCTTCCCGACGGATTTTCTTGTGCTACGCCGCTTGGCCAGATTGCAACTCAGTCCGGGCCTTCGATAGAGTTTACCGGGGTCGGAGGTAATATCATTTCTACATGGGATGCATTTCTTGGTCTCATTCCCGGTTCGTTCGGAGAGACCTCTACTTTGTGCATTCTTATTGGAGCTGTTATCCTTCTTGCAGCCGGCATTGCTTCCTGGCGCATTATACTTTCGGTGATTGCCGGAGGTCTTTTCATGGGTTGGATTGCAAATGTTTTTGCGACTCCGCTTTATCCGGCGTCATATGTTTCGGCAGTCGATCAGCTTCTGTTTGGCGGTTTTGCATTCGCAGCTGTCTTCATGGCTACCGACCCGGTGACAGCAGCCCGAACCACTACGGGAAAATATATTTACGGCTTCCTCATTGGTGCAATAGCCATCATCATACGTACATACAACACCGGTTATCCGGAAGGCGCAATGCTTGCAGTACTGCTCATGAACTGCTTTGCTCCGCTTATTGATTACTGTGTGGTGCAGGCAAATATGCGCCGACGTACTAACCGCCTGAAGGCAAAAACTTCGCAGCAATGAACAAACAGAGCAACGCATATACTATAATATATATCATAGTGCTTGTAGTTATTGTGGGAACAGCTCTTGCATTCACCGCAATATCTCTCAAGCCCCGTCAGCAGGCAAATGCCGATGCCGATAAAATGCGACAGATTCTTGCCAGTGTCGCAATTGAAGTGCCCGGCAGCGAAGCTATTACGGCATATGACAAATATATAACTACGACATTTGTTGTTGATGAAACCGGAAACAAAGTCGCCGATGCCGACGCTTTTGCTGTCGATGTGGCGAAACAGAGCAAAGAAGCGGCTTCAGAGCGACTGTTGCCCGTGTATGAATGTACTCTCGCCGATGGCTCTGTGAAATACATACTTCCGATGTATGGTGCCGGACTTTGGGGCCCTATATGGGGATATGTTTCGGTTGATTCCGATGGAACAACAATTTACGGCGCCTATTTCGCACATCAGGGAGAAACTCCGGGTCTTGGTGCTGAGATTGAAAAGCCGGCATTTTCCTCACAGTTCTCCGGCAAAAAACTGATTAAAAACGGCGCATTTGTGCCTGTTGCGGTTGTCAAGTCGGGTCAGGTTCCTGCCGGAGACGCTGATTATGTCGACGGAATTTCCGGAGGCACTATCACCAGCAAGGGTGTCGGCGCCATGATAGACAATTGTCTTCAGCCCTACAGCGCATTTCTCGAATCGCTTAATAAATGACAGTTATGGCAAATAAAAGCGTTTTCTTCAATCCTTTTTCGAAGGACAATCCTGTAATCGTTCAGATTCTGGGTATCTGCTCGGTGCTTGCTGTCACAGCCAAGCTTGAACCGGCAATCGTAATGGGCCTCTCTGTGATTGCGGTGCTGGCATTCAGCAACGTCATCATTTCGCTAATCCGCAATACAATCCCGACAAATATCCGCATCATCGTGCAACTTGTGGTGGTTGCGGGGCTTGTTGTCATTGTGTCGCAACTTCTGCAGGCCTACGCTTATGATGTAAGTAAGCAACTGTCTGTGTTTATTGGTCTGATTATTACAAACTGTATTCTAATGGGGCGTCTTGAGGCTTTTGCGATGGCAAACCGTCCTTGGCCCTCGTTCCTTGATGGCGTTGGCAACGGTATTGGCTACACTATCATACTTGTAATAGTCGGCTTTTTCCGCGAACTGCTTGGCTCTGGCACACTTTTGGGCTACCAGATAGTGCCGCAGAGCTTCTATGAGGCAGGGTATGTGAACAACGGCCTGATGATTCTTCCGCCTATGGCTCTGGTGCTTGTGGCTTGCATTATCTGGGTTCACCGCAGTTTTAATAAAGACCTTCAGGAAAAACAGTAAAATATCACTAAGATGGATAATCTGAATCTGTTCATTCGGTCGATTTTTATCGACAACATGATATTTGCCTACTTCCTGGGCATGTGTTCGTTTATTGCGGTTAGCAAGAACGTCAAGACAGCCTTCGGACTCGGCATAGCTGTGACCTTCATGCTCACAGTAACCCTCCCTGTCAACTATCTTCTTGAGACCTATGTGCTCCGCGAAGGCGCCTTGAGCTGGCTTGGTGCAGAGTATGCTGATGTCGATCTCAGTTTCCTCTCACTTATTGTGTTCATTGCAGTTATTGCATCGATGACACAGCTTGTCGAAATGGTAGTGGAAAAATATGCTCCGGCTCTTTACTCGTCGCTGGGTATCTTCCTTCCGCTTATTGCTGTTAACTGCGCTATTCTCGGCGGCTCGCTCTTCATGCAGCAACGAGGCTTTGAATCGGTTTGGACTGCTGTGTGCGCCGGCGGAGGCTGGGGCATAGGCTGGCTTCTTGCAATCACGGCCGTAGCGGCTATCCGCGAGCGTGTGGCACAGTACTCGAACGTGCCTGCACCTTTGCGAGGAGTTGGCATTACCTTTATTATCACCGCCCTTATGGGAATCGCCTTCATGAGCTTCCTGGGCATTAAAATCTAAGGAAAGGCTATGACTTACACATCGATAATATGCAGTCTCGACTCTCTTGCGCTTACAACGGTGCTTAGTGGAGTTGGCTTTTTTCTGGGGGTGACATTGCTCCTGGTGGTAATCCTTCTTATAGCAAAGAAATACCTTGTGCAGTCGGGTGAAGTAACCATCACGATGAATGGCGACGCTCATGTGAAGGCTCTGTCGGGCAAGTCGCTTCTTTCGACCATGGCAGACAGCGATGTATTTCTTCCGTCGGCTTGCGGCGGAAAAGGCAGCTGCGGGCAGTGCCGTCTGCAGGTAGAGCAGGGCGGTGGTGAGGCATTGCCGACCGAGGCTGTGCATTTTACCCGCAAAGAGCTCAAGGAAGGCTGGCGTCTCGCATGTCAGGTTAAGGTTAAAGGCGATATGGATATAAAAGTGCCTGCGTCAGTTCTCTCTGTCAAGGAATGGGAATGCGAGGTTATTTCGAACCGTAATGTGGCGACCTTTATCAAAGAATTTGTTGTCGCACTTCCTCCCGGCGAGCACATGGACTTTATCCCCGGCTCATATGCCCAGATAAAAATTCCTCCCTATAAGATGGACTATGCCACAGATATCGACCGTGAACTCATTGGGCCGGCATATCTTCCCGCATGGGAAAAATTCGGGCTGTTCGACCTGAAGTGCGAGAACAAGGAAACTACAGTTCGTGCATATTCTATGGCAAACTATCCGGCCGAGGGCGACCGAATTATGCTCACAGTGCGTATTGCCACACCTCCGATGAAGCCGAAGCCTGAAGTCGGATTCATGGACGTAATGCCGGGTATCGCATCGAGCTACATCTTCTCGCTTAAACCAGGCGATAAGGTCGTTATGAGTGGCCCTTATGGCGACTTCCATCCGATTTTCGACTCAGATGCCGAAATGATGTGGATTGGCGGCGGTGCGGGCATGGCTCCTCTGCGTGCGCAGATAATGCACATGACCAAGACGCTAAAGACAACCAACCGCAAAATGAACTACTTCTATGGAGCCCGCGCTCTCAACGAAGTGTTCTATCTCGACGACTTCCTCCAGCTCGAAAAGGAATTCCCGAACTTTAAATTCCATCTTGCTCTTGACCGCCCGGACCCTGCTGCCGATGCAGCCGGTGTCAAATATACTCCGGGCTTCGTACACCAGGTGATTTACAACAATTATCTGAAAGACCACGACAGCCCCGAAGATATCGAATACTACATGTGCGGTCCCGGACCGATGAGTAAAGCCGTCGAAGGTATGCTCGACCAACTCGGTGTTGACCCCGCAAGCATACATTACGACAATTTCGGCGGTTAATATCTTTGAATGCAAGATAAAGAAACAAAAATCGCGCCCCGTAGCCACATTATTAGCTTCGGGGCGTCTTGCTTTTTCATGTTTTTTTTGTAACTTTGCACTCGTAGGAGTCATTACAGACTTCACGAACCATGCATAGAACACACAATTTATTAAAATAATAAATAACCAAGAATGAAAAGAGTTTATACATTCGGCGACGGTAAAGCCGAAGGTAACGCCGGAATGAGAAACCTCCTCGGAGGCAAAGGCGCTAACCTTGCCGAAATGAATCTCCTGGGCATGCCCGTTCCTCCCGGTTTCACTATCACAACCGAAGTCTGCAACGAGTACACCCAATACGGCCGCGACGAAGTCGTTTCGCGCATCAAAGCCGAAGTAGAAGCTGCTATAGCTCATGTAGAAGAGCTCACCGGCAAGAAATTCAACGATCCTGCCAACCCCCTTCTTGTATCCGTTCGCTCAGGCGCGCGCGCTTCGATGCCCGGTATGATGGACACCGTCCTCAACCTTGGTATGAACGATGCAACCGTAGAATCTCTCGCCCAGAAGAGCGGCAACCCCCGCTTTGCATGGGATAGCTACCGCCGCTTCGTACAGATGTACGGCGACGTGGTTCTCGGCATGAAGCCCAAAAAGAAAACCGACCTTGACCCATTTGAAGAAATCATGGATAAGGTAAAAGAGGAAAAAGGCTACAAGCTCGACACCGAGCTTCAGGTTGAAGACCTCAAGAACCTCGTCAAGCTCTTCAAGTCGGCCGTTAAGGAATATACCGGCAAAGACTTCCCCGACAATGCTTGGGAACAGCTCTGGGGCGGTATCTGCGCCGTATTCGACAGCTGGATGAACGAACGTGCTATCGTTTATCGCCGCATGAACCAGATTCCCGAAGAATGGGGTACAGCAGTAAACGTACAGGCCATGGTATATGGCAACATGGGCAATAACTCTGCTACAGGTGTCGCATTCAGCCGCGACGCCGCTACCGGTGAAAACATCTTCAACGGTGAATACCTCATCAACGCTCAGGGCGAAGACGTGGTTGCCGGTATCCGCACACCCCAGCAGATTACTATCGAAGGTTCGCGTCGTTGGGCTGCTCTCCAGGGTATCTCTGAAGAAGAACGCGCCGCAAAATATCCTTCGCTCGAAGAATCCATGCCTCTCTGCGCAAACGAACTTTTCGCTATCGCAGCACGTCTCGAAGACTACTATAAGGACATGCAGGACATGGAATTCACCATTCAGGACGGCAAACTCTGGATGCTCCAGACCCGTAACGGCAAGCGCACCGGCGCTGCTATGGTGAAAATAGCCATGGACCTTCTCCGTGCAGGCGTTATCGACGAAAAGACCGTCCTCAAGCGCATGGAGCCCCAGAAGCTCGACGAACTTCTCCACCCCGTATTCGACAAGGCTGCTCTCAAGCGCGCCCAGGTTGTTGCCAAGGGTCTTCCCGCATCACCCGGTGCTGCTTCCGGCCAGGTTGTATTCTCTGCAGAAGATGCAGAGGCCTGGGCAGAGAAGAAACGCAAAGTCGTTCTCGTACGTGTCGAAACATCGCCCGAAGACCTTCGCGGTATGGCCGTAGCTCAGGGCATCCTCACTATGCGTGGCGGTATGACCTCTCACGCTGCCGTTGTTGCCCGCGGTATGGGTAAATGCTGCGTTTCCGGCGCCGGCGAAATCAAGGTTGACTACGTTGCCAAGACCGTAGAAATGGGTGGCCACACATATAAAGAAGGCGACTGGATTTCACTCAACGGTTCTACCGGTGAAGTTTACGATGGTCAGGTTCCCACTACCGAACCCGCTCTCGACGGCGACTTCGCTGCAGTGATGAACCTCGCCGACAAGTTCACCAAGTGCCTCGTCCGCACCAACGCCGACACCCCCCGCGATGCCCGTCAGGCTCGTAAATTCGGTGCTCAGGGTATCGGTCTCTGCCGTACAGAACACATGTTCTTTGAAGGCGACCGCATCAAGGCCGTTCGTGAAATGATTCTTGCAAGCGACCTCGAAGGCCGTCGTGTAGCTCTTGCCAAACTGCTTCCCATGCAGCGTGGTGACTTCGAAGGAATCTTCGAAGCTATGGACGGTTTTGGCGTAACAATCCGTCTTCTCGATCCCCCGTTGCACGAATTCGTACCTCATCAGACAGCTACCCAGAAAGAACTTGCCGAAGAAATGGGTCTCTCTCTCGAAGAAGTCAAGGCTAAAGTTGACTCTCTCGAAGAATTCAACCCCATGCTCGGTCACCGTGGCTGCCGTCTTGGTATCACATATCCCGAAATCACCGAAATGCAGACTCGCGCCATCATCGAAGCCGCTCTTGCATGCAAATCGCGTGGTATCGACGTTCACCCCGAAATCATGGTGCCCCTGGTTGGCTCACTCAAAGAACTCCAGAACCAGGCAGATGTTATCCACTCGACTGCTGCTAAAGTATTCGAAGAAAAGGGTGAATCTATCCGCTACAAAGTCGGCACAATGATTGAAGTGCCCCGTGCGGCCCTCACAGCCAACGAAATCGCTGAAGTTGCTGACTTCTTCTCGTTCGGTACAAACGACCTCACCCAGATGACCTTCGGCTTCTCTCGCGACGACGCTCCCAAGTTCCTCAAGTTCTACAAGGAACACGGCGTTATCAAGACCGATCCCTTCGAAGTTCTCGACCAGGTTGGCGTAGGCCAGCTCGTTCGCATGGGTGTAGAAAAAGGCCGTGCCACCAATCCCGACCTCAAGGTAGGTATCTGTGGCGAACACGGCGGCGAACCCAGCTCCGTAATCTTCTGCGCAAAACTCGGCATGAACTACGTCAGCTGCTCGCCATTCCGCGTGCCCATC
>CAJTOB010000068.1 GCA_910578035.1 uncultured Muribaculaceae bacterium
TATGTTCCCTCTTCATAATGTGCAATTTAAGCAAAAATACACCAACCTGTGTTTTTACATATGTTATTAACAACCTCTAAATTTCGGTACTTCCCGTTTCCTAAGAATTCTATAAAACCGTTATCCCGTAGTATTTGAAGCTGTTGCCTGATTTTTGCCTTAATAAAATTATTCTCAGTATAGTTATTTTGAGTTTTGTATTATCAGATGTGGCGGGCGGCGGTGGCGTCGAGGGCGAGCTGGGCGCGGAGGGCGTCGAGGGAGGGGAAGCGGCGCTCGGAGCGGAGGCGGCGCAGGAAGGCGAGGCTTACGGGGGTGCCGTATATGTCGGCGTCGAAGTCGAGGATGTGGGCTTCGATTGAGCGCGCCGGGGCGGCTGAGTTGTCGACTGTCGGGCGGACGCCGATGTTTACCATTGCGCGGCGCGTGGCGGTTTCGCCTTCGAGGGTGATGTCGGCTGCATATACTCCGTCGGGGGGCAGGAGCTGGCGGGAGCCAAGGGTGGGTGCTATGTTTGCCGTGGGGAAGCCGATGGTGCGTCCGAGGCGTTTTCCGCCGACAACGGTACCGTCGATAGCGAAGGGACGTCCGAGTAGGCTGGTGGCGGTGTCGAGATCGGCATCGGCGATTGCGTGGCGCAGTGCCGAGCTGCTGGTGGCCTCGTCGCCGGGGCAGGGCGGTAGCTGCTCGATGTCTATGATGCCGAGGGCCGCGGCGCCGGTGGCGTCGAGGCGGTCTGAACCGATGTGGTTGTTGAAGCCCATGGCAAGGGCGGCGATGCCCTTTTTCTTGAGTGTGGCAAGGTATTGCGCGGCCGTCATGGCGGCGAAATCGGGTGTGAAATCGATGATTTCGACGGTGTCTATGCCGGCGAGTTCGCGTATTGCCTTGCGTTTGGCTGGTGCCGACATGAGCAGTCGCACGGGCTTATCGGGCCGGAGTGTTTCGGAGGGGTGGTTTGCGAAGCTTATCACCATGGGCTGCAGGCCGCGGGCGGCGGCTCGCCGGCGCAGTTCGGCGAGTACGAACAGATGTCCGGCGTGCAGGCCGTCGAACATGCCTGTGGCGGCCATGTATCTTGCTTCGGTGCTTGTCATTATTTCGACGGAAGGTAGTCGGTGAACTCTGTGCCGGGCTCTACGGTGGCTGTGTGGAAACCAAGTTCGGCGGCGGCGCATGTGTTTGCGGCGGAGTCGTCGAAGAAGAGCGTTTCTTCGGGCTTTATGCCGAGTGTGCGGCATGTGTATTCGAAGATTTCGCGCGAGGGCTTGAGTGCTTTGGCTGTAAACGATGTGACGATGCCGTCGAAGTAGTCTTCGCGCTCGCGTCCTTCTTTGCGGAATTCCCGGGCTATGACATCGTTCCACATCACAGGGTTGGTGTTGCTCAGCAAGTAGAGCCGGTAGCCCTGGTCGCGGAGTCGGCGGAGGGCTTCGAGGCGGTGCACGGGTATGCCGGTGATGAAGCGCTGGAAGGCGTCGTCGATCTGTCGGTCGGTGACGCCTGCGGGGAGCAGACTGTGCATGGCGCGGTGAAAGCCGTCGGTGTCGAGGCTGCCGTCTTCGATGGCCATGAAGATTCCTTCCTGTGAGTACAGACCGAAGTATGAGTCGGCGTTTTCGAGCCCGAGGGCTTCGAAGGCGTCTACGCAGTCCTGGCGTCTGATGTCGATGATGACGCCGCCGAGGTCGAAGAGAAGGTTTTTAATCACTTGGGTTAGTGGTTAGTGTGGGTAATAAAAATGGCTTCGGCCGAAAATCGACCGAAGCCTTTGATGGTGTAGCCCATAGGAGAATCGAACTCCTCTTTCAAGAATGAAAATCTTGCGTCCTAGCCGATAGACGAATGGGCCGAATCGACCGTTGTTTCGGTCGTGTGGTGCTTACAGCTTACTTAAGCAGCGAGCTTTGCGATGTGCTTTGCAAGCTTGCTCTTGAGGTTGGCAGCCTTGTTTTTGGAGATGTGTTTTTTGGAAGCCAGACGGTCGAGCATGGCGCTGATTTCGCGGAAGCGAGTTTCGGCGGCTGCCTTGTCAGTCATCTTGCGGAGATTGCGGACTGCGTTGCGAGCTGTCTTGGCATAGTAGCGGTTGTGCAGACGGCGAGCTGCTGTCTGACGGATACGCTTTTTAGACGAATCGTGGTTTGCCATTGTATGCTGTTAATCTTTTAATTCTTTAGTGTTAGTAGCCCATAGGAGAATCGAACTCCTCTTTCAAGAATGAAAATCTTGCGTCCTAGCCGATAGACGAATGGGCCTCGCGCTTTTTGCGAGTGCAAATATAGGCACTATTTTTGGAGCCGCCAAATATTTGTGCTTTTTGAAGCGATTTTTAATATTTTTTTACAATTTCAAGCCTCTTTGTGCCCCGAAAACTTGGAAAAACGCCTAAAATATGGCTACATTTGCAGTGCGGCAAAGCAAGCCGCCGGTCAACTTCGAACTCCTAAATTCTAATTAAGTGTATACAGGCGTACATTGCATAGCGCTTCGCACGGTCAAGCACAGCGACAGCAAGAATATACTCTCGGTATGGTGCCGCGAGCTCGGACGTGTGTCTATGCTCGTGCCGGCCGGCGCAGGCCGCGAGGCCCGGCGACGGCGTGCTCTGTCGACACCCCTGGCTACTTTCGAGGGGGAATGCGACATCAGGCCGGGCCGCGAGCTGCTGACCGTGCGCGATGTGAGGCCGATGGCAGGCAGCCTCGCTCTGTGCGCCGACCCGGCCAAGAGCCTTGCGGCGGTATTCCTTGCCGAGGCGCTCGATTTGCTGCTGCGCCGTTCGGAGCGCGACGACACGCTGTCCGATTTTCTTTTCGGTTCGCTCGAGCGCTTTGCGGCGCTGAGTTCGGCGGCGGCAACGGCCAATTTCCACCTTGTATTTCTATATCTGCTCGCCGGGCCGATGGGCATAGCGCCTGATGTAGCCGAATGGCGCGAGGGGTATGTGTTCGATATGCGCGACGGCGTGTTCCGCCCGTCGGCGCCGTCGCACGCCGATTTTCTGACGCCTGCCGAGGCTGCCGAGCTGGCGCGCATAGACCGCCTCAACTACCGCAACATGCATCTGTGGCGCCTCGACCACAACGGCCGAAATGAAATCCTCGACCGGCTCCTGCGCTACTATGCCATACACCTGGCCCCGCTGACGGCTCTGAAATCGCTCGAAGTGCTGCGTTCGCTCCACTGATTTGGAGGTTACACAATATTATATTATCTTTGTTATCCGAAGTCATTTCGAAATCTTATTTTAACTCTCCAATACTACTATACACTATGAAATTCGCAGAAAAAAGCTACAGTATTTTCGAGCAGTCGGTGGCCGACTATCATATCGACGACGATGTTGACGCGCCCACCCGACAGCCATACGCGCCCGATAGCATCGAGGGCGTCCTATATGCAAAAAACCGTATCGATGCCGTGCAGTGGCACCTCGAGGATATAATCCGCGACCCGGAAATCGACCCCGTTGCCGCTCTTGCGCTCAAGCGCCGCATCGACCGCTCTAATCAGGAGCGTACCGATATGGTAGAAGAACTCGATACGTATTTCCGCACCCTCTATGCCGATGTGGAAGTGGCTCCCGACGCCACTATCAACACCGAGAGCCCCGCCTGGGCCTTCGACCGCCTGTCGATTCTCGCACTGAAGATATATCATATGGAGGCCGAGGTGAACCGCCCCGACGCCACGCCTGAACACCGCGCCCGCTGCGCGGCCAAGCTTGCCGTGCTCACCGAGCAGCGCGCCGACCTGATATCGGCCATCGATGCCCTTCTCGACGATATCGCCGCCGGCCGCAAGTATATGAAGGTGTACAGGCAGATGAAGATGTATAACGACGCCGACACCAACCCTGTGCTCTATGGCGCAAAATCCTGAGGGCAATCCGCACGGCTACCGCACGGTGCTGATGGCGCGTTTTTCGGCGCTCGGCGATGTTGCCATGACTATACCGGTGATTTACAGCGTGTGCCGCTGTTATCCCGATGTGAGCTTTGTTATGGTGACGCGCCCGTCGATGACAACGATGTTTGTCAACAGCCCCGACAACCTTGTCACCGTCGCCGCCGACGTGAAGAAAGACTACGACGGCGTCGGCGGTATCCGCCGCCTGTGCGCCGAGCTTGTGCAGACCTATAAGCCCGATGTGTTCGTTGACTTGCACAATGTGCTTCGCACCAGGCTTATGAGCGTGTTCCTGCGTCTCTCGGGTGTGCCGACGGCGCGCATATTCAAGCCGCGGGCCAAGCGCCGTGCCCTCACCCGAAAGCACAACAAGGTGATGCTTCCTCTGGTGTCGCAGCGTGCACGCTACCGCGAGGCATTCTTCAAGGCCGGATTGCCGATAAACGATTGTTTCGACGGTCTTTACCATGGCCGCAGCTCGGCAGACCCTGCTCTGTTTGCCGCCATAACAGCGCCGAAGCCCGAAGGCTGCCGCTGGATAGGCATAGCGCCATTTGCAGCCCATGCCGGCAAGGTATATCCGCCCGAACAGATGGAAAAGGTGCTTGCCTTGTTGCAGGCGCGCGCCGACCAAGAACCCGGCCTGAGAATTTTTCTGTTCGGCGGAGGCGCCTCCGAGCAGCGCGTGCTTGAAGACTGGGCCGCCCGCTTCCCGGCTGCGACCTCGCTCGCCGGCAAGCGCTACGGTTTTCCGGCCGAACTGGCGCTCATCAACCACCTCGATGTGATGCTGACAATGGACTCGGCCAATATGCACATGGCGGCCATCGCCGGCGCGCCGACCGTAAGCATCTGGGGTGCCACCCACCCCTACTGCGGCTTCAAGGGCTGGCGACAGACCGACGAGAGCACCGTGCAGCTGCCGCTGAGCTGCCGCCCCTGCTCGGTGTTCGGCGACAAGCCGTGTATGCGCGGCGACCTGCTGTGCCTCACCGCCATACGGCCCGAAAATGTTTATAATAAGATAATTCAGGTCCTTCAGACCTGAAGGTTAGTGGTTAGGTAGGGTGCTTCAGAAACTCAAGCCCCTGACCACTACCCCCAAGCCCTAACCCCAAAAGAAAAATGTCTGACGACGATTTCGATATACGGAACGAAGCTCTCGCTTCGGGGTCGGAGGCGGAGTACGAAAAAGCACTCCGCCCGGGCCGTTTCGAGAGTTTCAATGGACAGGAAAAAATAATAGAGAATCTTCGCGTCTTCGTGCAGGCCGCGCGAATGCGCGCCGAAGCTCTCGACCACATACTTCTATTCGGCCCTCCCGGCCTCGGCAAGACAACGCTCGCCGGAATTGTGGCAAACGAGCTCGGCGTAGGCTTCAAGGTGACATCGGGCCCCGTGCTCGACAAGCCCGGCGACCTTGCCGGAATCCTTACGTCGCTTGAGGAGAACGATGTGCTCTTCATCGACGAAATACACCGCCTCAGCCCCGTGGTAGAGGAATATCTCTATTCGGCGATGGAGGATTACCGCATAGACATTATGATTGACAAGGGCCCCGGAGCCCGAAGCGTACAGCTAACGCTCAGCCCCTTTACGCTCGTTGGCGCGACCACGCGAAGCGGCCTGCTGACGTCGCCTCTGCGCGCCCGTTTCGGCATAAAGTGCCACCTCGAGTACTACGACCACACTGTGCTGGGCCGCATCATAGCCCGTTCGGCAAAGCTTCTGCGAGTGCCGTGCACCGCTGAGGCTGCTACCGAGATTGCCATGCGTAGCCGCGGCACCCCCCGAATAGCCAACGCTCTGTTGCGCCGTGTGCGCGACTTCGCCCAGGTGAAAGGCTCAGGCTGTATCGACCTCGAAATTGCCCGCTATGCCCTCGAGGCCCTCAATATCGACCGCTACGGCCTCGACGAAATCGACAACAAGATACTGCGCACCATCATCGACAAGTTCCGCGGCGGCCCCGTCGGCCTCACAACAATCGCCACGGCGCTCGGCGAAGACCCCGGCACCATCGAGGAGGTCTACGAGCCATACCTCATAAAGGAAGGCTTCATCAAGCGCACTCCCCGCGGCCGCGAGGTAACAACCCTCGCCTACGAGCACCTCGGCAACACCCGCGCCGACGACCTCGGCCTCTTCGGATAGAAATTATGAATTATGGATTATGAATTATGAATTCATGGTCCTCGATCCTTGGCGTTTATAAAGGTATCAATTCATAATTCATGGACCTCTATCCATAATTGAGAACGAGTTTGGCATTAATTAAGGTATCAATTCATAATTCATAATCCATAATTCATAATTAGATTGAAGCACGAGAAGTCGGAGGAGCTTAGGGAGAAGATTGCCATTCTGCCGGATACGCCGGGGGTGTATATGTATTTCGACGCCGCCGGAACGGTGATATATGTCGGTAAGGCCAAGAACCTTAAACGGCGCGTGTCGTCATATTTCAACCGCACGCACGATGTGCTGCGCACCAATCTGCTGGTGCGCAATATCGCCGATATGAAGTATATCGTGGTGCCCACCGAGCAGGACGCCCTCAACCTCGAAAACTCCATGATAAAGGAGTATAAACCCCGCTACAACGTTCTGCTAAAAGACGATAAGTCGTACCCCTGGATTGTGGTGACAAACGAAATGTACCCTCGAGTATTTCTCACGCGCCAGCATATCCGCGACGGCTCGCGCTACTATGGCCCCTACACCAATACGGCTGTGGCGCGCACTGTGCTCGACCTCATCGGAAAGCTATACCCCGTGCGCACCTGCCGCATACCCATCACGCCCGAATACCTCGCCCGCGGCAAAGGGCGGCTCTGCCTGCAATACCACATAAAGAAGTGCAAAGGTTGCTGCACGGGCGAAATCGACCATACCACCTATAACGGCTACATAGACCGTATCCGCCAGATACTCCGCGGCGAGACGCAGGAACTGATGGCCTACCTTCGCGACGAAATGGGCGCCCTCGCCGCCGAAATGCGTTTCGAGGAGGCTCAGGAGCTCAAGGAGAGCTACAAACTGCTCGAAAATTACCGTTCGAAGAGCGTCATCGTGAGCCAGACCGTCAATGACATCGATGTGTTCGGCTTCGACGATGACGGAAGCAAAGACGTGTATGTCAACTATATGCACGTGCGCCGAGGTGCCGTCGTCCGCAGTGTCACACTCCGCTACCGCCGCTCGCTCGAAGAAGACCGCGCGCAGATTCTCGGTTATGCCATGGAGGAAATACGCCAGACCCTCGGCGCACAGTACGACGAAGTTGTCGTTGCCGAAGCCCCCGAAGTAGAAATGCCCGGCGTGAGTTTCACCATTCCGCGGCGCGGCGACAAGGCCAAGCTGCTTGAAGTGTCGGAGCGCAATGCCCGCCAGAACCGCGTTGACGACCTCAAGCACATGGAGCGACACGACCCCGAGGCTCGCACAGAGCGCCTGCTGGAGCGCATTAAGAGCGACTTCCGCCTGTCGGAACTGCCGCATCATATAGAATGTTTCGACAACTCCAATATCCAGGGCACCAACCCGGTAGCCTCTTGCGTGGTCTTTAAGGATGGAAAGCCGTCCAAGCGCGACTACCGCCATTTCAACATCAAGACCGTAGAAGGCCCCGACGATTTCGCATCGATGAAAGAGGTACTTACGCGCCGCTACACGCGCCTCGTGCAGGAAGGCGAGCCGCTACCGCAGCTCATTGTGGTCGACGGCGGCAAAGGCCAGCTCTCGGCTGCCGTCGAGGCGCTCGACGACATGGGCCTGCGCGGCACTATTGCAGTCGTAGGCATAGCCAAGCGCCTGGAAGAGATATACTTCCCCGGCGACAGCGTTCCGCTGTATATCGATAAAAATTCGGAAACTCTGCGCGTAGTGCAGCACCTCCGCGACGAGGCGCACCGCTTCGGCATAACCCATCACCGCAACCGCCGCAGCAAAGGCCAGATAGTGGGCGCCTTAGACGGCATAAAAGGCATAGGCCCCAAGACCGCCGAAGCCCTCCTTCAGCACTTCAAAAGCGTCAAGCGCATCCGCGAGGCCTCCGAAGCCGACATCGCCGCCGTCGTAGGCGCCTCCAAAGCCCGCCTGGTCCTCGCCGCCCTTTCCCGGCACGAAGCTTGATACCCCTGCCGGTGTTTACTCGGCGGAGTGGTGGAAGATGATGCTGTTGGTGCCGGAGGGGCTTACTTTGAGGGTGACTTTGGCCGATTCGATGAGGGGGAGGTTGTCGTCGACATGGCCTATGGGGGCGTTGAAGGCTACAGGGAAGTTGTAGGGGGCGATGGCGTCGCGTATCATGGTTTCCATGTCGGCGTATGTGGCGTCGGGTTTGTAGTCGGTGAACTGGCCGACGATTAGGCCGCGAATTTTGTCGAAGAGGCCGCTGAGCCGCAGCTGGTAGAAGATTCGTTCGATTTTATAGATTGGTTCCGACACGTCTTCGAGAAAGAGGATAGTGTCGGGGCGGAGAATGTCGTAGGGGGTGTTGATAAGTTCGGCAAGTACGGCAAGATTTCCGCCCAGGAGTGTGCCGGTGGCAATGCCGAAGCGGTCGTATTCGTGTGAGGGGAAGGTGTAGGCCGGTCTTTCGCCGCGCAGGAGTCCGAAGAGCGAGGCCGTGTATGGGTCTGAGGTGCCTTTCATAATCTGTGCGGCCATGGGGGAGTGTATGCTCGCTATTCCTTTTGTCGCCATAAGGGCATGGAGGGCCGATATGTCGGAGAATCCGATTACCCATTTGGGGTCGTCGGCAAGAGGTAGCTCGGCGAGGCGGTCGAGGATATGGACAACGCCGTAGCCGCCGCGTGAGCAGAGTATTGCGCGTATTTCGGGGTCTTTGAAAGCTGCGGCCATGTCGGCGTATCGTTCGTCGGGCGTGCCGCTGTAGCTGCCGTATTCGCCGAGGGCATGAGGCATCACGACGGGTTCCCAGCCCTGGCGGGCGAGTTCGCGGACAGCGCCGTCCACTTTTTTAGGGTCAATGCGTCCGGCGGGGGAGCAGATGGCTATTTTATCGCCTTTTTTCAGAGGGGCAGGAAATATGGGCATAATCTAATTAATTATGAATTGAAAATTAAGAATTAATAATTAATAATTAAAGCGAGAGCACGATAATCCGCATTATCAATTCTATATTATCAATTCTAAATTATTAATTCTTAATTATTAATTAATTTGGAGTAGAGGTGCCAGAGGGCTACTCCGGCGGAGACAGATACGTTGAGGGAGTGCTTGGTGCCGCTCTGAGGGATTTCGAGGCATATGTCGGCGCGGTCTACTATGGACTGGTCAACGCCGTCTACTTCGTTGCCGAGCACAAGGGCGTATTTGGCCTCGCGCGAGGGCTCAAAGCGGTCGAGGGCCACGCTGCCGTGCACTTGCTCGAGGCATACAATGGTATATCCGTCGGCGGCGAGGGCGTCGATGGCTTCTGCGGTAGTGGGGTAGTAGTGCCAGTCGACCGATTCTTCGGCGCCGAGGGCTGTTTTGTGGATTTCAGCCGATGGGGGAGTGGCCGAGATTCCGCAAGGCACCACGGCGGCGACGGCAAAGGCGTCGCAGGTGCGGAAAATAGCACCTATATTGTTGAGCGAGCGGACGTTGTCGAGCACCACCACCACGGGTATCTTGGCGGCGCTGTGAAATTGCTCGACGGTAAGCCGCCCCATTTCCCAGATTGTCTTTTTCTTCATAATGCAAATCTACTGCTTTTATTTGGCTTTGGCAAACGAAAGGCACTGTAAACCACAACGGCGACGCCTCCCGGTGTCGCCGTTGTAGATAAACCAATCATTATCACATTTCTTGCAATGGAAAAAGTAATTTTCGCTTTGTATATATGAAACACCCGCTCATGAAAAAAGGTTCATGAGCGGGCAATTTTTTTTGTTATTTTTTTTGAGGGAGGGGAGAATGAGCGTCGTTAGACTTGAACTGAAGATTGTTCATCTCCATGGGAGTGAGGCGTCTGGCGCCTGAAATGCAGACTTTTGGTATGTTTTTCATTTTTCGGATGTGTTTTTGATGTTATGGTCGAAAAGAGGGCTGATGGCGTTGACGGCCAGGAGTGCGGCCACGTATGTGGCGCAGAGCACAAAGAATTCGATATAGAGGGGAAATGCTCCGCTGAACCAGCCGCCTGCGGCGAAGCAGACGAGGGCGCCCCACAGACAGCCCTGTGTTATCAGACAGAGTGTGCACCAGGCTTTGGCGCGGTATTTCTGATACCATATGCTCCAGAAGGAGAATGGACAGCAACATGCGTTGATGAGGGCCAAATAAGGCAGATATCGCGGGAATACAAGGAGGCAACCGAGGCTTACTCCAAAGTATGCCAGCCCGACCTCGCTCCAGCCGAAGAGGCCGAAGAACGATGATGCCTTTGTCGACAGGACTGTGTGGCAGCCTGCGCGGTCGATGAGGCCGCAGATGGTGTCGCCGGTGTCGGAGTGTATGTTGAGCGACTTCAGGGTCAGCTCGTATGTCACGTAGAGGCCTGCCGCGAAGATGAGGGTGAGGCCGATAGTCGAGGCATGCGCATATATGCCGTTGGCTATAAACAGATATATGAATATGAAGGCAGCGGCGGCTGCGAGGACCCAGCGCTTTGCCCGTGCCGCCATTTCGAATATGTGATGGCGGTAATAGGAGGGCTCGGTCGAGGCCTGCGTCGGGTAGGCCACCAGAACGACACCTGTCCATTGTCTGATGAAGTCGTTCACGGGCAGTGAGCGCGAGGTGTCGCCGGCGCCATCGTCGATGACTACATAGTTGCTTGCCACTTCGTGTACAATCACGAAAGAGTCGGCTGTGCGTGCCAGAAATGGCACGGGCAATTTGTAGATGTCGTCGGTTTTGTTGGGCAGTTCGAGGGCTTCGTTGGGTATTCCGTAGCTGTCGAGGAGTTTGGAGAATCCGAAGAGCGAGCGGAACGTCATGTCGTCGAAGCACACGTCGCTATACTGCCTCGTGTGGGGCACCCCTAATTCGGCCAGAAAATCGGTGAAAATGCTTGCTGCCTTCATCGGTGTGTCAGCCTATGAATTGCTGCAGTTTCTGGAGGAGGACGTTTCCGTCGAGCTCGCCGGTGTGGCGCCACACCTGTTTGCCGTCGGCATAGATTATGAATGTAGGCATCGAGGTGATGTTTTCAGCTTCGGCGGCTTCGGTATCCTTGTCGACATCGAGCTGATAGATTTCGGCCGAACTGCCGAGGAGTTCGCGAATCTGGGCTATCACGGGCATCATGCGCTGGCAGTGAGGGCACCAGGTGGCGTAGAATTCTATCATTACTACGCGCGATGAGTTGGTAAGATCGGTGTAACTGGACATGGTTGGGTTAGTGGTTAGAGATTAGTGTTTAGAGGGGGAGTACTAACTATGTTCAGTTACAAAACGCCGAAGGCGGCGGCTTGGTTCAGCGGCGTATGGTCCCGACGGCGCGTATTGTGGCAATCGGCTGGGTCGGGTCGTTGGAAATGACCGATATACGGGCGTTGAGAAGTGCGCCGGTAAGTTCGGCGGGGTTCACGCAGACTTTTATAGTGGCTTTCTTGCCGGGTTTGAGCGATGTGCGGTCTATGGAAACGCTTACCCCCGGAGTGGCCGTGTAGACGCGGCGTATCTCGAGGGTCGATTTGCCGGTGTTGGCTATCTCAACGGTGCGCTCTACTGCGGGCGACGCGGCCTCAAGAACGTCGAAGTCGGCCGAGGGGTTCTCGATGCGTATCGCAGGGGCCTTGGCGAGCTGTTTTGGCGATAGTTTTGTGAAATCCTCGTTGACAAGGGCCGTGAGGGGCAGGGGGCAGATGGTAGACGACAAGTGGTCGGGCGATACATACAGCGTGTCCGACACGAGGCCGTAGAGCGGGCAGCGGTCCGAGCGGAAGTAGAATATGAAAGAGCATTGCTCGCCGGGTGCTACACGCTCCGGCGCAACGGTGACACTGACATATTTCGGCAGATTCGACACCGAGGGCCTTATAGAGTCGTGGCTGGCGTTATAGGCTTTGAGGAAGAGCGTCTTAAGCTGGCCTTTGACAACGTCGCCCATCATGGCGGCGCCTCGCGAGAGCCGCAGCATAGATGTGCACTCGGCGGGATATTGCTGGGCCACGCTTGCGGAGTTGCCTACGACGGTGCCCTCGATGGTAAGCTTCTGTCGCGAGCCTTCGTAGCTGAAATCGACGGCTACGTACTTGGAGAAGCGGCCCGGACGCCCGGCGGGGTCGTAAGTTACCCTTACTTCGGCGGTATCGCCCGGGGCGACCGGTTCGCGGTCGTATTCGGGAGCGGTGCAGCCGCACGATGCCCTGGCGGCAACAATGCTGACGGGTTTGGTGCCGGTGTTGACAAAACGGAACACGGTAGACACTCGGCCCATATTTTCATCGAAGGCGCCGAAGTTGTGGTTTGTCTCCAGCCATTGAACCGACTCGGAGGCGTAAGCGGCTGTTGCCGCGGCAGATATGAGAATAGCAGACAGTATCTTTTTCATAAGAGGTTGTTTAATAACATATGTGAAATCAGAGGGCAAAAAGTACGAGATGG
>CAJTOB010000069.1 GCA_910578035.1 uncultured Muribaculaceae bacterium
ATTTAAGCAAAAATACACCAACCTGTGTTTTCACATATGTTTTTAAACAACCTCTAATAATTAAGAATTAATAGCTGTGTTGCTGATAATTATACATTATTAATTCTGAATTTGCTTTAGCGCTGGACGCGGCCGTTGGCGTTCCCTCCGGCGAGGGCTTCTACTTCGGCGGCTGTGACGAGGTTGAAGTCGCCGTTGATTGTGTGCTTGAGGGACGATGCTGCAACTGCAAATTCGAGAGCGTCGCCCTGGTTTTCCTTGGTTAGAAGGCCGTGGATAAGGCCGCCTGAGAAGCTGTCGCCGCCGCCTACGCGGTCAATGATGGGGTTGATGTCGTAGCGTTTACTCACGTAGAAGTCTTTACCGTTGTATATCATAGCCTTCCAGCCGTTGTGAGTGGCTGAGAATGATTCGCGCAGGGTTGAGACTACATATTTGAAGCCGAATTCGCGAGCCATAGCCTCGAAGATGCCTTTGTAGCCTTCGGCATCGGTATTGCCGCCTTCTACGTCGCTGTCGGGCTTAAATCCGAGGCAGAGTTCGGCGTCTTCTTCGTTGCCGATGCAGACATCGACATATTTCATGAGGGGGCGCATGATGGACTGCGCTTTTTCGCTGGTCCAGAGTTTTTTACGGAAGTTGAGGTCTACGCTCACAGTGACGCCGTGGCGTTTTGCCGCTTCGCAGGCGAGGCGCGTGAGCTCTGCCGCTTTATCGGAGATAGCGGGGGTTATGCCGCTCCAGTGGAACCAGTCGGCTCCTTCCATGATTGCGTCGAAGTCGAAATCAGCGGGGTCGGCTTCGGCAATTGCACTGCCAGCGCGGTCATATATGACCTTTGAAGGGCGCATGGAGGCGCCAGTCTCGCAGTAGTATATGCCTACGCGGTTTCCTCCGCGGGCTATGGCAGAGGTGTCTACACCGTAGCGGCGAAGGGCATTGACGGCAGCCTGGCCGATTTCGTGTGTAGGAAGTTTGGAAACGAAGCATGCGTGGTGGCCGTAGTTGGCGCAGCTCACGGCTACGTTTGCTTCGCCGCCGCCCCAGATTACGTCGAAATTGTCGACTTGTACGAAGCGTTTGTTGCCTTCGGGCGAGAGACGGAGCATGATTTCTCCGAGTGTTACTATTTTGCTCATGTTTTAGGGGGTTAGGAGGTTAGGAGGTTGGGATTTTAGGGGGGGGAGGGAGTCAGGAGGGGCGAAAGAGCTATTATCTTAACTTTTTTCGACTTTATACTTTGTACACCTTGCCTTTATGCACCGTTTTACTCTTCTTCAAGCGATTTCATCAGCCGGACGGCGTCGACGTAGCGGGCAATGCCTTCGGCGACGAGTTTGGCGTCCTGCATGGCATGGACAACGGTTGCGGGCCGGTTGGTGACGTCGCCGCCGGCGAAAACGCCTTTGCGGGTTGTCATGCCATAGGGGTTGTCGCGTGTTATGACGTAGCCATTGCGGTCTACTTCGATGCCTTCGGTGGTAGATACGATGCGTGATGCCGGGGCGCTTCCGACGGCGAGAATTACGCGGTCGGCCGGTACGGTGTAGCGTCGGCCGTCGGTTTCGATTGTGATGTGGCTCAGGCGGTTTGCTTCGGCACCTTCAATTTCTGTGATTGAGGAATTCCATAGGAATCGCACGCCTTCCGCAACGGCATCGTCGTATTCAGAGCGCAGAGCCTTCATTTCGTTGATAGAGCGGTGATATATCACAGAAACCTGGCTGGAGCCCATGCGAATGGCGGTTCGGGCCGCATCAATGGCAGTATTGCCGCAGCCGACGACGAAAACTTTGTCGCCGTTGCCTACAATAACCTCGCGGCGGTCTATGTTGCCATTCTGATATAGGCTCACGCGACGCAGGAACCAGATTGCCTGGCGCACGCCAGAGTGCTCTATGCCCGGAATGTCGAGTTTTTTGGGCTTGCCTGTGCCTGTGCCCATGAATATGGCGTCGAAACCGCGCTCGAAGAGGTTATCGATGGTGTAGAACTTGCCGATGGTGGTGCCGAGGTGGAATATGACGCCGAGGCGTTCGATTTTCTCAATTTCGTGGCGCACCACGTCTTTGGGCAGTCGGTATTCGGGTATGCCGAATCGCAGGACGCCTCCGGCCTCGGGCTCCATTTCGAATATTTCGACGGCAAATCCTTTGCGGGCGAGGTCGCCTGCGATGGTGAGTCCGGCAGGTCCGCTGCCGATTACGGCAATGCGGCCGCGCGATTTTTCGGGTATTGCTTCGTGCGATAGGCCTGCGTCGGTGTCGAAATCGGCCACGAAGCGTTCGAGTTTGCCGATGTTGATATGTGCTCCTTTCTTGCCGAGTACGCAGTTGCCTTCGCACTGGCGTTCGTGGGCGCATACACGTCCGCACACTGCGGGGAGATTGCTGCGGTTGTGGATTATATTGAGGGCATTGCCGAAGTTGCCTTTGGCAAGTTCAGCAATCCACTCGGGTATGTCGTTGCTTATCGGGCAGCCTTTCTTGCACTGCGGCACCTTGCAGTGCAGGCAGCGCTGGGCTTCGCGGATAGCTTCGGGGAGAGTGTAGTTTTCAGATACTTCTTTGAAATCGTCCATCTATTAATGAGTTACAAGCTACAAGTTAGGAGTTGGAAGTTGGGCGTATGTCCGTTAACTTCTAACTCCTAATTTCTAACTGTTTCTATTTATTTCATTTCGAGGTAGGTGACCTTGTCCATGTCGCCATAGTCAAGGTTTTCACCTCCCATGCCCCAGATAAACATGTAGTTCGATGTTCCGGCTGCGGCATGTATGCTCCATTCGGGTGCCATCACGGCCTGCTCGTTGTGGAGCCAGATGAGACGGTTTTCCTGCGGTTCGCCCATGAGGTGGCAAATTGCATTGCCCTCGGGTACGTTGAAGTAGAAATAAGCTTCGACACGGCGGTCGTGGGTGTGTGCAGGCATTGTGTTCCATACCGAACCGGGCATCAGCTCAGTGAGACCCATCTGGAGCTGACACGGCCCTTCTTCGAGGACGTTGTTTGTGATGAGCTGATTGATGTAGCGGTCGTTGCTCTCCTCGAGCGAGCCGGCGTGCATGCGGTTGGCTTTGATGGAGCCTTTGCGGCCGTCGATTGTTATGAGCTGGGTCTTGTAAGCCTTGTGGGCGGGGGTTGAGTTGATGTAGAAGCGGGCCGGATTGGCATTGTCCTTGCTGCGGAAGGTGATGTTCTTGTTGCCGCGTCCTACATAGAGGGCATCTTTGAAGTGGAGCTCATAGTCTTTTCCGTCTACGCTCACTATGCCGTCGCCGCCGGTGTTGATCACACCGAGTTCGCGGCGTTCGAGGAAGTATTCGGCCTTGAGCGGGTCTATGGTCTCGAGGACGATAGTCTTGCCGACGGGCACCACGCCACCGTATATGATGCGGTCGTACATGCTGTAGGTGAGGTTGATTTTGTTTTCTTCCATCACCTTGGGCATCATGAAGTGCGAGCGGAGCTGCTCGGTGTCGTAGCGCTTCACGTCGTCGGGGTGGCAAGCGCGCAGAATCTTATATTCGGTCTGGGCCGATACGGCCAGAGTTGCGGCGAGAGCTATTGCCGCGAAAATAGTCTTTTTCATTCTTTAGATTGTATTTCAGTAGATTTGGCTGCGACCATGGCCCGCTGGTTGCGGATAATATGGACGCGGTTCCACCACATCATAGCCATTGTGCCGAGCACAAGTATTGCTGTTCCTATCCATTTGAGACCGTGGACACACTGGAAAATCAGCCATGCCAGAGGGCTGGAGGCGAAGTCGAGGCTGCCTCCGGCGAAGCCTTCGGGAATAGCGACTGCGCCGTCGCCGGTGACGGCGTAGACGTCTTTGGCCGCGAGTGTGAACCAGGGAGCGAGGTTGGTGACAAGGTAGAGGCCAAGGGCCATCACCACAAGACCGATGATGAAGGTCTTGAACACGTTGCCTTTAGTGAATGGCAGTACGAGGGGGAAGACATAGAACATGCCGGCGAGCGAGGCCAGCGGCAGGAACTGGTTGCCGGGGAGGACAACGGCCAGCAGGAGAGTCACGGGGATGAGGAGCAGCGATACCACAAGAGTGGTCGGGTTGCCGATGACAAGGGCGGGGCTCATGCCGATGTTGAGGCCCTCGGCACCCTTGAATTTGCGGGCAATGAGGCTACGAGTGGCGTCGCTGATAGGTTTGAGACCCTCAATGAAGAGGACTGTGACGCGGGGTATGAGTTCCATCACGGCGCCCATCTTGATGCCAAGGCCGAGAATGTAGGGAATTTTATCGACGATTTCGGCAAAAGAAGTGCATGTGAGGCAGCCTATGACAACACCTACAATTACGCCAAGGAAGAGGGGCTCTCCGAGGAGACCGAATTTCTTCTTCATGCCTTCGGCGTCGATTTCGAGTTTGTCGACACCGGGAATCTTGTCGAGGCCCTTGTTGATGGCCCATGCAAAAGGCACGAAGCCGGCACAGAAAGGCTGCGGAATGGATATTCCATCCATGTCCTTATAGTAGCCCTGGAATTTCTTTGCAGTCATGTCGGCGAGTATCAGAGTGATGATATAGCATACGATGGCGCCGAAGAAGCCCCATGCGAGCGAGCCGGAGGCAAAGTAGATGACTGCGCCGATGAAGGCGAAGTGCCAGTAGTTCCAGAGGTCGATGTTGACTGTGCGTGTGGTTTTGGTTATCAGCATCAAAATGTTGACGCCTAAACAGACCGGGATTATGAGCGCGCCGACGGCAGTGTTGTAAGCCACGGCAGCGGCAGCCGGCCAGCCCATGTCGAAAACGTGGAGCTGGAGGTCGTAGATGTCGACTACGGCGTTGAGTGCCGGACCAAGTGCCGAGGTCAGCAGCGCAGTGACAATCGACAGACCGACAAAGCCGACACCGACTTTGAGGCCTGCCTTGAGTGCATCGCCGAGTTTAATGCCTATGCAGACTCCCAGAACGGTGAAGATGACAGGCATCATCACCGCCGCACCCAGGCTGATGATATATGAAAAAAATTGTTCCAATTTTTTTTAGTTAGGGGCGAGGTACGAGGTGCGGGGTACGAGGGTGATATTGTTTCCGCAAGATGTACAATCGTCTATTATTTAATAAATTTATGTATATTTGCCAACCTTAATATTTAGTCTATGTTTATCTTTGAGAAACTAAGCGTATGGCAAAAGACCAGAGTTCTGGTCAAAGAGATATATGAGCTTACTTCGGAATTTCCTGTTGAGGAAAAATACGGTCTGTGCAATCAGATTCAAAGAGCTGTTATTTCTGTGAGTTCTAATATCGCTGAAGGAGCTGGCCGCTTTTTTGCCAAAGAAAAGCTACATTTCTATAGCATCGCTTATGGTTCTCTTCTTGAAGTCGCAAGCCAACTTATATTGGCCTGCGACCTTGACTATATCAAGAGAAGTGATTTTGAGCGTTTGGAGCCATTAATGACCGAGGTCGCAAAAATGATTACCGGAATGATGAAAACTCTCAAACAGTAACTTCGTACCTCGTACCTCGCTCCTCTCCACTACAATCAGGAGGGCTGCTTGCCGATGTAGGCGAGGATGCCGCCGTCGACGTAGAGGATGTGGCCGTTTACGAAGTCGGAGGCAGATGAGGCTAGGAAGACTGCTGGGCCCATGAGGTCTTCGGGGGTGCCCCAGCGGCCGGCGGGAGTCTTGGAGACGATGAACTGGTCGAAGGGATGGCGGCTGCCGTCGGGCTGGCGTTCGCGCAGAGGGGCAGTCTGGGGAGTGGCTATATAGCCCGGGCCGATGCCGTTGCACTGAATGTTTGCTTCGCCATACTCAGAGCAGATGTTGCGGGTGAGCATTTTAAGACCGCCTTTGGCTGCGGCGTAGGCCGATACGGTCTCGCGGCCGAGTTCGCTCATCATAGAGCAGATATTGATGATTTTGCCGTGACCTTTCTTAATCATGCCGGGGATAACGGCCTTGGCGCAGATGAAGGGAGCGACGAGGTCGATGTCTACCACCTTGCGGAAATCTTCCACGTCCATGTCGGTCATAGGTATGCGCTTGATGATGCCGGCGTTGTTTACGAGGATATCGATGGTTCCTACACTCTTTTCGATGTCAGCCACCATTGCGCGTACGCCTTCTTCGTCGGTAACGTCGCACATATAACCCTTGGCCTCGATGCCTGCTTCTTTGTAGTTGGCGATTCCGAGGTCCATCGAAGCCTGTGTGTTGCAGTTATATACAATTTTTGCGCCTGCTTCGTGAAGAGCCTTTGCGATAGCGAATCCGATGCCGTAGACACCACCTGTGACGAGGGCTACCTTACCCTCCAAAGAGAAATTTACCATTTTATGATAATGTTAGTTTACTGTTTCGTTTTGTGATTATATACGTTTCGTGTTTTATATCCACTCAACGAGTAAAGAGGCAGGCATCGCCGTAGCTGAGGAAGCGGTAACCGGCGCTGAGGGCGTGGTCGTAGACCTGCCGCCATTCCGGGCCGATGAATGCCGATACGAGCAGAAGGAGCGTTGATGCCGGCTGATGGAAGTTTGTCACCATTGAGCCGACAATGCGGTAGCGGTAAGACGGCGCTATGATTATGCGGGTATGAGCCAGCAGGGTGCTGTCGCCGGTTTTGTCGAGGTAAGCCACAACTGCACGCAGAGCCTCGGAGGCAGCCATGTCGCCATTCGCGGGCTCGTAGGGCGTCCATTGGGGCAGTTCGCCGGTCCACCGGCCCTCGGCCATGAGCACTCCGATGTGATATAGGCTTTCGAGGGTGCGCACCGATGTGGTGCCGACGGCGGCTATCGGGCGTCCGGCATCAATGGCGTCTGCAAGGTCTGCAATAAAATCGCGGTCTACGGCTATGAACTCGCTGTGCATGTCGTGGTCGCCGATTTTATCGGCCGATACGGGTCGGAATGTGCCTGCACCTACGTGGAGCGTCACCTCTCGGCGTTCAATGCCGGCCTCGTCGAGACGTCCGAGCAGCGCGGGAGTGAAGTGTAGCCCGGCTGTCGGGGCTGCAACAGAGCCTTCGATATGGCTGTAGACGGTCTGATAGTCGGTGCTGTCTGAACTTTCAGACCGGCGGTTGAGGTATGGCGGAATGGGAATTTCACCTGCAGCCGAAATAATCTCCGAAAAAGAGACCTCGGGAGCGTTCCAGTCGAAGCGTACAGTCTGGCCCGGGGTGCCGGGTGCACTGGTTCTGGTGGCATGGAGGTCGAATTTCACGCCTTTAACCTCGAGCGGCATTGTCAACACGCCTTCTTTCCACTTTTTCGAGTTTCCGATGAGACAGTTCCACGAGCAGGACGCCGTCGAGGCGAACGATTGCGCGTAGTCGGCCGGACAGTCGGGCTCGAGGCAGAAAATTTCAATTGCAGCGCCTGTGTCTTTGGTGAAGCGCAGGCGCGCATTGATAACGCGCGTGTTATTGTAAATCAGCATGGTGCCGGGCTCAAGCAGCGCGGGCAGTTCAGAGAAAATATGGTCTTCGGGCGCTTGGCCGGGCTTGTAGCACAGCAGTTTGCAGGCATCGCGCTCGGCAAGGGGGTGACGGGCAATGCGTTCGTCGGGCAGAGGATAGTCGTATTCCTCGATAGATATATTTCGCGGGTCGGTCATTTCCATAATTTTACGCAAAATTACGAAAAAAAAGGGAACCACGCTTATATAAAATGAGCGCGCCCGGGCGAAGTGCTGCAGGCGCGCTTTGTGATGTTGTATGTGGAATGGATTAGAAGCGGATACCGGTGGAGATGACGATATTGTTGTAGGAGTCGGAGCGGTCGGCCTGAGGTGTCTTCAGACCTGCGAACGGGGTGTAGGCATGGAATGTGCTCTTGATGTTGGTGTGCTGGTATGCGAGGTCGATATACCAGCCTTTGTAGCGGTAGCCGAGGCCGAGGCAGATGTTCTGGGTGTCCTTGTCGAAGGAGTAGCTGGGGTCTGTGCCTGCGGTGTATATCTCGGTGCGGTCGTTGGCGGCGGCATCGCGCATGTTGGACGTCTGGTAGTTGTAGCCGGCGCGTACGCTGAACGAGGGCGTTATGCGGTATTCGGCGCCGACGCGGACGATGTTTGCGGCTTTGTAGTAGGACTTTATGTCTTCATTGCCAAGTTTGTCTTCAACGAAATTGTTGCCCCATGTGCCGTATTGCTGATACTTCATCTTCATGTCGGAGTATGCCACGCGCTCGTAGTCGACGCTGAGGATAGCCTTGCTGCCGATGACGGTCGATGCGCCAATCATGAAGCGCCATGGCGAGTTTAGACGCCAGTCATAATTGAAGTCGTTGGTGTATTCTGAGGTCTCGAAGGGTTTCTGAGCGCCCTTTTCAGTGAATCGCCCGTTTATCTCGCCGTAGCCCTGATTTGTGAGGTGCAGCCAGGTCGGTGTATGGATTGCGAAACCAAGACGCAGTGCTTCGATGGGACGCACGATAAGGCCGAATTTGATGTTGGCACCGGTGCCTGTGGTGCGCTTGATGTTGTAGAGACCGAAGCCAGCGTTGCCGGTGGTCATATAACCAGGATCTTTGTCCTTATCTGGGGTGTAGTAAATATACGCGTCACTCATACTTTCGCTGTAGTTGGTCTGGCGTGTATATTCCATGTCGATGATTCCGACACCAAGACCCCAGAAGACAACGTCGTTGAAGTTTCCGGCGAAGTCGATGTTGTATTCGTCGGTGTGGCCTGTTTCGCGGACGTCGTACAAGGCGTCGGCGATGGTGCCGTTCTGGAAGAGACCGGCATATTCGGTGTTAGACCCGGTATTGTTGATAATCATCGAGTTGTAGGCCAGAATCGAGAGCCAGTCGTTGCTTGAGTCGAGGAATGGATTGTAGTTCTTGTCATCGTCGAAAAGCATTTCCGACGAGTTCACTCCCTGGGTGTATGACGCGATATAGTTAGAGAGCGAGGTCTCTGTAGGCATGTTGTAGCCTCTGAAGCGG
This sequence comes from uncultured Muribaculaceae bacterium, assembly GCA_910578035.1. Classification (GTDB taxonomy): domain Bacteria; phylum Bacteroidota; class Bacteroidia; order Bacteroidales; family Muribaculaceae; genus CAG-873. The sequence continues at coordinate 8,939 of CAJTOB010000069.1, forward strand.
CGGTCGAAGGCGTTGAGACGATTGTAGCTTACGCCCCACGACAGACTGTTCATGGCGCCGTTGAGGCCTATTACGCCTACATAGCCGAAGTTATCGAAGAAAGCCTTTGTCTGGTTTTCTTTATATGAGCCCTGGTCGGTGTCGGTCTTATAGTTTCGTATGCTCACATCGAATGTGAGGCCTACATCGCTTTTACGGTATATACCGAGGCCGGCGGGGTTCTGTGTCATAGACGAAATATCGCCTCCGAGCGAAGTGAAAGCACCGCCCATAGATATGAAGCGGGCTGTGCCGCGCAGCTGAGTAGGGGTGATGGTATTGGCATCGACGGCACTCTGGGCTGCAGCTCCTGCCGGGAGCAGGAGCGCAAGACCAAGAGATGATAGAAGAGTCTTTTTCATAGTCGGAACGTGTTTTTAGGAGCGAGTTGAGAGGGGCGAGGAGCGAGGAGGCTTAGCGGCCGCGTCCGCGGGAACCGCCACCACCGCCGCCGCCACGGCTTCCGCCGCCGAATCCGCCACCGAATCCGCCTCCTCCGAACCCGGAGTTGCCGGGGCGTGAGAATGAACTTCCGCTGTTGTGGCTGTTGCGGTTGGAGTTGTAGTTATTGTTGTTATACGAATTGCTGTTCTTGCGGTTTGTGCCGCTGTTATTGTTGTTGCGGCCTCTGCGGCTGTTGTTTGACGGTGCGTAGTTGCTATTGTCGTTGCCTTGCGAGGGGCGCACTCCATGCGATGGATAGTTCTGGTTGTTCCCATACGACGGACGGCCCATATTTCCGGGGCGATTGGAGCTTCCGGGCCGCACATTGCCGTAAGCGGGCGAGTGCGGACGGTTGCCTGCCATTCCGTTGCCATATGAGGGGGCATGCGGACGGTTGGCGCCGGGGCGGTTGTAGCCCCAGTTTCCGCTGTAAGAAGGCCCCCAATAGCCGGGCCCCCATGCCGGGCCCCAGTATCCGGGTCCCCAGCCCCAGGAGGGATGGCCCCACGACCAACCCCAGTTCCAGCCCCAGGACGGGCCCCAGAACGGATCGTAGCCCCATGCCCAGTCATACCAGGGGTCATATCTCCAGCCGAAGCTCCAGTAGGGGCTGCCGAAGCGCCAGCGCCATGAAGGCCGGTAAGCCCAGTTGCTCCAAGGGTCTATATTGTTCACCACATATATATTGACGGGTTGAGCTTCGGGCTGCGAGTAGTAATACTGCATGAGGGCTGTATCGCCGGTCTCGGTGATGATGTCGCTGTTGTGGAAACGCTCTATACGGCGAGTGTTCTCGAAGTCGTTGCCTCCGAGTTCGCCGCCTTGAGCTGTGGAGTTGTCGGGAGTGTAGGAGCCACGTCGGTTGTAGGTGTCAACGTCTACAGTCAACGGGCGTGTGCTCGATACCTCGAAGGCGTCCGAGCCGGCAAAATCGGCCTGACGGGAATATTGGCTGTTCAGTTGCTTCTGCCGTTCGGCCGCTTCTTTTTTGCGTTTGGCCTCTTCCTTTTTGGCTTTAGAGGGAGAGTAGTACAGATCATCGTCGTAATCCTGAGCCGACACAGCTGGAGACGAGGCTGCAAACCACGTCAGTGCCAACAGGATGGAAAAAATTCGGGTGACCTTTTTCATTTTCGTAACTTTATAGAATTATAACGTTTGTCAGATTGGTTTTGTGCGCCAGCGGCAAGAATTTAACTTATTGCCGGCGCGCGTTCTCTGTCTGAAATTTAGACGGCGCTAATGCGCCAAAGTTTAACAAAGATATGTATTATAAGTGGCTTGGGAGCGTTAAAATCCTCTTTTTAAACATTTTTAGTATTTGACGTGCTCTTTTTTTAAGAGGTTGTTTAATAACATATGTGAAATCACAGGGCCAAAAGTACGAGATGG
>CAJTOB010000070.1 GCA_910578035.1 uncultured Muribaculaceae bacterium
CTTCTACATTTCAAGAAGTTGGACTCGACTTTTTATGGTTTAGCGGACAGTAATAGTTTTTTTATGCTTTGTGATGGCGGCGACAATATTCTACAAAAGCCTTGTTGACCATTTTGACTCCTCCGGGAGTCGGATAATCACCGGAGAAGTACCAGTCGCCCGGACATTCGGGCACAGCCTCATGGAGTCCGTCGAGACTCTGGAAAAGGAGGTCTACGCGGGCGTGTATGTCGGGAGGGGTGAGCATTTCAGCCATGCGGACGGAAATCTCTTCATCAGAGAACGGCTCATAAAGACTTTTGACAACATTGGTCTGCATATCGGCCGGAAGTGCGAGGCAACGCTCGGCTTCAGCGCAGGCTTCGGCAATCAGCCCCTTGCGTCCGCTTGTCTCAAGCAGTGATATCATGGCGCGGAATGCGGCCAGCTCCTCGAGTCTCGGCATATCTATGCCATAATAATCAGGATAGCGCACCTGAGGCGATGACGACACCACAATTATGCGCTCAGGCTTTAGCCGGTCGAGAATACGCAGAATCGACTGACGTAGAGTGGTGCCGCGCACAATACTGTCGTCGATAATCACAAGCGTATCCTTGCCCGGACGCAGACAGCCATATGTCACATCATATACGTGTGTGGCAAGGTCGTTACGGGAACTGCCCTCGGCAATAAATGTGCGTAGTTTTATATCCTTGATGGCAATTTTCTCTACCCGGACTTTCCGCTCAAGTATTTCGTCGAGCACTTTGTCTGAAAGTGCGCTGTTCTTAACCAGACGTGCTATTTCGGATCGACGGTCGTGGTCGAGGTGACGGTTAAGTTCCTCTACCATTCCCAAAAACGCCACTTCGGCAGTATTGGGAATAAATGAAAAGACCGTGGAATCGAAACGATTGCCAACCATTTCCAAAAGCGGCGCCACAATATTGGCACCAAGGCGCTTGCGTTCGCGATAAATATCGGCATCACTTCCACGCGAAAAGTAAATCCGTTCGAACGAGCACCTTGCGTTTGCCTCAGACTGAAGCACCTGACGGATTTCAAAACCGCCATCCGGGTTTATAAGCATAGCGCTTCCGGGGGTGAGCTCTTTTACATCACCTCCGGGCACATTGAACACAGTCTGTATCACCGGCCGCTCCGACGCCACGACAATCACTTCGTCGTCGGCATAGTAGAATGCCGGACGGATTCCGTGCTGGTCGCGTAGCACAAACGACGAGCCTGAGCCGGTAGTGCCACATATAGTGTAACCGCCATCCCACGACGGTGCGACGGCCTCCAGCACCCGCCCAAGGTCTATGCCCGCTTCTATGCGTGAAGCCAGTTCCGGGTCGCGGTACTGGTCGCGATAAAGACGGTACAGCCGATGATTCTCCTTGTCAAGAGCATGGCCTATCTGCTCCAGAAGGAGCACGGTATCGCTGTAAATTCGCGGATGTTGTCCGGTAGCAACAATACTATCGAAAATCTCATCGACATTTGTCATATTGAAATTTCCGCACAGCATGAGCGCACGCGACCGCCAGTTGTTGCGCCGCAGGAATGGGTGCGTGTACTGAAGTCCGCTCCGGCCAGTGGTGCTGTAGCGGAGATGCCCCATATAGATGTCGCCCACAAAAGGCTCGAAAGCGGCAACATCTGCAGCGTCCTTGTCGTTGAGGTTGCTGTCGATAGCGCTTCCGACAGTCGCGAATATTTCATCTATAGCACCAGTGCCAAGAGCACGCTCACGGAACACATAGTCATATCCCGGCGGTGTCGACAATTTGACAACACCGATACCGGCGGCTTCCTGCCCGCGATTGTGCTGCTTCTCCATAAGAAGATAAAGCCGGTCGAGCCCATAGGTAAAGGAGCCATATTTCTCCTTATAGAAAGAAAGGGGCTTGCGCAGGCGAATCATCGCCACTCCGCATTCATGCTTGAGAGTTTCCATTTATCGGATAAATAGCAGTTCGCGGTATTTTGGCAAAGGCCACATTTCATTGTCAACAAGCAACTCGAGCTTATCTATACTATAGCGAATCAGCTCCATCTGCGGCAGGACATTATCGTGATAGGCTATCGCCTTGTGACGCTCGTCCATTATAGTGTTTGCTTTCTTACGAGCATCTACCATTGCATGCACGGCAGTACGTATTTTCGAGATATGGCGAGCTATTTTCTCTATAACTTCGAGATTACCCTCGCTCAGAGAGGCGGCCGAGTCGCCAAAAAGCTCCTTGAGTTTGCAGGCATTCTCTATGAGCATGCTCTGATAGCGGGTCGCCACAGGTATGATATGGTTAAGAGCGAGGTCGCCGAGCACACGGGCCTCTATCTGTATTTTTTTAGTAAACATTTCCCATTTTACCTCATTGCGAGCCTGGAGTTCCACATCGGTGAAAACGCCTGTGCGGCCAAACATCGCCACCGATTCGGGCAGCAGGTAAGCATCGAAAATTTTCGGGGCCGAAGTCTCGCAGTCAAGGCCGCGGCGTGCAGCTTCCTCTTTCCATTCGTCGCTGTAGCCGTTGCCGTCGAAGTGGATTGCTTTCGACTGTTCTATAAGAATCTTAACCTCGGCAAGTATGGCATCGTCGAGAGTGGCGCCAGCGGCACGGCGCTCTTCCACCTTGGCATGGAAATCGGCAAGCTGGTCGGCAACGGCTGCATTGAGAGCAATCATGGCCGAAGCGCAGTTGGCCGACGAGCCTACAGCACGGAATTCGAAGCGGTTGCCCGTAAAGGCGAACGGAGACGTACGGTTACGGTCTGTATTATCTATCAGAATTTCAGGAATCTGCGACAAGCCTATAGAATAGCCTGCTTTGCCTTTGAGTACCGAGAAATCAGCGCTGTCGCTGGCAAGAATAGCATCGAGAGCCTGTGAAAGCTGGCTGCCGGTAAAGATAGAAATGATGGCCGGAGGAGCTTCATTGGCGCCGAGGCGGTGCGCATTGGTTGCCGACATAATCGAAGCCTTGAGAAGGGCATTATGCTTGTGCACTGCCGCCATCACATTGACTACAAAGGTAATGAATTGGAAATTATCGCGAGGTGTCTTTCCGGGAGCGAACAACTGGGCACCACGGTCGGTACCGAGACTCCAGTTATTGTGCTTGCCGGAGCCGTTTACCCCTGCAAACGGCTTTTCGTGAAGCAAAACACGGAAATTATGTTTTCTGGCCACCTCTGACATTACCGACATCAGAAGGAGATTGTGGTCATTGGCAAGATTGGTCTCCTCATAGATTGGCGCACACTCAAACTGATTGGGTGCAACCTCGTTATGGCGTGTTTTCAGGGGAATACCAAGTCTATGGCAACGCAGTTCGAGATCGAGCATGAATGCCTCGACGCGCGACGGTATCGCACCGAAATAATGGTCTTCCAACTGCTGGTTCTTGGCGCTTTCATGCCCCATGAGGGTCCGGCCCGTAAGCATCAGGTCGGGGCGTGCGCTGTAGAGGCTCTCGTCGACAAGAAAATACTCCTGCTCCCAGCCCAGATAGGACACAACATGTTTCACCTCGGGGTCGAAATAGCGGGCTACGGCCGTAGCGGCCTTATCGACACTGTTGAGTGCGCGCAGAAGGGGCGTCTTGTAGTCGAGACTCTCGCCCGTATATGAAATGAAGATTGTAGGAATACAGAGGGTTTTGTCGAGTATAAACGCCGGCGAGGAAATATCCCATGCCGAATATCCGCGAGCCTCGAAAGTATTGCGTATACCGCCGTTGGGGAAACTGGACGCATCAGGCTCCTGCTGCACAAGAAGTTTGCCCGAAAATTCCTCTACTACTCCGCCCTTGCCGTTATGCTCTATAAAAGCATCGTGCTTCTCGGCCGTTCCGTCGGTCAGAGGATGGAACCAGTGCGAATAGTGACGGGCACCATTGTCGATGGCCCATCGGCGCATACCGTCGGCGATACTGTCGGCAAGTTCGCGCCCTATCGGTTTCTTATTCTCAATGGCATCTATCAGAGCGCTGTAGACATCGGCAGGGAGATATTCGAACATCTTTTTCCGGTTGAACACAAGCTCGCCATAGTACGCCTCGGGGCGTGCATCGGGTGTTTCTACTGCCACGGCCTTGCGGTCGAAGGCTTCTTCCACCATTTTGAATCGAAGTGAGGTAGACATATATCAGTTATTGTACGAAATATTTTGAATCAAAATAAAAAACCCGGTCGGGCGGCAGGCTCAATCGGGCGGCAGGGAGGGCAAGGTACACAGACAAGATACGCAGATAATTAGATTTCGGCTCGAAACCAGTCATCTTGCGATGAGGTTTTGCCGCTTTAGAGGTTTTACTGTCAAACCCCATAGCACTACTGAAGCAGACGTGTTCCATTGCCTTAGAAATACGCCGCAAATTTACTGCTTTTTCAATATTAATCCAAAACATAGAACTCATTTTTCATCATTTTTTTTACAATGACAGAATTGTGTCCACTAATTTGCACCATTGCAAAATTTTGGCTAACTTTACATTACAAAACAATAATTCATACTTACTGCAACCATGACCAAACTACCGATTTTTCTTCTTCTCGGCGCTTCGGCTCTCGCTCCGGCTGCCGTCAATGCCGCACGCCCGGCTCACAACAAAGGCGAAGTCATTCTCCACGCATGGTCGTGGAGCCTCGACACTATCGCAAACAATATGAAACGTATCGCCGACGCAGGCTACGACTATGTGCAGACATCGCCCGTGCAGCGCTGCTTTGTGGGCGAGGATGGAGGAATGGCCCTCTACTCACAGCCGGGCGACAGCGTGAAAGGCAAATGGTACTACTACTATCAGCCTACCGACTGGCAAATCGGCAACTATATGCTCGGCGACCGCGACGATTTCAAGGCCATGTGCGACAGCGCATACAAATATGGTGTCCGCGTGCTCGTAGATGTACTCCCCAACCATACGGCCGTAGACCATAAAGCCGTACTACCCTCTCTCGATGCCGCTGTAGGCGGACACGCCAACCTTTTCCACGCCAATGGCTTCAAGCCCATCACCCAATGGAATGACCGCCTCGAATGCACCACCGGCGAAATGGGCGGCCTCCCTGATGTCAATACTGAAAACCCCGATTTCCAGTACTACTATCTTCAATACGTCAACGACCTCATAAACCTCGGTGCAAGAGGATTCCGCTACGACACAGCCAAACATATCGGACTGCCCTCCGACCCTTGCGACCCGAAAGCCGAGCGAAATAATTTCTGGGATATCGCAACCGGCCGCGAAGGCGTCAAAGGTCTTTCTCTCCTCATGCCCGACAGTCTATATATATACGGCGAAGTTCTTCAGGACAAAAACGTAAAAGAGGCCGAATATGCCGAATATGTAGACGTTACGGCCAGCAACTACGGACACGCCCTCCGCGAAGCCCTCGAAAAAGGACTTGGGAACGTTGAAGGCGGCCTCGTCGACTGGCGTAACCCTGCCGGAGGCGACCGTATTGTCACTTGGGTGGAAAGCCACGATACATACTGCAATCAGCACGAATCGGCCGGCCTTTCCGATGACCAGATTCGCGCCGCATGGACATTCCTCACAGCCCGAGAAGGCGGTAGGCCGCTGTTCTTCAGCCGCCCGGAAGGCAGCACTCGCGAGAACTACTGGGGCACCAACCGCATCGGCAACCGTGGCAACGACGAATTTTTCAGCCCCGAAGTGGTTGCTGTCAATAAATTCCGTCACGCCATGGCTCCTTATGGCGAAAAGGTGAGCATCGATACCAAAACGAATGTCGCGCAGATAGACCGCGACGGCAAAGGGGTGGCTCTGGTAAATTTTGGAAATAAAAAGGCCAAAATCAAGATGGCAACCACCCTCCCCGACGGCGAATATACCGATGCCGTACACAATGCCGTCTTCAAAGTGAAAAACGGCACCATAGAAGGACAGGCCGCTCCCCTTGCGTCCTATCTTCTATACGCGAAATAATATATACCTATATTATAATGAACCTGAAACCAATCTCACAAAAGCGTGCATGGCTTGCCATGTGCGCTTTTGCGCTTTTAGCGCCACCGGCTTTTGCCGACAATTATGTATTGAAATATAATCGTCCGGCCGATTTTTTTGAAGAAGCTCTTCCTGTCGGAAACGGAAACCTCGGCGCCTTGATTTACGGACGCACAGGCCTCGAACGGATATCGCTGAACGATATTACTCTCTGGACCGGAGAGCCGGAAAAAAATGAAAAAACCGATGGCGCCGACCAGAAAATAGCTGCAATCCGCGAGGCGCTCGACAGAGGCGACTACGCCGGGGCAGATTCGCTGCAGCACTTTCTTCAGGGGCATTACTGTCAGAACTATCAGCCTCTGGGCAATGTATTAATAAGATATAATAATGAAAGACTGTCAGAAAAATATCAGCGCAATCTCGATATTTCATCGGCGATAGCGACTACAGGCAATGGCTCGCGCACTCAGACGGTTTTTGCATCGGCTCCCGACTCGGTGATAGTAATCCATATTGCCGACCCTAACGGCATTTCTGCATCTGTAAAACTTAACTCTCTGCTGCCGGTAGAAGTATCGGCTAAAGGAAGCGAAATAGCCATGGACGGCCACTGCGCTTATATGTCGTATCCCGGCTATGCTGTAAAGGACGGAGGATTCCAATATGACAATGAGCGTGGCATTCATTTCAGAACCATTCTGAAAGTTGCCGCACCTGAAGGGTCCGTAACAGCTTCTGCAGATAGTCTCATCATCGACAATTGTAAAGAAGCGACACTGATCGTAAGCAACGTATCGAGTTTCAACGGCTTCGACCGCGACCCGGTGAAAGAAGGCCGCGACTATCAGACCCTCGTGCGCCGCCGCATCGACAAGGCCTCCGAAAAAGGCTACAGCGCGCTGGTTCGCGACGCCCAAGCAGACCACAAGGCTCTTTTTGACCGCGTAAGTATAGACCTTGGTACTACAGCCCCCGAAATAAGTGCTCTAAGCACAGACCGTCAGCTCCTTCTCTACACCGATTCAACCCAGATAAATCCTGATCTGGAGGAACTATACTACCAATACGGCCGCTATCTTCTAATAGCATGCTCGCGCACACCCGGGGTGCCGGCAAATCTCCAGGGGCTATGGAACGAAAGCCTCACACCGCCATGGAGCAGCAATTATACAACAAACATAAACCTTGAGGAAAATTACTGGGGAGCCGAAACAGGCAATCTTCCGGAACTGCACTCCACCCTGCTCGACTATATCGATAATCTGACTGTAAGCGGAGCAGTGACCGCACACAACCATTGGGCGGTAGACCGCGGTTGGTGTCTGGGGCACAATACCGACATCTGGGCCATGACAAATCCTATAGGACTCGGTAACGACAAGCCCCAATGGGCTAACTGGAATATGGGCGGTGCATGGCTTGCCACACACATATGGGAAAACTATCTCTTCTCCCGCGACGGCAAAGCACTCGCCCGTCGTTATCCAGCTCTTAAAGGCGCGGCAGAGTTCGCTCTGGGCTGGCTCGTCGAACGCGGCGGCGTCCTCACCACATGGCCGTCGACATCGCCTGAAAACGACTTTCTGGCAGGCGGCAACCGGCCCTGCGATACAAGTATAGGCACAACGGCCGATATAGCAATCATACGCGAATGCCTTGTTGACACGCGCGATGCCGCCGCCACACTTGGCGTCGATGATGAGCTTATCGCAGAAATCGACTCAGTTCTGCCCCGTCTTCAGCCATATGCCATCAATCACGACGGAAGTCTCAAAGAATGGTCGCACAATTTCCCCGACCGCGATCCGCAACATCGCCACCAGTCGCATCTTTTCGGCTTATATCCGGGGCACCTCGTATCGACTAAATACACTCCCTCTATTGCTAAAGCTGCAGCCAAAACACTCGAGATAAAAGGAAAAGAAACCACTGGCTGGAGCGCAGGATGGCGCATCAATCTTCTTGCCCGTCTTGCCGACAGCGAAGGTGCCTATGCCATGCTGCGCCGCCTGCTGCGCTATGTATCGCCCGATAAATACAAAGGTCCCGACCGCCGACGCGGAGGAGGCACATACCCGAACCTGCTCGACGCCCATTCGCCATTCCAGATAGACGGGAACTTTGGCGGCAGCGCCGGAATCACCGAAATGCTGGTACAGTCAACACCCGATTGTATCATTCTGCTGCCCGCACTACCCGCACAATGGCCTACCGGCAAAATCAGCGGCATACGCACACGAACCGGCATGGAAATATCATTCGAATGGAAAGACGGCAAAGTATGCGCCGCCAAAATCTATGCGCCGAAGGGCGGCAACACTACCATCAGTGCAAACGGCAAAGACATGCCCATAACCCTTGCTCCGGGAGAGACAAAAAATATAACATCTTTCTGACAAACGACACACAAACCGGACAAAGCCCGGGCCCGACGCGCCGATACGACGCCCGGCCCGGGCTATTCGCATTCGGGCAAATGAGCGTCGAACCACTCCATATTCCGCTTCAGAGCTGTCTTGATTCTTTCGGCTCTAACACTGGCGGTCTGAGAGGGGGCTTCGCCCCATCGGACGCAATCGTTTTTCCAAGCTTCCCCGAGAGGCAGCACTATGTCATCTATTCTGTCGTATATCAGGCTAAGTTCTCCGGGATAAACCGACTCCCATGCAGCCTTCACGTGCGAGCAGAAGGTCTCATAGCGAATAAGTTCGCCAATCCAATGAGGGATAAAGCCATAATGCGCTTTCATTCTGAAGGTATAATCGGTTTTCGCCCTGTTATAGCACACCAAATCCCAGACCGGACCGGCTATCCACCGCGCATTGTCGCCCAAATCCTTATGTAGATAGAAGCTGCCATGGAAACCATCGGGGTTGTCCATCACCTCCTGAAGGATAAAAAAACGGGCAATACTTTCGGCATCAAGATACTCCTGCCATGCCACAGAAGTCTTGTCGGCAGAGTAAATAGCAGAATTAAGAGCCTTGAACTCATCTGTCAGCCAACGGAGTTGAGCGTCTGAAAGATTTTCAGGCGAATGATACTTTATGGTAAGATTCCATCGATTGTTTTCAGGAATCACAATCTGGCATTCGTCTTTATAATTATCTACCTCTACAAGCCAGCCGCCCTTTATAAGAGACGGATTAGTCTCGCCGTCCTTTTGTTCGTAAATATCGACCCGATTCTCACTGATGCGTATAGTTTCAGTAAGAAAATACAGACCTATATAGTCACCGTTGAGCATCACCTCGACCGGCCTAAAATCGGGCGTCCACGCCATATCCATCAACTTTCCGAGCCCCAGACCGGCCACAGTATTTTCCGACGGTTTGAGCAAGGCCCAGTGTTTATTGGGCGGCATACCCATAACCGCGGTCTTCTTCCCGAGTTTGAGTTTATATGGTTTCTTCGGACTTTTCCATGAGGAGTGCCCCCGACCCCTTATCTGCATAGGCAGAGGCTCCTCCTCAGAGCCGAGAGGCGCTATATCCTCGTTGTCGAGCGGGTCGAGCCAATAAAGCGCATCGATATATTCGGTCTTCGACGTTACGGGCTGATTACCGTGTGTCTCTATATATAATACCGGAATTGTATTAGAAATGCTTGCAGTCGGAATCGAACCGGGTTCTTCCTCATTCTCAGTGCATGACGATGTTGCTATGAGTGCCAGACAAATCAACAACAAATATTTTTTCATAATGTGAACGGACATATATAATTTACCGATACAACGATTCGTTATACCTCTATATTGCATCTCATAGTCTGTTTTCTCCTACCCCCATAAAAATTATATATAATATTGCGTTTGCCTAACTATCTTTATAACCAATATGAATTTAAGCACTTTTCTCCCCGATAATGCACTTGAATACCGACACTTTCTGGCGGCGGCTTTCATAATGGCTGAAAATGCCGGAAATATTCAGATGACATATTTCCGCAAATCAGGGCTTCGGCAATCCACCAAACTCAACGATAGCGATGTCGTGACGATTGCCGACAAGGAATCTGAAGCCTCCATTCTCGATTATATTCATCAGCACTTCCCACTGCATGGCATTATCTCCGAAGAGTCCGGCTCAGACCATGAGGATAGAGAATGGCGCTGGATTATCGATCCATTGGACGGAACAACGAACTTCGCCAACGGCCTGCCGCCATTCTGCGTTTCAATCGGCCTGGAGCACAAGCAGGAAACAGTGCTTGGTCTTGTGTTCGCCCCATACCTCGGAGAATGTTTCTACGCCATCAAGGGAGCAGGAGCATGGCTAAACGGCAAAGCAATCAGATGCTCGGATAATGCCCGTCTGTCGAAAGCCGTTGTCGCTACAGGAATGCCGTATGACCGCAATGAAAACTCAGACAACAACCTTTCGGAGATATGCAAAATGGCATTACGTGTACGCGGTATCCGCCGCATGGGGTCGGCGGCTATGGACTTATGCTATACGGCGGCCGGATTCTTTGATGCATACTGGGAACTTAATCTCAATATCTGGGATATATCGGCAGGCAGGCTTATCGCCACGGAGGCAGGCGCCATTGTCGAATCTATCCGAAAAGGTAGAAACCACTCTATCCTCGCATCGAATCCTCACATACATGCATCTATGCGCGAAATTCTGCTCGCCAAATGACAATTAGAGAACCACAGCTAATCAGGGCTGGCGCATTTCAACTCAATATATCATATAATAAATATTTTTAGTATTTTTTCAGTATTAAGAGGTTGTTTAATAACATATGTGAAATCACAGGGCAAAAAGTACGAGATG
>CAJTOB010000071.1 GCA_910578035.1 uncultured Muribaculaceae bacterium
CTCAGTTAGCGGCTTAGCCTAGGATGAACAACCTCAAATTTTACCGAATCATTGTTTTCAAGTATGTCTTTTTAGCGTAAACTTGATTTATGTTTATTCCCATTAACACACTTATAGTAGTTGATGAAAAGCCTAGGACTATAAAGATAAATAACCTTTTCTCGAGTTCGTTCATGTTTGGATTCTCATTGCAAAATCTGGTGTAAAGACCATCTGTTTTATCATCGATAAAAGAGGTTAGCTCATTAATTTCAGAGCCTCCGGTCTGGAGTTTTCGGATTATCTCCATTGTTTCTTTGTAAATTCTTTTTTGAAAAGATGGAGAGTTGTCATGTGTGTAGTAATTAAAGCATAAAACATCTAATGCATTAAATGTAGATGGTAAACTTAAGATTACTTTATTGTGCTTCTTCGATTCAGAATGCTTTAACTCCTCGTTCTTTTTTTTCAAACATTCGGTAAGGTCATTAATAATACCCATGTTGGTATTCATTATTTTAGATTGCTTAAACCTATATGTCATGAACATTATAATGACTATAATCAGTATAAAGGAAATAAAAGTAATCGTTGCTATTGTTTTATACTTAAGGTTTTTGTTTTCTATAGATATGGTATTTGTTTGAAGAAGGTAATATGAAAGAAGAATATTTCGCATATCATTCTTTGTTATGTTTCTAAAATATTCATTAGATTCAGCGAATTCTTCTTTAAGGATTTCATATGATTGTTTATAGTTGCCATTGTTATAAGCAATGAGATGTTCTAGCCAATTATCACTTGGGTCTATATTCAAAAGACTGTCATTGTATATTGACGCTTCTGATACTTTACCAAGATTATAAGAGATTATCCCAAAATTACGCCAATGCTTACTCGTTAGAAATTCAGAATAATTTTGTTTAAGGATATTATAGTAATGAATAGCAGAATCTAAATCTTGTTTAGCGCCAAATGCTTGACCTTTTAGAAATAGTATGTCCGCTTGTACTCTCTTGAAGTCATTGTATTGTAGAAGTAGAGAATCAGTCAGAAGATTGATGCATTCATCGTTGTAAAAAGCATTATAATAGGCGTTTGCAAGATTAATCTTTGAGAAGTTAAAGTATCTTTCTATTTTGCCTGCTTTGAACATATCGTAGGATTTCTTGAAGAAATCGAGTGCACTTGTGTAATCTTCCATTTTCTCAAATGTGTCGCCCATTGCTCGGTAGACTAGGCCGAGGGCGACGGTATCGGTGGTGAGGGCTGCGGTGTGCTCGGCGTTGAGGTAATCGATTATGGCTTCGCCGTATTCTTTTTTGAGGTAGTGCTGGTATCCGCTTAAGAAGTATGCGCGGTATCGGCGAGGGTCTTTCTCGCGCAGACGGTAGAAATCGAGGGCATCGGCAAGGAGGGAATCTTTGCCCATGATTTCGGAATTCTGATACATCGCTTCGGCCTCGGCGATTGTCACCCGCGAACGGAATTCGCGGTTTTGCAATGCTGAGTATGGCAGGCTGTCGAGTAGAACGAGGGCTGAATCGGGATTCTCTACAGCCAGAGTTTCGATTTGCCCAAGCAGTGCGATGTCTTTTTTGGAAGGACTGCATGCGGACGCCAAAACAGCAAAAACGATAAATGCAAAAGCGAGTTTTTTCATGTGGAAATTCTGTAAACCGAGATAGCAAATTTATGACTTTTCCCTCTACTTTTCAAGAAAAAGGCATAAATAAATCGTGAAATAGATATTTGTAAATATCACTAATGTAATGACTTGCAAAGATTGTTGCTGCAAAAATCGTGAATTTGGTTAACGTCTGCTCCGTCGGGTCTGTAGAGGCGGAAATCTTGGAAATTACCGTTTCCCTCCAGACCTCCTCAGTACAATTCTTCGAGGCGTTCTTCGGCATCTTCGTTGCCGGCGTCTGCGGCCAGGCGGTACCATTTTTTTGCTTCGGTACGGTCGGCTGGAAGGTGCCGGCCGCGGTAATATATGTCGCCGAGAATTAGCATGGCTACGTCGTCGCCGTCGTCGGCGGCAATGTGGAGCAGATGTAGGCCTTCGTCGGTGTCCTGTTCGATGCCGCGGCCATGCAGAAGCATGTCGCCGAGACGGCGGGCGGCGTAGGGGTCTTCGTTTTCAAGTCCGGCACGGTATAGCTCGATTGCCATATTAAGGTCTTTTGGCGCGACGATGCCGTTTTCATAGTAGTATCCGAGGTATGCGTAGGCTTCGGGCTTGCCGAGGTCTACGGCCTGTTCGTAGAGCGCGAACGCTTTGCGGGAATCAATCCGGGTGCCTACGCCGTCTTCGTAGTAGCCGGCAAGGCTGAATATTGCTTCTTCGTTTCCGAGTTCGGCTGCACGGCTCATGAGGCGGAATGCTTCTTTCTCGTCGTCGCGCATGCCTGCTCCACGCTCGTAGAGCAGTGCGAGGCGGTAGAGGGCGCTTGGGTCGTTCAGTTCGGCTCCGCGACGATACATAGCTGCGGCTCTGCGGAGGTCTTTGCTTACTGCAATGCCGTATTCGAAGCAAGCGCCTACGTAGGCGAAAGCAGCAGGATTGCCTTTTTCGGCCGCCATGCCATATAGTGTAAGGGCTTTTTTAGGGTTTATGTTCACCCCGGTGCCGTTTTCGAAGCATTCGCCGAGTTTTATCATGGCATCTGTGCCTCCGGCTTCCACCGCTTCTTCGAGTAGTGCGATTCCGGCTGGAATATTCGCTTCGATGTCGATGCCGTCTATGAGTTTGGAGGCAAGTGCGGTCATGGCAGTGCTGTTGCCGTTATCGGCGCTTCTACGATACCAGGCGAGTGCCTCCGGCAGGTCTGCGTCGAGGCCTCCAATGCCGTTTTCTATCATGCGGCCAAGGTGAAACTGCGCTGTGCTGTCTCCTTTTTCTGCCGCGAGACTCATTATCCGCACAGCTTCTGCCTCGTCTGCACTGGTGCCGGCTCCACGCTCGTAGTGCAGGGCTAGGTCTACTGCTGCCGGGGCATATCCGTTGTCATATGCTTTTTTGAAGTGTATAAATGCTGCTTTCGGGTCTTTTGGAGTGCCGGAACCTTTATCGAAAGCGAGAGCAAGGCAGAAATCGGCTTGGGCGTATTCGTGGTCGGCAGCCCGCAGAAACCATACAAAGGCTTCAGATGGATTGGAGCCAGACAGACCGAGGCCATAATCCGTCATCGCGGCGGGAGAGCCGTTTATTGCCGCAGCACGGAGAAGACGGCGGTATTCGTCGCTGTCGTGATCGTAAAATTGTGTGAGAATGTATTGGGCCTCTGCATAGTCTTGGCCAGCCGCAAGAGAATACCAATAGAATGCTTTGTCGGTATCGCGGGTGGTGCCGAGACCGTTTTCGTAGTACCAGCCGAGGTGTGTCCGGGCACGGGCGTCGCCGCCTTCTGCCGCTCTCAGGTCGAGAGCGAAGGCGGCGTCGTAGAGCCCGAGTTCGCAGAGGCGGTCGGCCTCGGCGAGCAGTTGCTCGATTTCTTCGGGCGATAGTCTGCGGCTGTCGTCGTCGGGCATCAGTTGGCGGGCCCTATTTCTACGAGAGCGCCGGTTGTCGGGTCGAAGAGTGCTTTGGATGGCGCTTTTTTATCTGTGAAGAGTTTGGGGTCGAGCCCGAAGACAACGCCTGCCTGAGCGAGGGCTACTTCCTCTTCTGCTATTTTGTTGCCGCCGTAGCTCACTGTCACGAGCGCGCGTCCGGGAATGTTGTAGGCGAGGCCTCCTTTGGGGAATGTTTTGGTGGCCCCGGTTTCAGTTACGGGCAGTACGCCCTGTTCTATGATTTTAACGGCGACAGTTACAGGAGCGCCGGCAAGGTTTTCGGAGTCGACTATGCCGTCAACGGCCGAAATACGTGCAAGAACGGTCTCGGCCAGCCCGGTGCTGTCGGGGCGTATGCTTATGCGCTCGACTTCGGTTCGGGTGCTTCGGGTGCCTGCGAACATTGCTGTGAGAGCGGCTTCCTGAGCCGACAGATTGTCGAGCACAAGCTGCATTGCCTGCCCGTCGGCCGGAGGGTTGTCGGCCTGTCCGGAGAGAATGTCGGAGCGGGTTTCGCGCAGTTCGAATATGCGCTGTGCGGCGAGTTCGGCGCGCTTTGAGGTCGAGGAGCTGCGGGCCATTTCGGCTGTCACAGCCTGAGCGGCCGCGGGTGTCTCCAGCGGGGTCGGCGCGGCGTCCTTTGGCGCTGGGATTGCGGGCGCTTGAACATCGATGACGTCTTCGGTATTGACCGAGAGGGGAAGATTGTCGGCCGTAAGAAGCATATAGGGCGTTGAACCGGCTTTGAACTGGGCGAGCCAGCGGCTGTCGGGGTTTGATACTCCTCGGGGGATTATTGTCACCGATTTCAGTTCTGCCTTGCGGCTGTCGGCGGTTACGGCATCGCCTATGCCAAGGTGTCGGCGGGCATAGTTGTGAAATTCGCCGGGATGCTCCTCTGAAATTTCTGCTTCGAGATAGATGTCGAGGGCAGTGGCGGGCAGGGTGTAGACAAGGCCGTATTCGTTGGCCTTGCCAGCAGTCAGCTTCTGGCTTGTCTGGGCGGAGCAGGGGAGAGCCAGTAGGGCGGCCGCCGCAATCAGCATTATATTTCTTTTCATTGATATGTCATTTGGTTGGTGGATTGCAGATACTTTCGATGGCGAGACCTACGTTGTCGGCAATGTCTTCGGCGGTGGTTCCGCGCACGCCGTTGCGTGCGGCCGACAGTTTGCCGGCTATACCGTGGAGGTATACTCCGGCCACGGCTGCGATTTCAGGCGCGAGGTGCTGTGCCACCAGGCCGGTGATAAGGCCGGTGAGCACGTCGCCGCTTCCGGCGGTGGCAAGGGCGTCTGTGCCCGAAGCGTTTACAAGGACTTCGCCGTCGGGCCACACCGTGAAGGTGTAATGGCCTTTGAGCACTATGATAATCTTATATCTGGCGGCCATTTCCATGGCTTTGAGCAATCGGGTGGAGTGGCTGCTCTGGGGCCCGAAAAGACGGTCGAATTCGCGGGCGTGAGGTGTGAGTATCGAACCGGGAGCCAGGAAGTCGAGCATGCTCGGACGGCGCGCCATGCAGTTGAGGGCATCGGCGTCGATGATTACACTGCGGCCTTGTGGCTGGCACGTTTTGAGGAGCCGTTCGAGGCCATGTACGGTGGCATCGGAATGACCAAGGCCGGGGCCTACGGCAATAGCGTCGGCTTCATGCTGGCTTTCGAAGCGCTGTATGTCGAAATCGGCGCCATCGGTCTCGAACATAGCGGCAGGAACGGAGCTCTGCAGTACGTAGAATCCGCAACGGGGGCCGTGGCATATCACTTTGCCGCAGCCCGAGCGTGTGGCGGCGCGTGTGGCAAGCACTGCGGCGCCGAGCATACCGTATGAGCCGGCAAATATCAGCGCGCTGCCAAGGTCGTTCTTGTCGGCGAATGGGTCGCGCGAGGGGAGGACGGCGCGTATGGCTTTCGCGTCGACAATGCGGCACCGGGGGTGTTTTATTCCACTTTTATCGAGGGGTAGCCTGAGCGTTTTCCAGCGGCCGATGAGCTGGGCGTTTTCCGGCATAAAGAATGCCAGGGTTGGCCCTACGATGGCAAGAGTGAGGTCGGCATGTATTATATTCCGGTTCACCATGCCGACCGAAAGGTTGAGGTTCATGCCCGACGGAATATCGAGCGAAACCACTTTCGGAGTCGAAGGGCTCTCGTTGATGTAGCGGGCAACGGCTTGATACCCACCCCGCAACGGCTTCTGATAGTCAATGCCGAAGAGGCCGTCGACAACGGTCATGCCTGAATCGAGTTCGGGCATGGTAAAACTGGCTCCGGGGTCGGTTACCTCGTTGAGCCATTCGGCACCGGCGGTCTGCACAAAGCGGTCGCGTTCGGTCCGGCAGTCATCGCTCAGCATGTTGCCTCCTATATTGAAGAGGCATACTTTAGCGCGGCGTCCGGACTCGTATATGGCGCTTGCGGTAGCCAGGGCGTAGGCTCCGCACAAGTCATCGCCGGCGAAAATCATTATTTCGCCGGTGCGTTCGCCGTGGACTCCGAGGACTTCTGCCGCCGATTGCTCGCCGACGAGGCCGATGAAATGCGAGCGCCTTCGGCGGCGCTCACGTTTCTGGTCGGCGTCGAGGTCTTCGGGCTCGCGGGCCGGTCCGATGGTGGCCTCGAGAATCCGTTCTATTTCTTCCGGTGAATATACCGTTTTCACATTTTAAGAAGTTCTTCGATTTTTTCGCGTATGGCTTCGGCCTTTACAGCGCCCGACAGACGGAAGGGCGCTTTTTTGCCGTCTTTGAAGAAAAGAAGCAGGGGAATGCCCATTACGCGGTTTTCGGTGCAGAATTCGTTGTTGTCTTCGGTGTTGTATTTGCCGATGGCTACACGACCTTCGTATTCTTCAGCGAGAGCGTCGATTGTGGGAGCAAGAGCCTTGCAGGGGCCGCACCATGTTGCCCAGAAGTCTACTACAACCGGCTGACCGGTGGCGATGATTTCGTGTATGTTTTCGTCGGTGAATGTCATGCTCATGATAATTGATATTTTATAGTGTTTATAATCTTATGTTAATTCAAGTTTTTACGCTCAAGTTTGAATTCGAATTCAAGGCTTGAGAGAGTATCGATAAGTGTTTTGTCGGGTTTAATCCGCAAGCCCGAGCTGAAATGGAGTTTACGCCCGATTTCTGGGTCGAAAATCGTAAGGGTAAGCGGTACTGCATCTGGGTCTTCGTTTTGTCCGATGTCCTGCAGGAGTTCGTCGAGTTGTCTTAACTGCCCTGTGGTGCTTGATATTTCCATGCCGGTCACAAGTTTGCCGTGAAGACCGTCGAGCGGGAGCACTTTGTCTACGCCGAAGCGTAAGTTTGTGGCACCGGTGGTCTTGTTGCGGACGGACCGGAATGTTCCGCTCACATATATCGCAGAGCCGGGCGTGCACAGATGTCCGAACTCGGCACGCTGTTTTTCAAACATGGTGAAGTCTGTGACCCCTGAGAAGTCCTCTACTTTCACAATCAGCATGCTGCCTCCGTTGAAAGTCTGTTTTTCCTCGAGGGCTGTCACCATGCCGGCAAATGATACAGGAGTTGGTGTCGGCTGGCTGATTTCATTTTTCTCGACGGCGGTGTATGGCACGCCGTAGTTTACGTCGAGCCAGTATGGGTCGAGCGGATGAGCCGACAGATACATTCCCACGAGTTCGCGCTCTTTGTTAAGGCGGGTGAGATTATCCCACGAAGGAGAACTCGGTATCGCAGGGCGTGTCTGCGCCTTGAAATCGTCATCGTCGAAACTGAAGAGCGAGGAGGCCTGCATTTTTTCTTCGCTCTGGCGCTGCGCGCCGTAGCGAAGTAGCAGTTCGGCTGCGGTCTCGCCGCGTTTGCCGGCTTCGGCAACGAGGTCTTCGCGTTTTATGCCCTCGAAGCAGTCGAATGCGCCGGCTATCACAAGGTTATCGAATACACGGCGGTTGAGTGTGCCGGCTGGCACGCGCTCTACAAAGTCGTAGATGTCTTTGAATGGGCCGCCTTTTTCGCGGGTCTCGACGATGTTGCGCACAACGTCGTTTCCGACGCCCTTGATAGCCGACAGTCCGAAGCGGATAACGTCGTTGCCGGTTACACTGAATGTTGCGTACGATTCGTTGATGTCAGGTCCTTTGACACTGAGCCCCATGGCCTTGCATTCGTCCATGTAGAAACTCAGTTTTGTTATATCCGAAAGGTTTCGGCTGAGCACAGCTGCCATGTATTCGGCCGGATAGTTCGCTTTGAGATAGCCGGTCTGGAATGCTACCCAGCTGTAGCATGTGGCGTGGCTTTTATTGAAAGCGTAAGATGCGAATTTTTCCCATTCACCCCATATTTTTGACAGAACATCGGCTGAGTGGCCGTTTTTCTGGCCGCCTTCGAGGAACAAGCCTTTGAGCTCGTTCATCTTTTCGATGAGCTTTTTACCCATTGCTTTACGCAGGGTATCGCTCTGGCCTCGTGTGAAGTTGGCGAGAAGGCGCGAAAGAAGCATGACCTGTTCCTGATATACTGTGATGCCATATGTATCCTTTAGATACATTTCCATTTCGGGTATATCGTAGACGATAGGTTCGATGCCGTGTTTGCGGGCAATGAAGTCGGGAATTTTTTCCATAGGCCCCGGGCGGTAGAGGGCATTCATGGCGATGAGGTCTTCGAATACACTCGGTTTTAGTTCTCGCAGATATCGCTGCATGCCCGGCGATTCGAACTGGAATGTTCCTACGGTAGAGCCCCGGCTGTACAGTTCGTATGTTTTGGGATCGTCGATTGGTATATTGTCTATATCGACGTCTATTCCGCGCGAACGCTTGATGTTGGTCACAGCATCGCGTATGATAGACAATGTTTTAAGCCCCAGGAAGTCCATTTTGATGAGGCCGGTGTCTTCGATGACAGAGCCTTCATACTGGGTCACAAGGATTCGGTCGCCGTTTTTGTCGGCCGCGGTGCTGACGGGCACCCAGTCGGTCACGTCGTCGCGGCATATGATAACGCCGCAGGCATGGACGCCGGTGTTGCGTACGGTTCCCTCGAGTTTGTCGGCATAGTGGAGAATGTCGCGGACATCGCTGTTTTTCTCCATTTCGCTCTGGAAATCACTCAGATAATTCACACAGTTTGCCACTGTCGGTTTAAGTTCCTTCTCGTGGTTGGGGTCGCGCGGGTCTATCGGCATGTGCGCCGGAATCATCTTGGTGAGGTTGTTGGCGGTCGCGACTGGATATTTCATCACTCGCGCTACGTCTTTGATGGCTGTTTTGGCTGCCATCGTGCCATATGTGATGATGTGTGCCACGTTCGGGGCTCCGTAGCGCTGTGTCACATAGTTGAGTACTATCTCGCGCCCGTCATCATCGAAGTCTACGTCGATATCGGGGAGCGAGATGCGGTCGGGGTTAAGGAATCGTTCGAAAAGGAGGTCGTATTTGAGAGGGTCTATCTGAGTTATACCGAGGCAGTAGGCCACCACAGAGCCTGCCGCCGAACCTCGGCCGGGGCCAATGCTCACACCAAGGTCGCGTCCTGCACGGATAAAGTCTTGCACAATAAGGAAGTAGCCTGGAAAACCCATGGTCTTCATCACATGCAACTCGAAGAGAATGCGGTTGTTCACTTCTTCATCGAGCGGAGTGCCATAGCGCTTTGCCGCGCCTTCGTATGTTATTTTTTTAAGATAGTCAGACTCAAATTTTATACGGTAGAGTTTATCATAGCCCCCGAGGCGGTCGATTTGTTTTTTTCCGGCAGCCTCGTCCATCACAACTTCGCCGTGCTCGTTGCGTGTGAACTCGTCGTAAAGTTCCTGCTCGGTGATGCGCGAACGGTATTCTTCTTCTGTTCCGAAGTCTTCGGGTATGGCGAAGTTCGGCATAATCGGGGCATGGTCTATGCTGTATTCCTCAACTTTTCCGGCTATTTCAAGCGTCGTTTCTAGAGCCTCGGGTATGTCGGCGAAGAGCGCGCTCATCTCGTTTGTGGTTTTCAACCATTCTTGCTTGGTGTAAACCATGCGGTTTTCGTCGCTAAGGTAATGGTTGGTAGCCAGACAGATAAGTCGGTCGTGCGCCTCGGCATCGGCTTCGTCTACGAAGTGGGCGTCGTTTGTCGCAACAAGTTTTACGCCATATTTGCGGGCCAGAGCGATAAGGTGAGGCTCGATTTCCATCTGGCGCTCATAGACATCGCGGCTTGCGCGGACTGCTGTTGCTTTATGCCGCTGTAGCTCAATATAATAGTCATCGCCAAAGGTCTGTTTGAACCAGGCCACACTTGCGTCGGCTTTCTCAAAGTCGCGTGCCTGCAGCAGGCGGGGAATTTCGCCGCCCAGACATGCCGAGCATACAATCAGGCCTTCATGATGTGCAGCAAGAGCAGCTTTATCGGTGCGTGGATGGTGGTAGAAACCTTCGGTCCACGCCTGTGATACAAGCTTTATAAGATTTTTATAACCTGTGAGATTTTTTGCAAGCACAACAAGGTGACGGCCCTTGTCGGTCTTGTCGCCTCTGTCTTTCAGAGAGTTGTTTGCAACATACATTTCACACCCGATGATGGGTTTGAGATGTTTCGCTTTGGCTTTGGCCAGTTCGGCCTCTGCTGCTGCTATAGCTACGGTGTCGCCTGAAGCTGTGGCTTCTTCCAGTGCTTTCTGGGCAGCACCCACACTCTCTTTTACCTTTTTGTTGTGTTTCTTTATGCTATTGGTAAATTCTTTGATACCGAACATGTTGCCATGATCCGTCAACGCCAGGGCCGGCATGCCGTCTGCCACCGCTTTTTTGATAAGATCGGGCAGACTCGACAGACCGTCGAGCAGAGAATAATGGGAATGGACGTGTAGATGTACGAATGATGACATAATTATTTGGAGAAAAACTTTCCAAAATTACAAAAAAAACTCCACACAGCAATTACCTCTAATTTTTATACACATTAATTAATACAATGATTCGGTAAAAATTACCGAAGTAGTTGAAAGTTAAGTTAATATATCGAAT
>CAJTOB010000072.1 GCA_910578035.1 uncultured Muribaculaceae bacterium
AAGCAAAAATACACCAACCTGTGTTTTCACATATGTTATTAAACAACCTCTAAAAGATATATTGAGTAAATAATGCACCCCAAAAGTTTTGTGTCTAACTTTTGGGGTGCTGTTTACTTGTTTGACGACCTCTACTCTGCGTATGTATCGGTAGTGGGTCAGTCGAAGATATGTTTTAGTTTGGAGAATATGCGGCGGCTGTCGTCGGCGCTGGGCTTTATGCCGGGCTGGCTACGCATAGCTTCAAACCCTGCTTTCTGGGCATCGTTGAGGTTTTCGGGTATATAAACCATTATATTGATGAGTTCATCGCCGGTTCCGCCGTTTTCCTGATCGGGAAGCCCTTTTCCGCGCAGACGGAGCACCTTGCCGGGCTGTGTGCCGGCGGGAACATTCAGGCGTGCACGGCCGGTAATAGTGGGAACCTCGACGGCTCCTCCGAGGGCTGCCGTAGGGATATCAAGCATCAGATTATAGATCACATCGGCGCCATCACGGATAAGCTCGGGGTGCTTGATTTCTTCTATCACCACGAGTAAATCGCCGGGCACACCTCCACCCTTGGGGTAATTGCCCTTACCACGGAGAGCGAATGTCTGCCCTTCCTGAGCGCCTGCCGGAATGGAGAAGCTTACTTCAACATCGCGGCGCTGCACTCCCTCGCCGTTACAATAGGTGCAACGTTCGGAAATGACTTTGCCTGAGCCGTCGCATGTCGGGCAGACCACGGTTGCTCCGCCAAAGCCGAACTGTGCGAACTGATTGTCCTGCACGTGGCCTTGTCCGTGGCAAGTCGGGCATGTGGCAAACGCCACTCCGTCCTTGGCACCGGTGCCGTTACAATGGTCGCAGGCCACAAAAGTAGGCACACGCAGAGTCTTGTCGACGCCTTTGGCAATCTCTTCGAGAGTCATTTTCACCCTGATGCGAAGGTCCGAGCCACGCCGCTGACGGCGCTGTTGGCGTCGTCCGCCTGTTGCGCCACCGAATCCGCCGAAACCGCCGAATTCTTCGGCAAAACGACGCAGGATATCGTTTATATCCATGCCACCGGCGCTGTAGAACCCGCCGGCTCCTCCTCCGGGGAAGCCCTGCGGACCCATCGAGTGGCCGTACTGATTGTACATTTCGCGTTTTTTCTCGTCGCTCAGAACATCATACGCTTCGGCTGCTTCCTTGAACTTTTCTTCGGCAGCCTTGTCGCCCGGATTACGGTCGGGATGATATTGAAGGGCAAGCTTGCGGTATGCTTTTTTTATCTGGTCGGGTGTGGCATCGCGTCCTACACCGAGCACTTCATAATAATCTCGTTTTTCAGCCATAACAATCGCTTATTCGCCTACGGCCACTTTGGCGTGTCGGAGTACTTTGTCGTTTAGCATATAGCCCTTCTGGGTCGTATCTATTACTTTACCCTTCAGGTCTTCTGAAGGCGCGGGAATTGTAGCTATTGCCTCATGAAAATCGGCATTGAACTCAGCTCCGTTGCTCTCCATCACTTTCACGCCCTGGCTTTCGAGGTATTTGATGAGTTTATTATATATCAGCACCATGCCCTCGCGCACGGCCTCGGCCGATGTATCTGAAGCCGCTGCATCGAGGCCTCGTTCGAAGTCATCAACGATAGGAAGAATGCCAAGAAGCACACGTTCACCGGCATTCTTGAGAAGGTCGGCTTTTTCGCGTGTGACGCGCTTTCGGTAATTATCAAATTCAGCCATAAGGAAAAGATAGTCTTTCTTTTCTTTTTCTATGGCTGCGCGCGCCTCGTCGAGTTCGTTCTGGAGACGGGCGTTCTCATCGAGTTCGGCTTCGGCCACATTGTCGTCGGTCTCGTCTTCATCGAGCACGTCGAGAACTTCGGGCTCGTCCTTTATTTCTTCTGCCTTGGGAGCTGTCTGAGGCTCGCCTTTCTTATGTTGGTCTTTGTTGCTCATATTCATTGGTGGTTATTCATTAATCCCTATACAAAAATGCGGCCAAAATCTGTTAAAAAGCCGCTTTGTCAAAAAGAATAACAAATTTTGGCTGCATATCGTTCATGCTCAGAGGGTGTCGGTAAAAACTTCACATTCCGAAAAAGAGGCGGCAGCCTCTTCTGCCATTTTGGCACTTCCGAATACGCCATAGACGGCAGCTCCGGAACCCGACATAGACGCAAAAAGCGCCCCGGAGGCATACATGCGCTCCTTGACCGCACCGATTTCAGGCCGCAAGGGGAAAACCGACGCCTCAAAACCATTGACCAGAAGGGGAGATGTGCGCCAGCGCTCAACGGGGTCGGAAATAGCCACAGCCGGCGACAAGCCCGGCTCAAGCGCCTCTACGGCAACACCGGCATAAGCTTCGCGCGTGGAGACTGCTTCTGACCGTGGCTTGGCAATAAGGAGACCAAGCCCATTGAGAGCACTAATATCAACGGGGGCGAGTATTTCGCCTATTCCGGTGGCAAGCGCCGGACGATTATAGATAAAGAAGGGGCAATCGGCGCCTACTTTCAATGCTACCTCCGCCATCTCACGGTCGCTGAGACCAAGACCGAAGAGTTCATTAGCACCCTTGATTGCGAAAGAGGCATCTGACGACCCTCCGCCCAGACCGGCACCCATCGGAACAATCTTTTTCAGATATACTTCAAGAGGCGGCAGAGTGCGACCGATATAGCCCTCCAGCGCCCTCAGGGCTTTCATCACAAGATTGTTTTCAGGAGAACAACTGCCAAAGTCATCTTCTGAATGAAACACTATGCCCTCCCCGCTGCCGGGAATAAGCTCGAGAATGTCACACCACCCTACCGGCACCATAACCGTCGAAAGATTGTGATAGCCGTCGGGGCGTTTGCCGGTCACGCACAGGCCTATATTTATCTTGGCGTTAGGAAAGAGAATCATAGATGCTATTTAGAAATTAACTCGGAAGCCGATAGACGGATTCCATGCATGAACCTTATAGTTTGCAGTAAAGGTCATATCCTTATCAAGAAGAAGATCTCTGTACGTGCACGATGCGCCATTCTCGCCAAGCCCTGCAACATATAAAAGCGACGCATCAATGCTGAAATTGCTTACAGGAGAGAACGAGAAACCGACAGAGGGCTCGATTTTCGTCATACCCGGAGTCTCGGGATTATAGTGAATCTTGCTCACGGGTGTAGTATCTACCATCATGCCCGCACGAACCTGGAAACGCTTGGTGAGGTCATACTGCGCCCCGAGGTGGAATGTCCATGAATTGCTGTAATTCTTTTCTATATACTGGTTATAGGGGGCCAGGGTCTCACTGAGAAATTCGATATCAAGACTTTTGTATGCACTCCAGCCGGTCCACTGCGCATCGAATGCGAGCACGAGCTTTTCAAGCGGCTTGTATGCCACACCGAGATTGAGAACCGCAGCAGCCGGCATAGAGGCCGTGAAATTGGCTTTGTCGAGGATACCGAGCTTTGCCTCAAGAATCTGCCGGGCCACTTCATTGGCAAAACGGACTGAGGCATCCCCGCATTTCACTTTCAGATTCATCTTGCTGCGGAACGATGCGCCGACCGTCCATTTATCGCTTATATCCCACATTGCGCCTACATTGACGCCGACAGTCACAGCCGCTTTGCCTTTAAGATTTATAGAAGCGGGAGTGTCTGAAAAGCGATATTCATTTCCAAGCATAGTAAGCATTGCATTCATAGAACTTTCCGAAACGAGCCCCTTATCGAGGTCTACATTGCCGAAAGTAATCATCGCACCGGCACCGATTGAAAGAGACGGAATGATGCGCCACGCAAGTGTTGGCTGAATGGTAAACGCCTTCAAAGCAACACGCTGATTCAACACTGCGCCGGGCCAATTATCGCCCCAGTTAATACCGCTGCCATAGGGCGTGTAGAAGCTCACTCCGGCCTTGAAATTATCATACACGCTCATACCCAGATTGAAAGCCATAGGCGTAGAGGGGTCGTTGGCGGTCTTGTAGGTCTTGTCTCCTACCTCAGCCGAACCGTGGGCAAAAATACCGGTCACACTACCCTGAAAATCAAGAGTCTTATCGAGGAATCCAAGTCCAGCCGGATTGAATATCATGCTTTCCGCACCAAGCTTGAGAGCCGTTCCGGTATGTCCCATACCGTTCTGACGGGCACTTAATGTATTTATCTGATAGCCTTCGGCCGAAGCGGCCAAAGCGGCACACGACAGGACTCCTGCCGCAATAATTTTTGAAACAGTCATATTAATCAACTAACTATGTTTATAGGGTTACCACCAAGGTAAGCCTTGATATTTTCAACGGCAATGCCAAGCAGCCGTTCGCGCGCCTCTGCCGACGACCACGCTATATGCGGTGTAATGTAGCAACGCGGAGCGGCAAGCAGCGGATTGTCAAAATGAGGAGGTTCATTATCCAGCACATCGACACCGGCAGCATAGATTCGGCCCTCAACCAGAGCCTCGGCGAGGTCTCGGGCATTGACGAGAGGCCCGCGACCCGTGTTTATGAGAATCGCGGTCGGCTTCATCATGCCGAGGCGGCGAGCATCGACAAGACCTGCTGTTTCCGACGTCAACGGACAGTGCAGACTCACCACGTCGCTTTCAGCGAAAAGAGTATCGAGGTCTACTTTCACATATCCCTCGGGCAATTCAGCCTGATTCTTGGAGGTATATACGGCAATCCTCATACCGAGAGCCGCGGCAATCGCGGCTGTGGCCTGTCCGGTATTGCCGAAGCCGACCACCCCGAATGTCTTTCCTGCAAGTTCATGCCAGTCCTGTATGCGGAATGTGAAGTCGAGGCTCTCAGTCCATTCTCCCCGGCTAACTGCAGAGGCATATGTCTCCACACGGTTCACGATAGCGAGCAAGAGCGCAATGGCATGCTGTGCCACAGAAGCCGTGCTGTAAGCCGGAATATTCGTAACCGTAATTCCGGCTACTTTCGCAGCCTCTATATCCACTACATTATACCCGGTCGCAAGGACTCCGATATATTTCAAATCCGGCAACTGTGCAATTGCCGCCGCATCTATCACAGTCTTGTTTGTCAGAGCCATCTGCGCCCCCTTGAGACGCGCCACAAGTTCCCCGGGAGCAGTTCGCTCCCATACAGTGCAGTCACAAAGGGCCGAAAGGGTCTCCCAGCGGGCATCGAGGGTAGGCTGCACCTGATATAGGGTGGCGCCATCGAGGCATACAAGTTTCATGTTGTCATGTAATACATTCATAAAAGCAGATTAGGCTGTTTCATAAAACAGTAGGGGCGCGTGTTCGGCGCCCCCTACTGAATACTATAAATTTAACTCAGCCTTTTATTTTTTGGCAGAGGCCGATTATTTAATCAGATACTGCGATGAGATAGACTGATTGCTGTGCACCCTACGAATCGTATCGGCGAAAAGACGAGCCACAGATATGATAGTGCACTTGCTGCAATCTTTTGTATAAGGAATCGAATTGGTGAAAATCATCTCTGTAAGAGCACTGTCGTTGACACGCTGAGTCGCAGGGTCGCTCATGATGGCATGCGATGCCAGGGCGCGCACTGACTTGGCTCCGTTTTCCATCATCAGGTCAGCAGCCTTGGTGATGGTGCCGGCGGTGTCTACCATATCGTCTACGAGAATCACGTTCTTATCCTTTACATCGCCGATAACAGTCATTTTGGCAACCACGTTGGCCTTTGCACGCTGCTTGTGGCAGAGCACCAGAGGCACATCGAGGTACTTGGCGTAATTGTTCGCACGCTTTGCGCCGCCTACGTCGGGTGTTGCAATTACCATATCGGGGAGCTTGAGGCTCTGGATATAGGGAATGAATACCGAAGAAGCATAGAGGTGGTCTACAGGGATATTGAAGAAGCCCTGGATCTGGTCGGCATGGAGATCCATTGTAATCACACGTGTAGCACCGGCTGTGACAAGCAGATCGGAAACGAGCTTGGCAGCGATAGACACACGAGGCTTGTCCTTGCGGTCCTGGCGTGCCCAGCCGAAATACGGCATAACGGCAATGACCGATTTCGCAGAGGCGCGTTTTGCGGCATCAATCATCAGAAGCAGCTCCATGAGGTTGTCGCAATTGGGGAAGGTTGACTGCACTATATAGACTTCGCAGCCACGCACCGACTCTTCAAATGAAACCTCGAACTCGCCGTCGGCGAAATGTTCAATCTTCATCGAGCCTAATTCTACACCGAGTTCTTTGCAGATTTCTTCGGCCATATATCTCGACTTAGTGCCGGAAAAAATCTTGAAAGGTGAAAGGGAAGTATCCATTGTGATTTATATGATATGATGGAATTTTATTTCTTTTTATCTGTTGCCACTCGATTCAGTTCTGGCCGCAAGGGCTTGATACGGTCGGAGGCTATTTTCCAGACAGCGGCACCGTGAGCGGGCACTTGCACCCTGAAAGGCTCTGTCGAAGCAAAAGCCATAGATGCAGAACCGCCTTCAAGCAAATTGCGGGCCTTGGGGTCGACGCCTTCGGGCAAACCGAGAGTGGCAAACGCATGACGGGGGATAATAAGGTCGATATCATCATCTGAATCGCCGAAATTTACCACAACGACTATCGTCTCGTTGTCCTTATGACGCAGGAAGGCAAAATGACGGTGTGGATTAAGGCCCGGATTCTCAAGATTTACATACATCAAATCGAAAAACGAGCCTTCTCGCAAGGCCGCCTCGCTGTTGGCGAGGGTAAGTATGCGGCGATACAGCGAACGCAGCGACTTCTGCTGAGGAGTGAGAGACCCGCGGCAAGTGCCGTTCTTGAGCCAGCGGCGCACGGTGGCAACGCTCCAGTAGTCGAAAATCGTAGTGCGCCCGTCGAGCCCGCTGAAGCCTTCGGCATCCATGCCGGGTTCGCCGAGTTCCTGGCCGAAATAAATCATAAACGGGCCTGTAGAGAAAAACGCGCTTACCACCAGCGAGGGCACCACGCGGGCGGCATCGCCGGCATAGAAAGACGACGCAAAACGCTGCTCGTCGTGGTTCTCAAGGAAATTGAGCATCTTGTCGCCGATTCCTTCGACCGTCTGCCAGCAGCCCGTGAGCCGGGCCGCCGAATGGTTGGACGTCTCGATAGCCCGCAGAGTGTCGTAAAGGTTCACTTTATCATACAGATAATCAAAACCGGCATAGTCAAGATATGTACGATAGAGATTGACATCGTAGATTTCGGCAATAAACTCAATTTCAGGCCAATGTTGCTTAACCTGAGGAATGGCCCAATGCCAGAATTCGGCAGGCACCATATGGGCCATATCGCAGCGGAAGCCGTCGACGCCTTTCGATGCCCAGAAACGCAGTATATGGAGCATTTTGAACCATGTATCGGGCACCGGGTCAAAATGGCAGGAACCGTCGCCATAGTCTACACCATAGTTCAGTTTCACGGTCTCATACCAGTCGCATGCTCCCGGAAAAGCCGTAAAACAATCATTGCCCGATGCCTTGGCCGGAAACTCTACATATGCGTCTGCTCCGGTTCCCAAATCTATGTGAGGAGCAAACTGCTGGCGGGTAATATAGTAGAAGTTGTTATTGGGCGCAAAAAACATCTCATGATTGTCGTGCGCACCGAAATCTTCAATACCGGCAGGCTTTGCGTCCGAGTAATACTGACGCGCCACATGATTAGGCACAAAATCGATTATCACTTTAAGACCAGCCTCATGGGTGCGGTCTACAAGAGCCTCGAATTCAGCCATGCGCCTGGGCACATCGACAGCAAGGTCCGGGTCTATATCATAGTAATCGCATATTGCATACGGGCTTCCGGCCTTGCCCTTTACGATATGCGGATTCTGTCCTTTAATACCATAAGCGCTATAGTCGGCGTCGTGTGCATGTTCAATAATTCCGGTGTACCACACATGGGTGGCTCCGAGATTCTTTATAGCACCGAGAATCGTAGAATCGATATCATTTAGTTTTCCTGAACCGTTCTGTTCCAGCGTTCCGCCTACAACAGGTGTGGCACAATAATTGGTAAACAACCGGGGTAATAACTGATAGATTATCGGCTTCTGATGTGTCATATACAGTATTTTCAGGATGGCAGATTGCTGATGGAAGGCGCTTGTCCGGCCGGATTCCACAATCCTGCTTTTTTAAGCTCCGCGCGGGTATGTATATATCCGCTCACGAAAAGATTTTTCACATGTTTCAAATCGAAGACGGCATAATCGGCAATTTCGGGCGTCTGCACCGAAACATCGCACATTGCCATATCTTCTGCCTGATTGGCCTTAGCCATAAGATTATAAGTGCGCAACGCAACATCGACAATAGACGTAAACCGCTTCTTGGGGCGCAGCGGACTTACATTTATACCAATAAGCGTATCGCATTTGTCTCGAAGCATCCATGCCGGGTGATTGCGGAGAACGCCGCCGTCCACATAGTTGACACCGTCTATCTCTACCGGCTTGAACACTATAGGAATCGAACATGAAGCAACCAGGCGCGGACCGATTTCACCGGTATGAAAAGCTACCGGACGTGCAGAATCGAGGTCGGTCGCTCCTATATATATAGGTATGCGCAAATCTTCGAGACGCTTCGGGCCTCCAAGAGCACGCACAATAAAACGGGCGAATTTATCGAGCTTGAAAATTCCGCACTGCCCTATGCTAAGTTCGGCAAAATCACGAAATCCGGTTTTTGCAAAAAGCGTTGCAATATTCATCGGGGTAAGGCCTCCGGCATAGAGCACGGCTGCAATCGAGCCTGCACTCACTCCGGCTATGACATCGGGATAGAGCCCGGCTTCCTCTATGGCCATCAGGGCTCCGGCATGAGCGAAACCGCGCGCGCCGCCCCCGCTGAGGGCTACGCCAAGTCGGTAATTTTTATGTTCTCCTTTGTCCATGGCCTTCGCTTTCCGAATGCAAAATTAATCAGAATTAAGCGCACCGCCAAATATTTTTGAGAGAGTAATTCAGTTTGTTTTTAGAAATTCGCCGGTTAGTTCGACGGCCCGATTGAATGCCGTCGGCTGGCCGCTTACAGTAATAAACAGATGCACAGCACCGTCGAACACCTCTCGCCGGACACTCGCCCCGGCCTTTTCAAGACATCGGCTCATATCCTCACCTTGACTGCAAAGGATATCGCGCTCTGCGTTTATAATTAATGTCGGGGGCAATTTTGCCAGACTGCCGGCATCTGCGCACAACGGGGAAA
The DNA here is from genome assembly GCA_910578035.1 of uncultured Muribaculaceae bacterium. Taxonomy (GTDB): domain Bacteria; phylum Bacteroidota; class Bacteroidia; order Bacteroidales; family Muribaculaceae; genus CAG-873. The sequence goes on from CAJTOB010000072.1 coordinate 9,179, forward strand.
TCAGAGGCGTTTTCGGGTCGTAAGCTCCGACATATGCCTGATTGAAAGCCTCCATTATACCGCCGTCAAGAGCATAGCCTACCGCATATTTTTCCCACAACGGGCTTTTGTCGTTCCACGCCCTGAGAACCGGATAGAACAGCACCAGCGATTTGAGCGATATCCGGCAAGGCGCATCTATCAGTTTAAGAGCCGTCGCTATTGCAAGATTACCCCCGGCGCTATCGCCGCCTACAGACACTGCGGCCGTATCAAGCTTATAGCGCTCTGCATTGGCATGAATGAAGTCCAATGCGTCGAGGCAGCTGTCGAGAGCTTCGGGGTAAGGATGTTCCGGCGCAAGAGGATAATCCACCGCAAGCACAGCAACATCTGCATAAAGAGCAAGACTGGCACAGAAGGCCGCACAACTGTTGATACTGCCGAAGCACCACCCTCCCCCATGCAGATAAACCAACACCGGTATCGGGTCTTCACCACACGTCACAGGGCGATATAGGCGGTATTTACCTTCGATATCTATAGTGGAAACTCCTTCAGGAAGTGTTGGAGCGGTATTGCGTGAATTCCTTACGCTTTCAAGCAGCGACAGATTCCCACTTATAGCCTCTCTTACAGCGCATTCCTGACGATACTGCAGATTTTCCGGCATTCCGGCAATAAAACTGTCGGCCTCATGCCTCATGTTTTGCCCTACGGCAAGAACAGACACCAGAAAGGCCGATAATGTGGCTAATCCTTTTCTCATCGGTCATTTTTATGCAAATTTACGATAATTCATTCGACTGAAACGAAAATCTAATTGTAACTTTGCAAAAAGAATCATTGATTAATCCAAAATTCACTTATCAAGGTTTTGCACAGATAGTATCATATAGTTGAAATAACACTCTTACATTTTAGTTCCGACACAATCATACGCCGGCATAGCAATGACGGCGGTCGCGACGGTGCGGCCTGAAACAATTCTCAGAGGCTTTCTCTAATGTTTGCCTCGCTATTGACAATTTATGAAATCATTTTCACAGACATCAGAGGCCTTGCCTCCAAAAATCCAGAAATGGATTTTTGGCCTGTGTACTCACAAATATTATTAGAGGTTGTTTAATAACATATGTGAAAACACAGGTTGGTGTATTTTTGCTTA
>CAJTOB010000073.1 GCA_910578035.1 uncultured Muribaculaceae bacterium
GACCGTTTATTGTGTTTAACAATTGATTATCGAATAGTTAAAAAGAACCTTCGGCCTTGTACGAGAGAGAAAAAATGATTAAATTTGCATATGGCTTGGAAACTTGTAGAGACAAGTTGCGACAACTTGATTTTTGCCTGTCGGAGACAGAGTATCTCAAATTCAAGAGCCAGGCACTAACAAGGCACTATGAAATTTTAGATACTCTATCTGCTTGATATAGCTATATTTGGAGTACAAGAAACAAGTTCCATCAACTCCACTATGTACTACCGAACTATTTGCCGAAATCGGGTTTCGGCGAGCTAAAGGTTCGGACAAAACGAGTAAAACCTCGGACTATCAAGTAGTTCCGGGGGGTTCTTTTATCTAATCCCTTCGATTCAGGACCGAAACACGGCGCAAAAAAAGGCGCAACCGGACAGAGTTCAGGCACTAACACTTACGGATACGCATAAAATAAAAGTATTTTTGTAACTTTGTCTTTAAATCAACCGGAAGGCAAGGCATATTATCGGCTGGCAGACAACAATCTCAGTCGGCCTGGCTTTCCAATCCGTCATTTTGAATGAAGCTCACATTTCTAATACCTCCCTGCTACGACCACAAGCAACCAGCCGAGCGATCGGCCGGCTGCACACGCATCGTGTATCCGATGATTAATATCTACGAACTCACGGCCGCCGCAGTCCTTCGCGAAGCCGGTCACGATGTAGATTACAAGGATTTCGTAGCCGAGGGTAAGCCTGAGGCTTTCGATCGCTTTCTCGAAAGAGATAATTCTGACGCCTATCTGATCTGGAGCGTCAATCTTTCGCTCGACAGCGACCTGAAGGCTATCGAGCACATAAGGTCATGCCACCCTGACACACCTGTGATACTCATGGGGCCGGCACCAACCTACTACAGCAAGCGCGCACTCTACGACGTCAACACTTATCTTGTGCGCGGAGAGCCGGAGCTGACACTTCTCGAGCTCACCGACTGCCTTGCGCACGGAGAAAGGCCGACAGAGGTAAAAGGCGTGACTTTTACAGGCGCCGACGGCAAGCCCGTCAACAATCCGCCCCGCAAGCTCAACTTAGACCTCGACAAGCTACCCTTCCCGGCCAGAGACCTCCTTAAAGGACGCCAATACCACAATCCGAAGCTTAAGACGGGGCCTTACACCACGATGTTCACCTCGCGCAACTGCCCCTTCCATTGCATCTACTGTGTGCCCTCGTCGCTGACATTTGCCCGCGAGATAGAGTTTCACAGGGAGCACCCCGGCCGAAAGCCAACAATAGGCTTCCGATCGCTCGAAAGCGTGGAAAAAGAAGTCGACATGCTCGCAGCCGAAGGATATCGGGCCATCGGCTTCATGGACGACAACTTCATCTGGAATGAGGAGCGCACCGCCGGCATCTGCCGCATAATGCGCAAGCACGGCATCGTGTGGGGCTGTCAGGCAAGAGCAGACGCCATCACAGAGCCTATTGCCAAAATGCTTGGAGAATCGGGCTGCAAATATGTTGATATAGGCATCGAGTCGTTCAACCAGGCGATTCTCGAGTATGTAAAGAAAGGAATTACGCGCGATGATATCTACCGTTCTGTCCGACTGCTCAAGAAATATAATGTGCCGGTAAAGCTCAACGTGCTCATCGGCAGCTCGCCTCTCGAAACGCGCGAGACGGTGCTTCAGACCCTGCGTGAAGCCAAGAAACTCGACGTCGACCAGGTGATGTTCAACATCGTGTCGCCTTTTCCGGGCACTGTCTACTACGAGATATGCAAAAAGAACGGCTGGATAAAAGGCGGAGAGTATAAGCCCACAGATGTGCAGCGCGAGTCGATACTCAATCTACCGCAAATCAGCGCCGAAGAAATGGAGCGGCTTCTGTTCCGCAACAATCTCAGCTTCTTCCTCTCACCCCGTTTCATATGGAAACAGATACGTCGCTTCCGCCGCCCCGGCGAGTTCCTAGCCTCGGCACGCGCACTTAAAATAAAGCTCTTCCACTGAAAGCCTTCCGGCATCAGCAGCCACTCTGCCATGAAAGCCCCCCGCCTCTCAATAATAGTACTCACATGCAATCAATGCCATTTCACCCTGCGTCTGCTTGAAAGCATGACCGGGTATCTGCTCGGTCGTACAGACGATGTGGAGCTGATACTGGTCGACAACGGTTCGACCGACGGCACGGCCGACAAGGTTGGCGAATGGGCAAGGCTGAATTGCATAACGAATCTTCGCACAATAATCTCGCCCGAGAACCTGGGAGTGGCGCGAGGGCGAAATCTCGGTCTTAGCGCCGCCACAGGCTCAGCACTGATGCTGCTCGACAACGACACCATTGCCTGCGCCGAGACTTTCGACAGCCTGCTGGAGTATGTCGAAAGCAACTTGCAGTGCGGTGTCGCCGCACCAGCTCTTTATTCCCCCTCGGGAGAACTGCAAGCATCAGCCAAGCCATACCCGGGCATCTTGTTGAAGCTCTCTCATATTGTCAGACCCGGCAAAGAACTGCCAAGGGAACGAGAGGAACTTGAAAAGCTTCATCCGTTCTATGTGATAGGCGCCTGCCAGATATTACGACGCGATGTGCTGACGCGCGTAGGCCTGCTCGACCAAAAGATATTTTACGGCCCTGAGGACGCCGACTTCTGCATACGGGTTCGCAATGCCGGATACACAATAGACTATCTCCGACATCTTTCGCTCACCCACGACTGGCAGAGAGCCACTCGCCGCTCGCCCTTCGGAAAACTCGGGCGTCTCCACATCAAAGCCCTGCTGCATTTCTGGTTACGCTACACGTTCAAGCACTAAAGCGACACCGTTTGCCCATGTTGGCAAGCACCATACCGGCCTCAACGACAAAAACACAACAATCACCTATATTCATTCGAGCCTGTCAAGGCCAATCTCGGATTATCACGTGTTAATCTACCAAGGGGTTAAACGGATTGATTATGGGGTTTATGGTGTTTTGCTATTTTGGCTTTTGTGTGCCTTAGTGCGCTCTTTAAGCCCGGAGAGAGAGGCTGGTTCTGCATCATATCGAGATATTCTTCCAGTTCGGCGAGCAGTTCCGGGAAATGGCGGCACATCTTGTATGCGGCATATATGCAGAAACATCTGATGGCATAAGGTTCACATTCTGCATTTATTTTCGACATACAATAGTCGAGAAATTCTGTCCTTATATTGTCTGCATCATATTCCTGTTCTCTCAGGAGCTGGAGAAGCATTCGCTTCTTACTCGTGTCTGTCTCGACCAGCACCATGTCTATCATTTCATCGCGTAAGGTCAACAAGCATTCCGCGTCCGTTACAGGCAAATGAGTCATTGCCCAAAGCGAGTTCACGCTCGTCGTCCTGTCGTCAGACCGGGCAAAATTCCAAAGCGCGCTTATATTTTCCCGAGAGCCGGAAGCCCACGAAGCCACATTCTTTATTTCCCGAACATGGATACGTTGAGATAGAATTGCGACGGGATTCATTTCCTAAGTCTGTCAATGATTGCAAGAGCAAAATGGACGAATATGCCATAGACAAGGGTCGCCAACAGAGCCATACCTTCATTAGTCATTATAATGTACGACAAGGGCATGGGGCTTTCGGGGCTTGCCTGATGAAAGGCCGCGACAATGGCGAACACAGACAAGGCGATGAAAACAACTATCACCGACAGCGCCGCAAACCCCAGTTTAAATCTACCAATCTGTATCATAATTCATTTTATTGCCTTTACCGGAAGGCCTTCTTCGTTCCACTCAATGATTCCGCCTTTCAGATTCACTACCTTATAGCCGAGTTCCGTGAGCGTTTCTGCCGCGTCCATTGAGCGTCGGCCACTGCGGCAGTACACAAGTATGGTCGAATCTTTCGACAACTCCTTGTCGGCTCTCTGCCGGAAATCGTCGGATTGGACGTTTATGTTTATAGCTCCGGCAATGTGCCCTTCTGCAAACTCCTGAGGGCTACGGACATCGAGTAATTGCACAGAGTCTGCCTTGATTGCTTTTTCAAATTCGACAGCCGACACAGACACTATATTATCGCTGTGGCTGCACCCGAAGGATTGCATAGCACTCATCATGATTACTATCAGAGGAATAAGCTTGTTTCTCATATCGTTATTCAGTAATGAGTGTAAATATACGATTTTTTAATCAGATTAAGAGCTTGTTTAAAAACATATGTTAAATCACAGGCCAAAAAGCCTGAGATGGATTTATTTCTGAGACGAAGGAGCATAGCGGTGGCTATGTAACTGAGACGAAGGGATAAAGACGCTCAGGATTTTTGGAGGCGAAGCCTTTGATTTCAAATTTTCAGACAGTTTGAATTATAATTAAGGTGATTGTTGTTAACATTAGTTCCGTCTTGGTGCCTTTTTGTTAACTTGCATATTGCTCATCGGTTACATAGCCACCGCTATGCTCCCTCTTCACAATCTGCAATTTAAGCAAAAATTCACCAACCTGTGACTTAACATATGTTTTTAAACAAGCTCTAAAGAAAAAACGGTCTGTCCTTGAGAGACAGACCTGAAATAATGGATATAGAATCTTCACAGATGCCATATCCTGCTGCGATAGGCTTTGAGTTCCTCTTCTGGAAAATCCGCTATCGCCTTGTCAAATTCCCGGAGTAACGCAGTTTTGTCATCAGGCAATGCTCCGGTTACAGGCACTGTATTGGAAATATGGTGCCCGAGCAGATTGACCTTTATTTTCAATCTTTCAATCAGTGTGCGCATCTCCATAAGACGCTCTATTTCCGGCTCTTCCTTATAAGTTCCGTCAATAACTTCTTGATACAGCTGCGATTCCGGAAATATAGTGAGCGACACAATGTTGATGATGCATGGGTGGAGCTGATTGAGGACATCTGCTGTAACCATGGCGCTTTCAACACCTTTTCCTCTCCCTCCGAGGCCGTTCAGATAGAACACATTATATCGTATACCGGCCTCATCGAGTTTCGATAGCTGCTCCAAAATATCTGACGCATGATAGCCCTTGTTCATTCTGTCGAGAGTCTCGTCGTGGGCAGTCTCAATACCTATGTTGATGCTGTCGAGTTTCAAATGTCTCAGATTTCTTAGTTCCTCAACCGACTTTGGCGCAATGTCTGTCACACGAGCGAACATTCCGAACGAAACTAAGTGAGGAAGATATTTGCGCATAAGCAGAGCTATATCCACAAGCTTATTGTAGCTCAAGGCAAAAGGGTTGGCACCGGTAAGATAGACACGTCTTGCGCGAGGCTGCCACTTATGGATAACTTTCAGATCTTCTTCGACCTCCGACAGCGGCGACATACGGAACGAAGTGCCGTGATAGAGGCTACAGAATTTACATTTGTGCCATGTGCAGCCCGATGTAATCTGGAGAAGCTGTGAATTGGCCTCGTATGGCGGACGCCACACCTGCCCGGTGAAATGTAGCTGCGGATATATCATATCTCAATTATTTTTTGTACTTTCGAGGGCAAAATTAGATGATTATCAGAGCGGAAGCAATAACTTACCGAATGGTTTGACCCTTACCTGAAAGTTTGCTTTGCTAATTACCAAGCTCTTTGCACTCCTCTGTTATGGCTAAAAAACTTGACTACGATTTCTGTAGGGCAGCTCCAATGCTTGAATGGCTCGGCAATAAGTGGGCGCTGGTGGTTCTCGTGAAGATTTCAGAGAACGAACCCGTGCGCTTCAACGAGCTATACCGCTGCATTCCGTCTGTATCAGAGAAAGTCCTGTCGCAGGTTTTGAAGCAACTTGTGGTCGACGGGATAATCAGGCGGGAGCTCTTTCCCGACGTGCCTCCGCGGACAGAATATTCCATCACCAATTTCGGGAAGACCCTGTTGCCACATATCGAGGCTCTGCTCGACTGGGGCCGTGAGAACTTTGAACAAATAATAGCTAACCGACAAAGACAGAGTACCGCACAATGACATACGACGATATAAATTTTCCATTTTCCGATGCGCCCGACACAGCTGTTATCGTTTGCTCCCATATAATTGACCGCCAGGCTCCGATACTGTTTGTGTCTCATGATGAAGAAGACGGAATGTGGCAATTCCTATGCGGAAAAAAGCATAGCGAAGATGAAGCCCGGATTGTTTCTTTGAAATATGTGTATTGTCTTGAGCCGGCTATCGGCTTGTTAAAAAACTTGCCTTGCGGATTTTATGCCGAAAGAAAGTCTCAGACCGACAGATGGATTATCCGAAAGGCATAGACAATGACAATGAAAAACATCTTTGACATACAAAATCGCCGCAGTTTCCACAATTGACCTCAAGGAATCTTCTGAGCCAATCTCGTTTATGAACAGTAATCTGAAAAATATGACGTTAGAAGAGCTATGGAAATTGTTCCCGATAGTTCTGGCGCCACATAACTCTGATTGGAGAAACTTGGCAAACGAAGAAATCGAATGGTTGCAAACTCTACTTGCCGAGTATAGCCCTGCCATCAATCACATTGGCAGCACAGCAATTCCTGACATTCACGCCAAACCAATAGTCGACATCCTCGTAGAGGTCTCTCCTGATATTGAATGGCAAACGATAAAAGAAATATTGGAAGGTGCCGGCTATATCTGCATGTCAGAATCAGCAAACCGCATCAGCTTCAATAAAGGCTATACTCCGACAGGCTATGCCGACAAGGTATTTCATATCCACATACATAGGACCGGAGACAATGATGAAATCCTTTTCCGCGATTATCTGATTGCGCATCGTGAAGCCGCCAAAGAGTATGAGCTTCTGAAACTACGGCTATTGCCCAAATTCAAACATGACCGCGACGGATACACTGCTGCAAAAACAGAATTCATTAGAAATATAGTCGGACTTGCAAAAGATTATTGATGAAAATCTATCAACCGCGAGAGGAACTGCGGCCCTATGTACGTTACTACTGGGTGCTGGAAAGCAATGAGCCTTTCAGCGTTCTGACGTTTCCTATCGGTTGTCCGCAGATTATATTTCATAGGGGAAACCCGCTTTACATTCCGGAACTCGATAAAAGTCAATCATATTTTACGATTAGCGGCCAGGTGAACTTCCCTGCACATATCCAATCCTGCGGACATTTGGAAATGATAGTGGCGGTTTTCTACCCGCATACAATCGGTATGTTTATCGACACACCGCCGTCGGCATTCTACAATCTTGAAATCTCAGGATACGATATTGAGAACCGGCGTCTTAACGATATTGCCAAACGGATATTCGAGTGTGCCGACCACAGGTTGTGTATCGAAATCCTCGACGAGTTCCTCCAGTCGAAGATAAGCACATCACTGAATATCTGCCGCATAGGAGAATCTATAAGCACATTGCTTCGCGCACCATCTACGCAGGTCAATACTCTTGCCGACAAAGCCTGCCTGAGCAAACGGCAATATGAGCGGGTATTCTGCGATACAGTAGGCATGAGACCAAAGGAATATGCCCGCATAGCGCGGTTTCAGAAAGCCCTGTGGCTGATGCAGAGAGGTGTAAACAGCTATGCCGCCATTGCAGCTGAATGCGGATTCTCCGACCAGTCACACTTCATAAGGAATTTCAAGGAGCTCAGCGGGCATACACCAAAATCGCTTTGCCGATACTGTTCTCCATACTCCGATCTGTTTACCAATCCTGCATAATGTCGCATTCGTTCTATCGACCATAAAAACCGTGATGTAACTTTGCGTCAAAAAAGATATGATGCAAGAAGTAAATCCGGCGGAAACAAGCCGTGCGTATGCCTTTAAAACATGGCTGAAGGCGCCGATGCCAATGGTGACCTTAATCAAGACCCTTGATGTGACCCGATTACGTCATGTCGGCCGAAAGCGAGGCCTGAAATTCAATATGCTCATGTGCTGGTGTATCGGGCGCGCAGCCTCGCAGATAAAGGAATTTTATATGCTGCCGGTCGGCGATAAGCTAATCAAGTATGACGCGATTGCAGTCAATACAATAGTTGCCGATTCGCATGGCGAAATCAGTTCATGCGACATTCCTTTCAGCGATAACCTGGGCCGATTTAATGAAGATTATCTGCGGCTTACACGTCAAGTTGCCGAAACTTGCAGGAACCACGACATCACCGACAGCATGGTAATCGGCACTTCTGCGTTGACACAATGCAAAATCGACGGCGCCGTCGGCATGTATAGCGGAATTTTCAACAACCCGTTTATAATCTGGGGCGCATACAACCGCCGATGGTTCAAGACCAAGCTCTCTGTATCATTCCAGTTCCACCACACCCAGATGGACGGTGCCCACGCCGCCAGCTTCCTTGACTGCTTGCAAAAGCAGATCAATGATTTGTAGACTGTTGAAAGTCTTTCAGATGCTCTCGCCCCCATTCCGACAGCTGATTGAGTATCGGTATCAGAGTTCGGCCCAAATCAGTCAATTCATATTCTGTGCGTGGCGGAACCTCGGCATAGATTATCCGCTTTACCAATCCTACCGACTCGAGCGTCTTCAGATGCCCTGATAAAACTTTGGGAGATATATCGGCTATGGCTCTCGACAACTCATTGAAACGCATCACACCGAACTCGTCGAGAATGACAAGAAGGAGCATAGACCACTTGTTGGCAAAGTGCGCTATCACATTTCTCATAGGGCATGTTGCAATACATGAATATTTTTCTGAAATTTTTTCGGTCTTCATTTGTCTGATACTGACTAAAAGTGAGTTTGACGTAAGTGGCTACTCTGGAAGTAAGCTCTTGCGTGGCAATATGTTGAAGTATAACTTTGCGCTATCTAAAGGATAGCAGTTATCCTTTGCAAAGCTAACTAAAACAATAAAAACCCACAAATTATGACTAAAATCAGTATCAGCATTCCGGCATCGGCAAAAACTTCAGGCAAGGCAAACTTCGTAATGCTCGGAACCGGCTTCGATGAAATCGAAGCTCTCGCTCCCATAGATGTCATGCGACGGGCCGGAATGGAAGTCCTCACTGTCTCCATGACCGAAAGCCGCCTCGTAAGGGGCGCCACAGGAAACTACGTTGTCGCCGACATGTGTATTTCCGATTTGAATCCCGCTCACATCGACTGGCTTATATTTCCCGGAGCGGACAGGACTGAAGAAGCCGTCAACCTCAGCGAAGGTCTACAAAATATTGTGAAAGAACACTGGAACAAAGGCGGCAATATCGCTGCAATCTGTGCAGCTCCGGCGCTTGTGCTCGGCCCCGTCGGCATCATCAACGGCACAGAAGCTACCGGATATCCCTTTCTCAAAGAGGATTTAAAAAAGGCAGGAGGCATTTACTCAGAAGAATCGGTCGTTGTCGGCGAACACCTGATTACATCAAAAGGCCCCGGCACCACACTCGAATTTGCCCTTGCCATAGTGCGCAAGGCTAAAGGCATAGAAACCGAGAAAGCCCTCCGCGAAGGCATGGTGATATCCTAAACAAATTAGACGTGAGAAGTTTTTTGAGGAGGGGGAGGCACTCTGCCACCCCCTTTCAGAATAGATGGCGGGGCTGCCTTATTTTTTCAGGGCGAGGCCGTCGTGAAATGCTGTGCCGACGCGGCTGCCGAGCGCGAGGTAACCATTATGAATAGGCTCGAAACTTATCAGCCCCATTTTTTCGACATCGGGCTTGCCGTCGGGAGCAAGGAAGTTTTCATCGCACACGATATTGACGATTTCGGCAACGAGATAAAATCCTGTTTCTGATTCTTGTATTTTTTCCTTCACACGACACTCCATCGACATCGGGAAGCACTGAAACAGCGGCGCGTCTACGTTTGGAGCCTTAGACGATGTCCAGCCGGTCCTTTTCATTTTATCGGGGTGTTCCCTCGCACTGACAAGCCCGACGTAATCGGCTCCGACAAGGGTCTCTTTTGTAGCAAACGCCACCGTAAATTCTCCGCAACGGTTCAGATTGTCGGTCGTGGCATGGCTGCCGAGCGATATTATAATTTCTTCGTAATCCCACTGGCCGCCCCATGCGGCGTTCATTGCATTAGGCGTGCCGTCGGCATTATATGTGCCAATGATGAGCACGGGCTGTGGAAGTATCCACGCTTTTGGTTTGAAGTTTTTCATTTTGAAGACTCAGATAGTATTTTAGAGGTTGTTTAATAACATATGTGAAATCACAGGTTGGTGTATTTTTGCT
>CAJTOB010000074.1 GCA_910578035.1 uncultured Muribaculaceae bacterium
TCTCGTACTTTTTGCCCTGTGATTTCACATATGTTATTAAACAACCTCTTATTATAATAGACAATCATAAACACAAACCTATGTTTTGACAGATATTATGAGACACTCTTTTAGAAACATTTTAAGTTGCGCAATGCTCGCGTTATGCCTCGCAGCATTCAACGCTCCTTTGGCCGGTTGCTCACAGCGGGCTCAACAGAATCCAACAGAAAAAACGACCGATGCCGAATCGGACAAGACCCGAAAACAAGGGCGCCGAGGGGGCCCGCAGCTTGGTCAACCCGGCGGAGGTCCGTCAATAGACAAGACCGGCGACACTGTGCTTCAATCAATGATAAAAGACCTGCTGCCATATTTCAAGCAATTCGAATTTACCGATTCTGTGACAGGTAAGTCTATAGCATACAATCTATATTCGCCCAAAAACATAGAGCGCGGCAAGAAATATCCTCTTGTATTGTTCATGGCAGACGCCAGCACTCCAGGAACCGACGTAAGCCGTCCGTTGACACAAGGCTATGGAGCCTTGGTATGGGCTACAGACAATTGGCAGACAAAACATCCTTGTTATGTTCTTGTTCCACAATATTCGGGTGTTGCTGTAAACGATGCTTACGAGCATACCGACGAAGTAGACATGGTAGCTCGACTTGTAAAAAAGATTGCATCGCAATATCAAATCGACAACAACAGGCTCTATACGACCGGACAGTCTATGGGTGGAATGATTTCCATGTATTACAACTCGGCATATCCGGACTTGTTCGCAGCCTCAATCTTTGTTGACTGTCATTGGGACAGCGCAACGTTCCCGGAACTGGTCAAACATAGATTTGTTTTCATCACAGCCGGCAAAGCCGGAACATTTGACGCTCTCGAACAGGCTGCCGAAAATGCCGGCGTAACCTATGAATATACCGAATTCAGCGCCAAACTGCCTCAGACCGAACAAGATTCATTGGCACGGGCCATATTAGCCAAAGGCGCACCTATAACTATTATAAATTTTGCATCTAAAAGCGTTCTTCCGGACGACGGCAATGGCAGCGAGCATATGTACTCCTTCGACTATGCCTACCGCCTTACCCCTGTAAGAGAATGGCTCTTCAATCAAAGAAAATAAAGGGAGATTGCCCCTCAAATCTCCCTTTACTTTACGAAAATATAATATGGCACTTTTCAGATTTTACAATCACCTGATTATAGCAAGCGCCATCTTTGGCGGTATTGCATCGGCCTCTGCCGCCGAAGTTGGCAAACTGTCGTTTTGCCCGGACAATTTCAACGAGGCTTCCCTGACAATGCCTACGGGAGAAACCGTCAAATATAAGGCATATGAAAACATTTTCTATGTCACAAACATAGAAGATTCAGTGTATCAGACATTAAATTTATATGTGCCTGAAAATTTGAAGTCAGGCGACAGCACGCCTGTATTCCTTCGCACCTATATAGGCGGATATATGGCAAGTGCGGCTAAAACGCCTTCTCCGTCCGACGCTACCGGGAGGGCGCTAAAAGAGGGCTATGTAGTCTGTATTCCCGGTTCAAGAGGCGCAAATTCAACCGTTACCCGCAATGGCAAGACCGTCTACACCGGCATTGCTCCGAACGGCCTACTCGACCTTAAAGCTGCAATCCGCTATCTGCGCTATAACGACACGTTGATTCCGGGCAGTTCCGAACGCATTATTATCGACGGCACAAGCGCGGGCGGCGCTATGTCTGCTTTGGTAGGTGCAACAGGAGACCGGCCTGAGTACGACGAATATCTGCTTAAAATGGGAACTGCACAGAGTTCTGACAAAGTATTTGCTTCGGTATGTTATTGCCCTATAACAGACCTTAATCATGCCGACATGGAATACGAATGGCTTTATGGCTGCACCAACAGCGGAGTACGGCATCTCAATGCAGACCAGGCTGCTATTTCCAACGAACTTGCAGCAGAATGCCCCGCTTACATCAATTCGCTAAATCTCAAAGATAATGAAGGAAATCCTATAACTGCCGATAATTATAAGGAGTATCTCAAAACATTTCTTATAGCGTCTGCGCACAAGGCTCTCGAAGAGGGTTGTGAGATACCGGATACTATAGGAATTATCAGATACGCGGAAAGGCCTGATTTCGGAGACCGTCCGGCGCGTGCCGGTAAAGACAATAGAGACAGACGTGGCGCGCCATCATTCGGGCCGGCCGGCATGAGACCAAGAATAAATAACAATACAGATTTTGTGACCGGCATTGACCTAAATAAATATCTGAGCTATGTGGCAAGCGTGACACCTCTCAAAACACCTCCTGCATTCGATCAGTATGGAGTACTGATTGACGTTCCGACTCCTGAAAACAATGTATTCGGCAACTCCGAGGGCAATCCTGCAAATTTTACAGAGTTCAGTCTGCGTCACCGGCTTCATGACAGCAAAGCCAGCCTGAGCGAAGATATGGTTCGGCGCGTGTTCATAATGAATACGATGAATTTCATATCAGAAAACGCTACATCGGTTGCGCCCCACTGGTTCATACGTCATGGCGCGAAAGACCGCGACACTTCATTTCTCGTGCCGATAAATCTTGCCACCAAACTGAAAAATTCAGGATTTGATGTCAACTTTTTCCTTCCATGGAACAGACCCCATAGCGGTGATTACAATCTTGATGATTTATTTGGCTGGATTGACAGTATAACCGATAATGAATGACGGAAAACTTTCTTTGAAAAAATATGCCGCAGTCATTGCCATACTTATCGTATTGGTGATGACTGTGCTTGATGTCACTCTTGTAAATGTTGCGTTGCCCGTACTGGCGCGCGATTTCAATATCAGCGACTCGGCGACCGTATGGATTGTCACAATATATCAGTTGGCAATCACTATGTTGCTGCTTCCGCTCTCATCGGCAGGCGAAATTCATGGATATAGGCGTAATTTCCTTATCGGCGTAACAGTTTTCACACTGGCGTCGGCTCTGTGTGCTGTTTCAGAGAGCTTTCCGCTGATTCTGATAGCCCGGGCATTGCAGGGAATCGGGGCAGCGTGTGTGATGAGCGTGAATATCGCATTGACACGCATGATTTACCCGAGAGAGATTCTCGGACGCGGACTTGCGCTCAATGCCATGGTTATAGCAATCGCTACAGCAGCCGGGCCGACTATAGCCGGCGCAATTCTGTCGATAGCCTCCTGGCATTGGCTTTTCATTATCAATATCCCATTCGGTATTATGGCATTCCTTATCGGCCACAGGCTGCTGCCGGACAATCCAAAGACTGACTGCCATACTAAATTCGATTGGGAAAGCGGGATTTTGAACTTAGCCGTTTTTGGGCTGATTTTCTATGCTTTAGGAAGTTTTGCGCGAAAAGGAGACAGCCTTACAAATATTGTTCTGATTGCCGCCGGGCTCACTTTGGGCTTCTTCTATGTAAGACGGCAGATACACCGCAAATCGCCTATGTTGCCGGTAGATTTATTCAGAATAAGGCTCTACTCTTTGAGCATTTCGACATCTATATGTTCGTTTATAGCTCAGAATCTGGCAATGATTTCATTGCCGTTCCTTTTTCTTAATTGCCTCGGTTTTTCCGAGATTACGACAGGCCTGCTAATGACTCCATGGCCTCTGGCTACAATGGTAATATCACCCATTGCAGCCCGTTTTGTTGAAAAGCACAATCCCGGGTTAACAGCAGCCATAGGAATGGCCGTATATTCATTAGGTGTAATTTTGCTGATATTCTTACCGAATAATGTCTCGGAATGGAATATCGCATGCCGAATGGCTCTATGTGGCATAGGCTTCGGTATGTTCCAGACACCTAACAATATTGTCATGGTAATAGCAACGCCGATACACCGCACCGGGAGTGCCGGCGGAATGCAAAGCACCGCACGGCTTGTCGGCCAGACTTTCGGGGCGACTCTTGTAACTTTCGTCTTCGCTTTCCCGACCGTTATAATGGCGTCTGTGCATGTCTGTCTTTGGCTCGCAGTCTGCTTTGCCGCGATAGCTGCAATTTTCAGTGCTGGCCGTGCCGCCGAGGTAAGCCACAAAAAAATATCATAGCAACTCCTCCTCTTGCACCCACTAAAAAGAGCAGTCGGACTCCACATCGCGAGCCCGACTGCTTTTTTATAGTGCATTCAAGTTATTTCACCGCGGCTGCATGCCCGTGCTGTTTTTTCTTACCAAGATGCTTTATCCAGATATAATAACCTGTAAGCGGAAGAGAAGCTCCAAGCAATGCACCGAGCGCCCACAGGATTCGGGTCAACAAGCCACCCCAGCTTCCGGTATGAACGGCATATATCCACCCGCGAAGTTTATCTGCCGGAAGTGCGTCTGCATACTTGGCCACAGGAGTTATCTCGCCTGATCTGCGGTTGAACTCATATTTATCGGAGGCTCGCCCGTTGCCGGTTGCTCCAAGGGTGACGGAGGCCGTCTGAGCTCCGATTGTAATCTGAGTCGAGCCTGGATTGCGTGAACTCAGTTCATCGTAGACTTGCTGCCAACGCGCGAACTCGGAATGATGGCTACGGCCTTCGCCGTATCTTTCACCATTTCCGCCACGGCGGCCGCCTCTGCGCTCGCCTCTGCCTTCACCGTCCGTACGAGTCTCCCGTGCTGTTTTTTCATTTGATACATTTCCAAGATTGCGGGGAGTATGTTCAACACCGCATACGGCATAAAAGGCTGAACGATACCAATTGAACGACCAAGTAAGACCAGTCAATGACATTGCGAGCACAAAAACGAGTGCATACATGCCTCCGGCCACATGGAGCCCTTTCCACAAACCACGCCATCCGTTCTTAAAAGATATGGACAGACTGTGACGAAGACTTTTGCGGGCTCGAGGCCACCATATAACCACGCCTGTTATCAAAGCTATTACAAATACAAGCGTGGATATGCCTACCAGCATTTTTCCTATTTTAAGGCCATCGCCATGAGGATTGGCACTGTCAAGAAGCCAACGATGCAGTTTGAACATCGTTGAGAAGAACCCGATTCGCTCATACTTGCCTGTAATCAAACCTGAATACTGGTCTATAAACATTGAGGCTCTGCGAGGTTTGGAGAGATTTACCTGATAGGTACGGTCTTTGTCGGAAAATACTGTTACGCCGGTAATGGAGACAGAATCGGGCAGCGAAGCCTTGACTGTTTCCATAAGCTCGCCTATGGGGAGTGGTTCTCCTTCAGTTGATTTTACATAGTAAACATCGCTTCTGACACAACGTGTTATTTCCGGCTCGAAAACAAGCATCGCTCCCGAAAAACATATCAGGGTGATGATTATACCGAACGGCACAGAAAGCCAGAGGTGAATTTTGCGAAAAAAATTCATATCATTCAGCTATTTCCAGAAAACCGAAACCTGTTATATCAGACGCTCCTTCTACAACAACACCCTTATATGCCTGGGCTGTAGCCGGATTTATGCGGTATATGGTAGGATAACCGTCTTCTACATTAATAGGAATATATACATCCCCGTTTTGAGTGTAAACAGTCTTGCCTATAGATGAAACATTAGAGGGCAACCCGGTGACATATGTGAGTTTTTTCGAAGTTGCGTCGAAGATTGCAAGGTCGGTTCCCGCAAACCCACTCTGAGAGAGTGGACGGTCATACATCACCATCAGGAAATAGTTGCCTCCGGCAGGCCAGCAACGCATAAACGACTTGCCTTCGGCCTGGGTCTCGATGTCGCAATAATAGTCATCGAACTGCTTGCTTCCGGCCGGAATACGGCAAACACCGGCATTGAGTTTGGTTTTCTGCAGCGGATCTGACATAGTTTTAGCATAAGACGGAGAGAAAACATAGATATCGCCGTTTTCGGCGCTCCATATAGTCTGATAATATTGAGATCTGTAGCGACCTGAGGGAGTGCTGATACGGTCGGTCTTAACAAGTGTAGGATTAAGGAAGTCATCATTGTCATAGACAGCCACCCAGCACTCGTCGGGATACTGGGTGCCAACCAATTCACCGGCTTTGTATGCGCCCGAACCCGAACCACCGGCTTCTGCATGCACCAGATGCTCATAGCCCTCGCGAATCCACTTTCCATTGTCGTATGCGGCTCCATACTGGCTCAGGCCCATAGGAATTGCACCGCAATACAGGCGCGAGCCGCTCTGCTCCGCTCCTGCCAGAGTGACATACTCACCATTACTGAGAAAATTTTCCATCAGATAAGGATGCTCTGCTGTGGCCTGATTGGTGGCAGATGTTTCATTCACCACATCGAGATAAGTAACGTTGAGCATCTTGGCGTGGTAGCCGTTTCCGTCTACAACGTCTGCAGACTCGCCTGTTGCCATAGTAAGAATGTCGTTGTCATAAGCCCCGTATGACGAGAATCGGCTTATACGATATTCCGTGCCTCTCGCTTTCATTTCGCCGTCGGCACCGAGCACATAGCTTCGGGTGGTTCCGGCATTTCCCTGATTATATGTCAGAGCATAGAGGTAGTTTTTGTAAAAAATCCACTGTGTGGCACCGTCATTCAGCAGGCCGTTGTTGACAGGAGAAAGTGTACCTTCGTCAAGCGACTCGCCGGTCAGAAGGACATATGAGGTTGCATTAGACCCCTGGACAGTTGTGGCAAATACAAATTTGCCCTTGCCTTCGCTCTCTCCGCCGCCGTTATTGGGTTCGTCGGATTCGGAACATGATGTCAGTACCGCAGGCACAGTGAGCGCAGCCAATGCGCCAAACAGAATTGCTTTTTTCATTAATATTATATTTTTTGTTAGTTTCCTAAATAGATTCTTACCTTACCATAAAAGGCCCGTCCGGCTTTCTGAAGGCTGAAATTGTCGTAAAGTCGCTCGTTGGTAAAATTCCGACACTCAAGCGAAAGATTGTATCGCCCGTTCTTTATGCCATATGATATTGTGATATTATGCGAGAACTGGTCGGGCACCATATAGTCATTGTTGTTCGAACCAATATTTGAGGCATAATAACAGAATTTATGAGTGTACTGATTGTCGTAAGTTACGGTGAGTACGTTCTGCTTGGCTCCCAGGCCATGCCAATAAAAATTGATATCGGAATCGGCAAACATATATGGCTGGTTAGGCATGCGCTCCCTATATGCCACATTCGCCACCGTGCTTCCCATAGCGGTCTTCATATTGTCGCGGACATTCATCTGAGTGAAATTGCCGCCAAGGCTCAGCCATTTGGAGAAATTATAGCGGGCGGAAAAGCTGAATCCTTTTGTATCTACCTTGCCATAATTCACATATGTCGCAGCTGATTTACCTCCGCTCAAAGCCATTATATTGCGCTGTATATAGTCTCTTGTATCGCGGTATATAAACCCGGCCTCGACGTAAACTATATTTTTCCCGAAGGTAGCGTTATAACTGAGGTTCAGATTGACATTATGGCTTGATTCGGGTTTTAGCTCCATATCGCCGACTTCAAGGTCTTCATCGCCGAACATTTCTTCGATTGTAGGCAAGCGATAGGCCTTTTCATATGATGCTTTAAGCTGAAATCCGTATGGCATAAACCAAGTACCTGCCGCGCCATAGCCGAAAGCATCTACCGAACGCGAGCTTTTTACGTATGAGTCCTGTGCGGCAGATGTCGCAACCGGGCCCGACACATACTGGTGATACTGCTTGCCGAAAGCTGTAAAGTTAAACTTGGTATTAGGCACATACCTATACGATGCCCCAACAATATTTTTGCTTGTTATCTTACCGATTTCATCGGTGCTCACAATAGATGCAAGCAGATTGTCGTTTGAGCGGTTGAACGAATTGAACACATCGTTTATAGTGAAAAGATGGTTTTCACTGAGCCGATAATTTGTTGTCAATGTCGCAGACCAGTTATTGTTGTTGGCCCGAGAATTCTGATAAGACTGCTCTCCGGGAGAATTGAGGCGGTCGGTCTCTCCTCGCCAGTTATATTTCATTGTTGCGGTATCAACGTTTACTGTAACATTCTTGTTATAATTGGCATTGAACGCCACATCGAGCCCACAGGTAAAAAGATTGCGTTTCCCATATTCCAGGGCGCCAATCAAAGAGTGGCCGTGACGGTGTTTTTGACCATATACAATCTCCTGCCGCACTCCGGTCTGCATTTCCTTATACATATGCGAATATGTAAATCCGGCCATCAGACGGTCGGCCCATGCTTTATTGACAAACCCTATTCGCGCCACAATGGCCTCATTATGATAGGTATCGTTAAACCGACGTACATGCTCGAGTTTTTTCTTGTTTATCGCGCCTGTGGCAAAATCCTCTACGGGTGCGTCGACCCAATAATTATTGTCGGAGTAGTTCTGAAATGCATTGATTTCATATTTAAGACCGTTGCTAAGTGTCTGTCCGAAATTTACATATGTCTTATGAGTATTGAACGACCCATAGGAATATGATGCATCAAGAAACCATCTGCGCTGGCGCTTTGGCGTGACAATATTTATGACTCCGCCGATAGCATCAGACCCGAATCCGACCGGAACCACACCGCGATATACTTCGATGCGGTCAGCAAAATTCACCGGTATATTATTTATGCCAAATGAGCTGCCTACACCTTCCTGCGGCACCCCGTCGATAAATACTTTCACGTGTTTGCCGCTGAAACCGTCCATTGTCACAGCCATATCAGAACCGACACCTCCGCTCTCTCTTATTTTCATGCCCGGTGCCTTAGAAAGAGCTTCACTCAGTGTTTTTGTGGTATTCACAAGTTCTTTGGTGTCTACGGCAGTAGCATTGAAAGCGGAATTTTTAACCTTGCTCAAAGTATTGCCGACCACTATGACTTCGGCCAGCTGGGTTGCCTGCTTTAATTTAACATTAAACCTTGATCGTCCGCCGTTTTTTATTGTCGCTTTGAGTTCAAGTTCCTCGTAACCGAGCGCTGAGAATACTATAGTATAGTCTCCTGCGGGAGCTTTTATATGATACAGACCTTTGTCATTGGTTGTTGAGGAATACGCCGTACCTTTAAGATATACATTAGCATAATCTATCGGGTCTCCATCTGAAGAGAGTACCTTTCCGGAAATCATTCCGATTGAGCCCTCTGCCAAAAGATTTAATGATGCTAAGCAAAATGTCAATACTACTAAAATACAATTCCTGGGCAATGCCATTTTTATCAGTTTTTTTCTAAAATTTTGTGCAAAGGTCGGCACTTTATCATGTCTGTGAAATACCCAAAAGTAAGTACAACATATGCAACAGTATCAACATCAGCAATTTGACTGATTTCACATTTATGATAAAAATGGCTAATTGCAATTTTGCAGTGGCGAACAAATCTGTCGGGCACGCACCTCATCAGACATTTCGACGTATCACAATCAATCTATACCGTTTTCTTGTGTTTCGGTGTTATTTTCTCATGAAGATACTGGAAAACGACAAACAACACCGGAACAATAAACAGTAGCGCAAGTGTTCCGAAAAGAAGACCTCCGACGGTGCTCACGCCTACAGAAATGTTGCCATTGGCACCGACACCCGAGGCGAACATCAGAGGCAACATGCCGAAAACCATTGTAGCAGACGTCATTATAATAGGTCTGAAGCGAGCTTTAGCGGCTGATATGGCAGAGGCAATAAGCCCCATACCATCTTTACGGCGGGTTGTCGCATACTCTGTAAGTAAAATCGCCGTTTTAGCCAAAAGACCTATAAGCATAATGAGCCCAATCTGCATATAGACATTATTTTCCAGCCCCCACCAACGGGCAAAAAGGAAACTGCCTGCAAGGCCGAAAGGTATAGCGGCTATCACGGCTAAGGGAATGGTCAGACTTTCATAAAGAGCGCATAGAATCAGATATATAAATGCGATACAGATACTGAAAACCAGGACGGCCGTATTACCGGAAGAAGATTCTTCGCGTGACATTCCTCCGAATTCATACCCAAAACCGGATGGAAGGTATCTGGCGGCCACATCTTTGATTGCAGCGATTGCCTCTCCTGAGCTATATCCCTCGCCTTGCTCGCCATAAACTGATATTGCCGGAATACTACTGGTGCGATAAAAATCGCGTTCGTTTAGAAATCATCAAATAAAGAGA
>CAJTOB010000075.1 GCA_910578035.1 uncultured Muribaculaceae bacterium
TTAATCAAAAATACACCAACCTGTGTTTTCACATATGTTATTAAACAACCTCTAAAAAAAAGAGCCGCGGAAGGCGGCTCTTTTTATGGCGTTTTGTGAAGATTATGCTTATTTAGCTTCTTCGATGGTTACAGCGCGGTCGAGAGCGACACACTTTTCACCAAGGTCAGACAGGTTGCCGTTGTTGGTGGTAGTGGTGATCTGGCTTTCGGGCACACCGTTCTTCACGAGGAGCTTGGCAACACCTTCGGCGCGGTTCTTGCGAAGACGCATGTTGATGTTGTCAGAGCCGGTGTAGTTGTCAGCCCAGCCGGTAAGAACGTATTTCTTGTCGGGGTTCTGGGTCATAACATAGGCGATAGCCTTTACTACACGCTGGTTTTCGCGGCTGAGGCGAGAAACACCGATGGGATAGTAAACGGTAGCGAGAGGACCGGCAGCTTCAACCTTGGTTTCAACAGGACGGCTGAGGCAGTCTTTGAGCTGGCTTTCGAGGTCGGCGATACGAGCGTCGGCAGCAGCGAGACGAGCGCGGAGGGCGTCGCAGTTTTCAGGTTCGGGGCAAACGGGAACGACAGGAGCAGACCAGTCGGTCTTGTTGAAGTTGTAGGTAATGCCTACATAGCCCTGAAGGCTTCCGTACTTTTCGTTCCAGCCCTTGCCACCCCAGTTCTGGAGGCCGTCGAGACCGCTGAAGCGGAGGTCGAGCGAGAGGGCGATGTGCTTGTTAAGACGGAACGAGTTGATAAGACCGGCACGGAGAGTCATGATAGCATTGTCTCTGTGCTTCCAGCCGTCGGGCTGAGTGCCATTGTAGTTCTTTGTGAAGGTAGAGTAAGCACCTGCACCGGCATATACAGTAGCGTTGTATACGCGGTTGGGGTTATAGCCGCACCACCAGTTGGTGAGGTTTACCATAACATCGAATACGAGGCCGAATTCGTTGTATTTGGTCTTGTAGTAGTTGCCTACCATCTGGTCGGGCATAGCGCCGATATAGTCGGGGCCGGTAGCGAGACCTTTGAGACCGAGCCAGTTGAAACCGGCACGAAGACCGAATACGGGCGAAATGTGCTTGCCAACATAAAGCGAAGCAGCGGGCATGAAACGATCGCCGATTTTGCGGTTGATCGACTTGTCGGCGAGATAGAAGCTCGCACCACCTTCAGCGGTGATGAACCAGTTGTCCTGCATGCGGTTGATGAGGAGACCCTGGGCGGGATCGGATACATAAGTAACCTCCTGAGACTCCTGAGCTACAGCTGCCTGAGCACCAAGCACAAGAGCGCACGCACATGCCAAAAGAGTACCTTTTTTCATAGAGTTTATAACGATTATTGGTTGAATGTGTTCGCAGTAGATAAATTCGAGAGCGCTAAATTACAACATTTTTTTTATTCACACCTAACAAATGTGAATTTTATTGAATTAGCGCTCCGAATTTTAACAGTCCGGGCTTATTTGCCGAGCATGGTGCGCACGCGATCGAGCACCTGCGGGGCTGTAAAGCCGAATTTCTCGTCGAGCACCTTGTAGGGGGCCGATGCGCCGAAGCGTTCCATGCCGAAGATTTCGCCGTTGAAGCCCTTGATGGTCATCAGCGCGGTGGGCAGGCCGGCGGTGAGGCCGAACTGGGGCACGCCTGCGGGCAGAACAGAGTCGCGGTATGCCTCGGGCTGGCGGTTGAAGAGACCGGCAGAGGGCATTGACACAACTGCGGCCTTGATGCCTTCTGCCTCCAGAAGCACAGCCACCTCGCAAAGCAGCGACACTTCAGAGCCGTTGGCTACCATGACAAGGTCGGGGGTGCCGGCGGGAGCCACTACCGTGTAACCGCCCTTTTCGGCTGCGAGAGCGGCCTGCTGGCGGGTTGTGCCTTCGGGAGCGGGGAGGTCTTTGATGTCCTGACGCGAAAGAATGAGAGCGGTGGGAGTTTCCTTGTTTTCCATAGCCATCTTGTAGCATACGGAGGTTTCGGCGGCGTCGGCGGGGCGGAGCACCAGCATCGAGGGCTTGCCGCTGAAGTTGGAAATCTGCTCCATAAGACGAATCTGGGCTTCCTGCTCGATTGGCTCGTGGGTGGGGCCGTCCTCACCTACGCGGAATGCATCGTGCGTCCAGATATACTTCACGGGGAGTTCCATCAGGGCAGCCATGCGGACGGCGGGCTTCATATAGTCTGAGAAGACGAAGAATGTGCCGCAGGCGCCGATAACACCGCCGTGGAGGGCGATACCATTCATGATAGAAGCCATAGTAAGCTCGGCAACACCGGCCTGGAAGAATGCGCCGGTGAAGTCGTCGGCAGTGAAGGCGTGGGTCTTCTTGAGGAAGCCGTCGGTCTTGTCGGAGTTTGCGAGGTCGGCGGATGCAACAATCATGTTGCCCACTTTTTCGGCGAGCACAGAGAGAACGTCGGCAGAAGCCTGGCGTGTAGATGTGTCGGCCTTGTGCACGATGGCGGTGTAGTCTATTTCGGGAAGCACACCTTCGAGATAGCCCTTGAGCTCGATTGCCTTGGCGGGATTTTCGTCGGCCCATGCCTTGAAGGCAGCGCGGCGTTCGGCCACAATCTGGCGGAGAGTGGCGCGGCGAGCCTCATAGAGTTCGGCAGCTTCGGGGAATATCTTCCAGGGATTTTCGGGGTCGCCGCCGAGGTTGGCAACGGTTGCTGCATAGTCGGCGCCGCTCTTGCTCAGAGGCTGGCCGTGGGTCGAGCACTGGCCTTCGAAGCATTCGCCGTCGGCCTTGACAGCGCCCTTGCCCATCACGGTGCGGCCGATGATGAGGGTCGGTTTCTTGGTCTCGGCCTGAGCCTTGACGATGGCGTCGGCGATTTCGACGGGGTCGTTGCCGTTCACTTCGAGCACGTTCCAGTGCCATGCACGGTATTTGGCGGCATAGTCTTCGCGGTCAACATCGTCGACCATCGTGGAGAGCTGCACGCCGTTGCAGTCGTAGAACATGATGAGGTTCGAAAGACCGAGGTAGCCTGCGATACGGCCCGCACCCTGCGAGATTTCTTCCTGAATACCGCCGTCGGAGATAAAGGCATAGGTCTTGTGAGCCACGGCCTGGCCGAAACGTGCTTCGAGGAAGCGCTCGGCGATGGCGCAGCCTACGGCCATTGTATGACCCTGACCGAGAGGACCGGAAGTGTTTTCAACGCCGCGCTCGGGGTCGAGTTCGGGGTGGCCGGGAGTTACCGAGCCCCACTGGCGGAACTGCTGGAGTTCGTCGAGGGTATAGTGGCCGGCAAGGGCGAGCACCGAGTAGAGCATCGGCGACATATGGCCCGGGTCGAGGAAGAAGCGGTCGCGGGCGAACCAGGTTGCGTCGTCGGGATCGGTGACGAGGAACTGCGAGAACAGAACGTTCACGAAATCTGCGCCGCCCATAGCGCCGCCGGGATGGCCGGATTTAGCTTTTTCGACCATAGATGCAGCCAGAATACGGATATTGTCGGCCGCGCGGTTCAATGTTTTTATGTCCATTGGTATGCATTGTTTTTCGCGGAAAGGAGTCGGACCCCTGTCCGCAGTGGATTATGAGGGTATGTGGTTATTCTATTTTCTTTGGAAGAATTTCTATTCTCATATTATCGCAGACAGTCGTTACCTTGTCGGCGTTCTTGTCGCAGTAATATACTTTGACTCTCACGTCGTTTTCGGGTAGCCGGCCATTGAAGAAAAAAATTCCGGGAGTGATAGTGAACGTGCCGTTGTCGTTCGGCACGGCTTTTGTGATTTCATGGCCGCTGTGGCTGTATGATATGAAAAAATAATGTCTGTCGTCGGTAGGCACGCCTGTCTCTATCTCGAGCGAGCCAAGGAGGTAGAAGTGCTTGTTGAGATATGATGCGAGCGACGACATCGGCGCAGTGGCAGAGGCGCCCGACTCTGCTTTTGTTCTGGCCAGATATACCTCGAGGCTCGAAGCATTTGCCTTACTGAAGTCATCGGCCAGAAGAACCATTTTTTCGCGCGTCTTCGTGTCGACTACCTTCATGGCCTGGCGGCCCGAAGTCCACTTGATGGGAGCGCCGTCCTTGAATGTGTCGTTTACTTTGAGAGTCTTGCCGCCTATCTCAATATCCGGCGTATTGAGAAAAAGTATGCGGTAGTCGGCCCGGGCACAGAATCCGAGAGCCGCACACAATATCACTATAAGCAATCTTGTCATAAAGGACAGGCTGTGTTAAGACGTTGGCAGAACAAGGTATAGAGCGTCCGATTCAGAGTTGAAAAAACGTGTCGGAGATTTTTCCGAAGCAAATATACGAAATAATATCTGAAACTGATACATTTGGCGCATACTCCGTCGGACCAATTCGCACTGAACGACGCCCGACGACCCCGGCAATATCTTATGACACACCCTCTAAAACGTTTCACACCACAAAATTAACTATTTTTCATCAGAACAGAAACAATCTGCAGATAAAACTTCCGCCACAGCCCGTACATTTTGCCGCCGGAATACCGGAATCAATAGAAATGTGACATTTTAGCCACAACACAGCTCTTTAAACAAAACTCCTACGACACAATATATTACAGACACCCGAAACAAAAGAGCGCCAAATTTGTTGCATAGTTATAGTTGTGAATTATTCAATTTGTGTTAATTTTGCAGGCATAAGACCAAAATTCACCCATATCGCACAACAAATGTCTAACAATTAAATAAACGACAATCAAATGAACACAGAAGTAATCGGCGCAAACGCCGGCACCGTGTGGGTGGCCCTGAGCGGAGCTGAAGCCCTTGGTATCAAGCAGCTTAAAAAAATAACAAAACTGAAAGACAAAGAAGTCTACGCAGCACTGGGCTGGCTTGCCCGCGAAGGCAAAATCAACATTGCCCCCGACCCCGAAGACGAAAAAGAGGTAATCATCTCGCTGGTTCAGGAATAACAACCAGTCGCCCTATAAAAAGCCACCCCCCGGTGGCTTTTTTTTGCGCCCTCACACAAACCGCGGCAAACAACCCTCGCGGATAATATAAGTAAATTCTTTTATGTCTGTCGCCAGATTATAGAATCCGCTTGTGAGAATTATCTCTGTTTTTTCATCGACGATTATATATCGGTCGTGATGCGTCTGCAAATCTCTTGGTTCAAACGAGAAATCGCCCCGTATAAGCTTCAGCTGTGCTTGCATATCAGCCGTCAGCTGATTGGGGTGATGGATTATATCGAGTTTTTTGTCGGGCAAAATAGTTCCCAGAAGATTCAGCACCGATACGATATCGTGATTGAGATATAGGTCGTATATCAATATGTTCCGGCTCGCCGCGGCGCAAATAGCGGCAATGTGCCTTTTTGCTTTTTCTCGAGGCATATTCCTAAAAAAACATCCTCCTGTCATGGCTTGTACCGGCTCAGAATCGTCAGCAATATTCACATACGGGAAATCGTCTCTTTCATCGGAAAGCACGATTTTATAGGTAGTCTTCGCAGCCAGCTCCTCAAGCGTCTGATTTCTCAGACCATTGACTCTTAGCAGCTTCTCATAATTGCGGTCGGCTGGATAGCCTATACGCTCAAGCTGGGCGAGATTTGTTATAGCTGTAGCACCGCCATACCTGAGGATACGGTTTACCTTGTTTCGGTCGAAATGCTCGCGGTTTTTGTATCTGCAATATTCAAGTTGCAGATTATCGCTCATTGCCACACTAAACTTCGCGCACATAACAATTCAGTCTATCTCGACCAACTCTGACAATGTAGCGTCAAAAAATCCTTCGGGAAAATCAACAGTATAGTGTCCGTCGGAGTTTATGCCGATCTCACAGAATGGCGCAGTTATCGATTCCTTATAGTAGATAGTCACATCAGAGGCCGGTATATGACCGACATACACTTCATATCGAATCCTACTGAGTATATTCTCACAATGAGTTTCCAAAATCAGCTGGACTCCGCCTGCGGCAATAAATGCGAGAAACTCGCCAAGCCTCGACTGAGCCGCCGGATGCAGATGAATCTCTGGATTCTCAATCATTATCAGGTCTCCTTTCTCTGCCCGAAGACACAATATCAGAATTTTTGCCAGATAACTTACTCCGGCACCAAGTTCTGACGGCATTATATCGGGAATGCCGTCGCTGCGGTATCTGACGTCGGCAGTCATCTGGTTCACCTCATTGGTCGATAACTCAATTGGAAGACCGAGGATATACCGCAGCCAATAGTTTACCTGAGTGCCAAGTGTATAGGAGACCTCGTCTTTGATAAACGCCTCACGCAGAGGCTTCGACTTCTCTTTCTCGTAAGTGCCGAACAATGCTTCTCCGCGGAGCCCGCATATTATCTCATTCGAAATAGCGGCCAGGTTCTCAGGTCCAATGCGGTTTGCCGACAAATAGAAAAAATTATCCTCGACAGACGGGCTGCTATTGTGCAACTTTTTGTCGCACCCTATAGCATTATGCTCTATATACAGACTATTGTTGATTCCTTCACCTTTAATTTCAACTATTATTTTGTCTGCCTTTATATACTTGTTGCGCAAAATTTCGAACCGAGTATTAAGTTCCGACAAAAAATGGCGTCCATTTTCAGAACAAAACCTCGATACAAGCAGAACAGACTGCATAAGGGTAGACTTGCCAGTCGAATTCAGACCTGTGACTATTGTTAGCGGTTTCAGCCCGAATTTTTGCTCGTCTATACTCTTGAGTCCTTTAATATAAAGAGAGTCAATCATTTTTGAGGTTTAAGGTTTGAACGAATTTATCAGCTTCGGCTTTTCTTGCAAATACACTTGTCGACGAGTCAATGCTGCGTCGGAACAGACCGGTCGCATCTAGCCGATGCTTCCACCGGTCGAAAGCAGCAATAAATTCAGGAGAATCTGTCGCCACACCTTCCGGCATATTTTTGAAAAGATACACTACCGTCTCTACCAGAGGCATATTCACCGGGCGTCTTTTGCCACGGGAACTCTCGAAGCGGAAGGCATCTGGGCCCAAAGCCATGTTGATTATGTCGAAAACAGATATAAAGTCAGATGCAATGCGGTCTACAGCGTCCACGGTAAGCGTTCGGTTGCTTATGGACATAAACCATGCCAGAAATTCATCTATATCGCTCCTATATTCGTATGATTTTGTAGACTTGCCGAAATCACCGCTGAAAAGAGCCGTAAAGGCGAGCACTCGCAGTACCACATATCGGTCGCGCATACGCTTGGGACTCACCCCCTTTCCGGTAGCAGCAACAAAGGCCTCCGACCTGCAAATCTTGTCGATAAGCTCTGTCACAGGGCCTCCATACAAGGCATTGCGCATTTCCTGCGAATTGAGAGTGGTACCACCACGGTTAACACGGTCGAATATATCGTATTTCACACGTTCAGGCGTCGGCGGCTGAATCACATAAGTCAGAATCTGGAAGTCTTCAACAATGCCCTGAAGCTTAAGTTCGAGTTGCGAAAAGGTTTTTCCGTTCAGATTCCGGAGTATTTTAAGGTCTGTGAGCTTTATTCTGTCATTCAGGAAATCGACAATAGCGGTTATTCGCTGGCGGCCGTCAACCACTTGCTTCTTACCGTCCTTCGACTCGAAAAGATATATCACAGGCAATGGAATCCCCATCAGCACCGACTCTATAAGCTCGCTTCTCTGCCGCGTGCTCCACACATCGTTGCGCTGAAACTCGGGGTCTATCACAAGTTCGCCACGGTCTTCATAAAGCCGTTTCAAATGCAGCAGACTATACTGGCTACGCGATATGCGCACCTCGGCATTAGGATAAATATCGGTCGAATCCGATATATCCAGGCCGACCTCTCCCTCAAGCGCATCATTTACCAAATCGGAGGGTGGCACAACATCATAAATATTTTCTTTATTCGGCATACGTAACGACCTATTTTATGCAAAGATATTCATTTATTCACAAACTGGCAATTTTTTGTCTTTATTCGCTGTGTATTGTCTATCTCGCGGCAATGAGTTAATTTTGCAGCATGGCCAATATCTATGAATTAAGACGATATGGCAAACTTGCCTTCCTTGTGGCCGCGGCGGGAGTCGTGGCTATGTTTCTGGCGTTTTCGAGCAGTCTGATCCGCGACCTCTCCGCGCAGGAGCGCGAGCGCATGGAGATATGGGCCGACGCCACACGGCAACTGCTTACGAGTTCGGGGCTGCCCAACGAAGTAGACGATTTTCTCCTCGACATCATTCGCCGCAACACCACCATACCGGTGCTTCTCACCGACGCCGACGGAAATATCCTCCAGTTCCGCAACTTCGACTTGCCTATCGAAGGCGATAATCCGGTGTCGGGCCTTCCGTCGGAGCAGGCTAACATCGATTTTCTTCAGAAACGTCTGGCCGAGCTTCAGGGCGGCCCGAGGACTATTGTTATCGACGTCGCCCCGGGCATAGAGTACTATCTTTATTATGAAGACTCCACTCTGCTGCGGCGCATAAGCGTATTTCCCTTCATTCAGCTCCTTGTGATGCTGGCTTTTATAGCGGTGGTCTACTTTGCAGTGCTGTCTACCAAGAAGGCCGAGCAGAACAAGGTATGGGTCGGACTGTCGAAGGAAACGGCACACCAGCTCGGCACGCCGATTTCGTCGCTGATGGCATGGATGGAGCTTCTTGGCGACATGGGCGTCGATGCCGATACCATTGCTGAAATGAACAAGGACGTAAACCGCCTGAGCACAATTGCCTCGCGCTTCTCTAAAATCGGTTCGGCGCCACGGCTCGAGCGATGCGATGTCAACAGCCTCGTAGCTTCGGCCGCCGGATATATGGCTACCCGCATATCGCCCAAGGTGAATCTGAGCATAAACACGGCCGACTGCGAACTACCCGTCGAGGCCTCGGCGCCTCTGCTCGAATGGGTTATCGAAAATCTTGTCAAGAATGCCGTCGATGCCATGGAAGGCCACGGCGACCTGAGTGTGACTGTGCTACGCTCGCCCACAGGCGCCGCCATCGAAGTCACCGACACCGGAAAGGGCATAAGCCGCAAGAATTTTAAAACAGTATTCAACCCCGGCTACACCACCAAGAGCCGCGGCTGGGGCCTCGGCCTCACGCTCGCCAAACGCATCGTAGAGCAATACCACAAAGGCCACATCTTCGTAGCCCGCTCAATCCCCTACCAGGCAACAACCTTCCGCATCGAACTACCGGCGTTGGGCTGATGGGCGGCTGGGCTAACGGGCTGACAGGCGCCTGGGCTGACAGGCGCCTGGGCTACTTCTCTTAATAGCTGTGTCATGATATAAAGCGGTAGGGGCGCGCGTTCGGCGCGCCCGCAGAGAATATGCGGCATTGGCGGCATTGCAGACACGGCGGACGGGCAATTGGGCTGACGGGCTACTTCTCCTAATAACTGTGTCATGATATAAAGCAGTAGGGGCGCGCGTTCGGCGCGCCCGCAGAGAATATGCGGCGTTGGCGGCGTTGCAGACACGCCGAACGCGCCGAACGCGCTATAGCTGACGGGCTTTTTTTAGAGACGTAGCCGCAGAGCGGCAAATGGGCTGCAGAGCAGCCTTGACAGTAATAGCCTATGGCAAACGCGCCGTAAGGTGCGCGCAGCCATAGGTTTTCGAAGCCACCATCAAAGAAAAAAAGCTGCGTAGCTGCGACATATCACGCGGATTGTGTCGCAGCTACGCAGCTCAATTTTTTGTATTGTAATCATTATACCCGTGCTGCGCGCACCTATGGTGCGCTTGCGCGGGCCTATTATTGTGAGCGCGGCTATGCCGCTTGTTGTGCGACCAAAAGGCTGATTAATGCGTTGTTTTTGGCAGCCGCGCTGCGAAAACGCCGGCATACAAGCACATTCTCGGCGGGCGCGCCGAACGCGCGCCCCTACTGCGATAGGGCTGAAAGCCCGTCAGCCTATCAGCCCAAAAAGCCCAGCAGCCCGTCAGCCCAGCAGCCCGTCAGCCCAGCAGCCCGTCAGCCCAGCAGCCCGTCAGCCCAG
>CAJTOB010000076.1 GCA_910578035.1 uncultured Muribaculaceae bacterium
TACGCCCCGTGTGGACTTTCACCACAGATGTATGACATGCCCGCCATACAAAAAAATTGATTTGTCTCCCGACAAACCAATCCAGTTAACCTTAAATCTATACCATGAAAAACACATTGCAAAGGTAATACCTTTGGCTATACCATGCAAGTATTTTGCGGCAAAATGTCTTTCTTTTAATATATATTAACAATATAAGTCTCTTAATATTTATTTTGAATTGCTTTTTGGTGGAAGTAGACACTATTGGCTTTCATTTTGACACAATCGATTTTCCAAACGAAAAGCGGAAGAACAAACTTTCGGCCACACCCCTTGCTGCAAGGTAGGCGCAGAACGCAAGCCAAAGAGCATCGTTGGCAAACACCGGTGTGAAAATGAAGTAAATGAGAAAAAAAATGAGCATGGCAATTGCCATGGCATACAGCATGGCACGTGTCCGCGTGAGGCCAATGAGAATGCCATCCCAGATAAATGCAAGAAATCCGCATACTGGCACCGCCACAGCCCAAGGCAGATAGCGGTGTGCGACCGCCACAACTTGCGGGTCTTCGGCAAGAAGGCTCATGAACACATCGCCAACAGATGCGTACAGAAGCGCAAAGACCGCAGCGAAAACGATGCCGATAAGCACAAGCGAACGTATGAGCGAACGCAGAGAGCCTCTGTCGCCACTGCCATAATATTTTCCGGCAAGAGCCTCGCCGGCGAAAGCAAAACCGTCCATAAAGAACGAGAAGAGCATGAAGAGTTGCAACAGCAGAGCATTGGCGGCAAGAATGTCTACACTCCGCCGTGCACCGGCATGGGTAAACCACAGAGTTACTGCCACAAGGCAGGCCGTGCGGAAGAATATATCGGTATTTATGCGGAAAAACGCCAGCAACTGTTTCCTTCGGAAAATCTCGATTACGGGAGGGCGGACCGGTCTATATTTTCTGAATACTATAGCCAGCCCAAGAAGGGCGCCGAGCCATTGCGCTGCCATAGTTCCTACGGCGACACCCTCTATTTTTAGCCCGAATCCGAATACGAGCGAGACGCTTAGCGCGATGTTGACAATATTTATGACAATAGCTATCCACATCGGTGCCGTGGAGTTCTGCATGCCTATAAACCAGCCGGTGAGTGCATAACTTATCATAACGGCCGGTGCGCCGCAGATGCAAATGGCGAAATAATGTGAGGCCAGAGCCTGGGTTGCATCGTCGGCGTCCATGAATGCAAGCACGTATTTGCCGCAAGGGGCGCCGACACATAACAGGCCCAAGCCGATGATAGCAGCCACGGCAAGGGAGCGCCAAAAGATGAGGGCTACGGCTTTGGCATTGCCTGCGCCATATGCCTGGGCAGTCGGGCCGGAGGTGCCCATACGGAGAAAGTTGAACAGCCAGTAGAGAATATTGAAGACGGTGCCTCCGAGAGCGATAGCGCCTATATAAACGGCAGCGCCGATGTGGCCTGTTACGGCCACATCGACGAGTCCGAGTATAGGTGTCGTTATGTTCGAGACTATGGCAGGGATTGCGATAGCCCTTATTTCACGACTGTGTTTCATGCCTTGCGGCCTGTGCGGGTCGAGGCGAAGTAGAGATAGCCGATAATTGCGGCATAAGCCACGATACCGAGAATCTGCGGGCCAAATTCGAGACCGTTAGACGGCACTTCCTTGCCGCACATGATGGTGATGGCTGCAAATACGCCGAAGAGAGCGCCACCTGCGATGAGGCCCGATGATATGAGAGTACCGCGGTCGTTGCGGGCTTTATTGACGGCTTCGTCTTTAGAGCTGTGGTTTACAAACCACGACACGAGGCCGCCTACGAGCATGGGTGTGTTGAGCTGAAGAGGCAGGAACATACCGAGGCAGAACGCAAGCGCAGGCACACCAAGCCAGTTGAGAATCAGGGCGAGAATAGCGCCGACGATGTATAGCGTCCAGGGAGTTTCGCCACCCATCATCATCGGTTCGATTACTTTTGCCATAGCGTTGGCCTGAGGCGCGGCCATGGCACCTTCGCCGGTGAAGCCGTAGACGTTGTTGAGCATAAGCATTACGGCTCCGACAGTAGCAGCCGAAACAAGTGTGCCGAGGAATTTCCAGCTTTCCTGTTTCTTGGGTGTTGAGCCGAGCCAGTAGCCGATTTTGAGGTCGGTGACGAACCCGCCGGCCATTGAAAGCGCCGTGCAGACAACACCGCCAAGAACCATTGCGGCAACGATTCCGGAGGTGCCGTTGAGACCGATGGCAACGAACACGCCCGAGGCGATGATGAGAGTCATGAGTGTCATGCCGCTCACGGGGTTGCTGCCGACAATGGCGATTGCATTGGCTGCCACAGTGGTGAAGAGGAAGGCGATGACAGTGACTACGAGCCATGCGACAAGCGCCTGCCAAAAAGTATGGATTACTCCAATCCAGAAGAACAGCAGGACGCCGACAAGAGCTATAGCTGTGAAATATGCAATGTGCTTCATCGAAATATCGAGTTGCCAGCGGTTGGTTTTGCCGGCTGCCGAAGCACCTTTAAGTTCGCGGGCGGCGAGACCGACAGCACCGCCGATGATGCTGCGCGATTTCACGATTCCGATGATACCGGCCATGGCAATGCCTCCGATACCAATCATGCGGGCATATTCGCTGAAGATGGCACCGGGGCTCATGGCGGCTATTTCGGCCGAGCCATATGTTCCCATCAGGGGTATCACGAACCACCACACGAATATGGAGCCGGCAAATATTACAAATGCGTATTTGAGACCGACAATATAACCGAGGCCGAGCACAGCCGCGCCTGTGTTGCACGAAAGAACGAATTTAGTCTTGTCGGCAAGAGTCTGGCCCCAGCCGTAGGCCGTTGTCGTAATGCTCTCAGCCCACCAGCCGAAAGTGGCGACAATATAGTCGTAGATACCGCCGATGAGCGATGCCACAACCAGTAGTTTAGCCTGGCCGCCGGAGGCATTCTGCTTAGAGGCCTCTCCACTGACAAGCACCTGAGTTGTTGCGGTGGCTTCGGGGAAGGGATATTTGCCGTGCATGTCCTTTACGAAATACTTGCGGAAAGGAATGAAAAACAGAATGCCAAGCACACCGCCGAAGAGGGAACTGAGGAAGACTTCGAGGAAGTTGACAGTGATTTCGGGATGTGTGGCCTGAAGAATGTAAAGAGCAGGAAGAGTGAAGATTGTACCGGCCACAATAACGCCGGAGCAAGCGCCGATAGACTGAATGATAACGTTCTGGCCGAGAGGATTTTTCTTTTTGAGGTAGCCGGATAGACCGACGGCGATAATGGCGATAGGAATTGCAGCCTCGAACACCTGGCCGACCTTCAGCCCAAGATAAGCGGCGGCAGCACTGAACACTACGGCCAGGATAAGGCCTGTAATGACGGAATAGGGCGTAACCTCGGCATATTCACGCGCGGGGTGCATGAGCGGACGGTATTCTTCGTCGGCTCCAAGTTCTCTGAACGCGTTTTCCGGCAAATCGATAGGATCGACATCGGCAGCCGGAATGTCGTAGTCTTTTTGATTACTTTTCATAGCGTATTGACTGGTTAGGGAATAGACAGGCGCTGTCCGGCCTGGATGTTATTGTTTTTCAGATTATTCGCTTTTTTGATTTTATCGACGGTCGTGCCGTAGCGGGCAGCGATTTTCGAAAGGTTTTCGCCTTTGCGCACTCTGTGGACACGAGGAGCGGCCGCTTCCTGCTTCTTTTGAGGCTTAGCCTGAGTCTGCTGGGGTTTCGGCGCAGGACGGGGCTTCTCTTCAACCTTTTTCTCTTCTTTGGGAGCGCTGAAAGCAGCTTCGACAGAGCCGGCCACGCTCAGAGAGTCGGGAGTGGCTGCAGACACGCTGTCGGGGTGTTCAATAGGTGCTATGATAGCGGTATCAGCTACCTGCACGGGAGTTTCCTGCTTGATTTCCTCCGTTTTGGGCTTGTAGACGCGACGAGTGCTCACAATCTTGAGTTTCTTTCCGGCCTTGACACTCTTGCCGACACGGTTGTATTTGCGAATATCGGCGACCGACACGCCGTATTTACGCGCGATTTTCGACAGAGTCTCGCCCTTCTTGACAGTATGCCACTTCACGACTTCCTCGTCGTAGTACTCTCCCTTTGAGTCGCGTCCGGTTGAAGCACCTGAAGCAGGCTCTACGACCCCGCGCCGTGAGTATTTGGTGGCGTTGTGATTTACTATCGAATCCTCGTTGACAATATAGGCATAGGCCTGCAGCGAGGGAAGTACAAGGGAATAGGGGCGTATATCGCCGGGAATGAGGTCTGTACGGAACTGCGGATTGAGCGCACGCAGTTCGGCCACAGGGATATCCATGACCTGCGAAATCTGGTCGAAATGCACACGGCGGGTCACATGGACTGTGTCAGTTACGAGCGGACGACGAGCAAGGGCCGGCGATATGTTATGGTCCTTGTGATAGTTCATTATATAGTTTGCGGCTATAAATGTAGGCACATAGCCGCGTGTTTCTGGGGGCAGGAAGGGGTATATTTCCCAGAAGTCGTGCTTGCCGTCGCCGGCACGGCGGAGAGCCTTGTTGACGTTGCCCGGACCGCAATTATACGCCGCTATGGCGAGCGACCAGTCGTCGTATGTCTGATAGAGCTGTTTGAGATAACGGGCGGCAGCATCGGAGGCAAGATACGGGTCGCGACGCTGGTCTACAAGCGAATTGATTTCCAAACCAAGTCCTTTAGCTGTAGGGGGCATGAACTGCCAAAGGCCCCCGGCTCCGGCCTTGGAAACGGCTGTAGGAACCAGAGCCGATTCGATGACGGGAAGATACTTCAGTTCGAGAGGCATTTTATGGCGTTCGAGCGCAGCCTCGAAAATAGGCATATAGTAGAGGCTGAGACCGAGCATGTTCTCTACCAGCTGCGGACGGTTGGCGTAGTAGCGGATAGCGCTTTTGACGAGCGAGTTGAAAGGCATCTCGATGACAGTGGGGAGTTTGCCGAGGCGCTCAATAAGCAGGTCGTCGTCGAACTTGCCTGTATTCTTTTTATCGGCTTCATAGTCGAGAACGATATAGTTCTTGAGATACCAGTCCTCGAGCATAGTTTTGGTGTTTGTCTCGCAGCTTTCGGGCATGATCAGCGAGGATTCGAGCGAAGCATCGCTGACCGAAAGCACAGACTGAGCCGAAGCCCCTCCGTAAACGAAGATGGCACCGGCTGCCGCAAGAAATATTTTGAGAGAATTATTCATCAGAGGTATGATAATTATAGGTCATATCAGAATGTAATGGCCCAGGCCAGGCCGAAAGAAGGTTTCTCGCCGCGAGCCTCCTGAAAGATAATCGGAGTGACGTCCATACTGAGTTCGGGGGTGAGGTCGAAGTGCGAGAGTGAGGCGTCTACATAAGCATCGACCATAGCGAGAAGATATACGCCGACCATAGATATGATGCATAGGTCGCGATTGCGTCTGTAGTAATTCTTACGCGACTGGAGAACATTGGTGAGCCATGTGCGGTCGAGGTCACCCTCCTGTGTTGTCGGCGGAAAGAAGTTCATGTATGAGTTTGTGGAAGGGTCGTTGTCCATTATGTCGCGATAGGCGCGAGTATAGTCGTCGAGCATGTTGTTGTTCCACGAGGTTGCGTAAACAAGCCCCATGTATCCACCGACAATAATAGGCAGTTTCCAGTACCGTCGATTGTAGATTTGTCCGAGGCCCGGAAAGAGCGCCGACAGCCACACGGCTCGTGTAGGGTCCGGGTTGAAAACGATTTCGCGCTCTTCCCAGCGGTCGTATGGCGACTCCTTCATAATGCTGTCGGCAATAGCTGTCATAGTAGAATCGGCACTCAGGCCGGTCTCGCCAAGAGTCACTTCCACGTTTGCCGGAGCATCGGCAATAGAATCGGTGATATTATGGGCCGTTCTGGCAGGCATATGACGGTTCTCCTGAGCAGAAAGCGTATTGCTCAGAAAGAAAATGGCTGAAATACAGAAAGCGTATTGCAGAAATGTAGACAGTCTTTTATTCATCGTGCTGCTTAAGCGAATCGAAGAGAGTGATGAGGCGTTCGAGCTCTTTTTCGTCTTTGAAAGAGAATGTGATGCGTCCTCGGCCTTTGCTGTCGCAGTTGAACTGGACGGGTGTTCGGAAAACAGTAGAAAGATGGCGTTTAAGCACATCATAGTCGTCCGATTGGATACGTGCGGGCTTTTTGGCGCCTTCGGCGTTTTCCTCGGCCGCTTTCTGATAGGCTTTTGCAAGCTCCTCGACATTGCGGACCGACAGATGTTTTTTCAGAATCTCATTATAAAGTTTCAACTGAAGCGCAGGGTCTGAAATTGTGAGAAGTGCCCGCGCATGGCCCATGTCTACTCTCTTGTCGCGGAGGCCCAACTGTACTTCGGCCGGAAGCTTGAGTAGGCGGAGGAAATTTGCGACAGTAGCGCGTTTTTTGCCAATGCGCTCGCTGAGGCGTTCCTGAGTGAGGTTATATTGGTCGATGAGCTTCTTGAATGTCAGGGCGATTTCGATGGCGTTGAGGTCCTCGCGCTGGATATTCTCGATGAGAGCCATTTCGGTAAGTTCAGCTTCGTTCGCAGTGCGGATATATGCCGGAACCGAAGACAATCCCGCCATCATGGCAGCACGATAACGGCGCTCACCGGCAATAATCTGGTATGTGTCTGCGCCTGTTTTGCGAAGCGACAATGGCTGGATAATGCCGAGTTGAGCAATAGAAGCGGCAAGTTCTTCGAGAGCCTCGGGGTCGAAAGACGTACGGGGCTGGTCGGGATTCGGCGAAATAGCGTCGAGAGGCACTTCTGTGATGGCCGACGAACCGCGAGCGGGTGCATCATCCATAGATATGAGCGAGTCGAGACCTCGCCCGAGGGCATTACGTTTCAGTGCCATGGTTATTTGTGTTTCTTACGTGAATTTTTAGCTATCAACTCTTTTGCCAGAAGTATATGGCTCGTGGCTCCACGGCTTTCAGAATCATAGAGAAGAGCAGGCAGGCCATGGCTCGGAGCCTCGCTGAGGCGGATATTTCGCGGAATGACGGTATTGAACACCATTTCGGCGAAATGGCCCTTGAGCTCTTCGTAGATCTGATTGGCAAGGCGCAGACGGGCATCATACATCGTCAGGAGGAAGCCTTCTATCTCAAGAGCAGGATTGAGACGGCTCTTGATAATGCGGATAGTATTGAGGAGCTTACTGATACCCTCCAGCGCAAAATATTCAGCCTGAACAGGAATGATGACCGAATCTGCCGCCGTAAGGGCATTGACAGTAATGAGGCCGAGAGACGGAGAGCAGTCGATGATTATAAAATCGTATTTATCTTTAACGGGTGCGAGCATGGTCTCGAGCACACGCTCTCGATTGGGCTTGCCAATAAGCTCAATCTCAGCGCCGGCGAGATCAATACGCGAGCCGACAAGGAACAGACCGTCCATGCAAGTAGGCACTTCCGACCCTTCGAGAGGATAACCGTCGACCATACATTCATATATCGAGGAGGCCATTGTACGGGGGTCGATTCCGTAGCCCGAAGTCGCATTGGCCTGGGGATCGGCATCGATAATCAACACCTTCTTACCTTCGGCGGCGAGAGAGGCCGCCAGGTTGATTGTAGTTGTGGTTTTGCCTACGCCACCTTTTTGGTTGGCTATGGCTATGATTTTTCCCATATTATATAAACATATGTGCAAAGTAAGCAAATAATCGTGAAACACGAAAACTTTGTTCCACGAAAAAAACACCATTTGTTGATAACTTGCAACAAACGCCCCAAAAAGAAGCCTAATACACTGAATCCAAGCCCCAAAAAGCATTTTATACATGTTAATATACTCCCCCGCCCCAAAACACACAATTACACCCACGCGAAGACCCGCGCACTTCATGCCGGAATCTTTCCAGAGGACAAAACTCAAAAAAAGCATTAAAAAATTTGTGAGATGAAAAAAAAGCAGTAACTTTGCAACCGCAAAGCCCAAAAGGCATGCCGGTCCTATAGCTCAGTTGGTCAGAGCACCTGACTCATAATCAGGGAGTCCTTGGTTCAAGCCCAAGTGGGACCACTTATTTTAATGTTAAATTAAGGCAAAACGCTGATTATCAACATAATCGGCGTTTTACTTTTTATATGCCCTATGCACGCCGATGAAGAACGATGAGGAATGAAGGTTCCCCGTTGGAGCCAAAGGCTTGTGAGAGCCTGCCGGATGGGGGTGCATGGCTGAACTTTATACTCATTTCATTATTCTTCAAAGATTTGCATAGCAAGAGTCGGAAGCGTCTTTATTATCTTCGCGTAGAAATTTCAGTATGGTCTGAAAGAAATATGAGGCCTTGCGGAGGAAAAAAATGTCTTTGGCGGAATTTCAGCAAAAATCATTTTGGTGCCAAATCGGTGCCAAAAACAGTGCCAGAAATTTTTGGCACCAATTCCTCTAAAAACCGTGGCACTAAAACGCATATAACACACTGATATATCAGTTGTTGCAGCGACAAAAAATCACCTCCGAAAAGGCTTCATTTCTTGACGATTTAACCCCTCTTTACTCATAGAAGAAATGAAGAAAGACCGATTGACGGTGCTGTTCTATCGAAGAAGCACCGTGACAAAAACAGGAGAATGTGCGATTCGCATGAGAATTTCTGTGAACGGCACAAGAATTGATTCCAATACTGGGAAGTATATCGACCCTGCTCTCTGGAATCAGTCAAAGGAACGCGCCAAAGGCACGTCCAAGAATGCAATAGATGTGAACGACTATATTGACGAGACAAACATCAAGCTGTTCAAGCTGTTTCAGGAAATGCAGTCGGAAGGAGTTGTCGCAACCGCTCAGGAACTTCACA
>CAJTOB010000077.1 GCA_910578035.1 uncultured Muribaculaceae bacterium
GTCAGCCTATCAGCTCAAAAAAGCCCGTCAGCCCAACAGCCCGTCAGCCTATAAGCCCAACAACTCAATACCGTCCGGGGCCGATGTAGGTGGGCTTGAGGCCGCCCCAGTCGACGAGGATTCGCTGCACAATCAGGCCGGGATCGCCGCAGGTGATGGCGAGGCGGTGCTTTCCGGCGCTTTTATCGATGGCAAACGAAGCCTCTGTGATTGTGGAATTGCGGATTACATCGTCTTTCCACGGCTTAGACTGCTCTTTCGGTATGAGATTCGACACAAAAGGCTTAGCGCCATCTACCGATATGCCGAAAGCGGCGTTAGCGCCCTTGTAGAGCGGGAAACGGGGCACGGTGTAGACAATCACCTTAACAGAATCAGCCTCGATTGCAGGCAGTTCATACTCCACACGCAAGGGGCAGTCTGTCCGCGAAGCATCTACCGTCGGCTGTGTGATTTCGCCGAGCTGGAGAGCCTGCCAGTCGAAGCCGATGCCATCGAGCAGGCGCACATCGTGGTCGGCGCCGGCTACCACCTTCGAGAACGAGCCGACCGGCACAAACATGCAGTCTTCGAGGCGATAATCCTCGGCCACCGGGGCGAGGTCTACAGGCTTTTCGCCGGCTCCGGGAGTCACGGTCATGTCGGGCATATTCTGATAGAGCGAGCATATGCCCGGGGGAATTGTCATCATGTGGTTCCACTTGCCGTCGAGCATGGTGTTATAGTGGTGGTTGAGGGCGTCGATACTGTCGGAGGCGGCAACGGCCTGCGCTGCGGCCCAGTTCGCCTCTGCAGGGCGTCCTTCAGCAGCAAGCTCGTTGCTGAGCTGCGCCAGGAGGAACTTGCGGTTCATCTGGTTCGACGCCATCGCCTGATAGCCTATCATTTCGAAGAACGCCGGCTGAAGGTCGGCCGGAAGAGCCTTATATAAATCATCGGCCAGGGTGGCAAGCGCCGTGTACTGCGCCAGGCGCGTCTGGGCGTCGTTGTAATATTTGAAGGAGAAGTCAGTACCGTCGAGGCTATAATACTCCGGTGCATCCCATATACGCTCCCAGCCCATTGCCTCGGGCTTGCGGCTCCAGGCAAGGCGATAATACTCGTCGAGCAGACGCTTGAAATCGGCGCGGTACTTCTCGCCGAATACCGAACACATGAAATCGGTCTGATAATTGTTCACATTATTATATGAGAACTTGCCGAAATCCCAGGCCATGGAGAAGAAAAGCTGCATCGAAAGTTCCATCGGCTTGATATCGCCGACATTGAGCAGCCAGTAACGGTCGGCGCCGGTGTCGTAGGCCTTTTTCAACTCCTCGTACATGAGCATGGGCGCCGTAGTGCTTATCCAGAGATAATCGTGAGGCACACCGAGGTACGACACATGATAGTAAACTCCGGCACGACCCGAGCGCTTGCGGTCGCGGGGATTGCTGAGCATTTTGATGTAGCCGTAGTTGTCGTCGGGCCACACCAGAGTGATGTCGTCGGGCACCTCGAGACCGGCCTCGTAGAGAGTCTGAGCTTCCTTGTATGGCACAAAAATCTGCGGAATGGTCTCTACGGGCTTGTCGATATGCTTTGCAAGAATACCGCGCTGGTCCATGATGGCATTGTGCAGCACCTCGACCTTCTCCTCGGTGCTCATGTTGCCGCGCATGCCCTCGTCGTGAAGACCGCGCATTGCCATCGTATATATATTGTCGTATTTTCCGGCCTCGGCCACACGGGCGTCGAGTTTGTTGTAGATAGTCTCGCGGTTGGTCTTATAGTTCCAGTCGCCGTCCTTGGCGCCATCCCACTCAGCCTTCGATGCATTGTTGAACAGCAAGGGCTCGCAGTGCGAGGTCGTAATCATGATGCCATATTTATCGGCAACCACCTTGTTGTCGGCATGAGTATAGAACGCATCCGAGCAAGTGTGCATGGCAGGCGCAAGCATATTGGCCTTCAGACGCAGAAGGAGCTCGCAGACCTTGGCATATGTGCGGGGGCCGATATTGCCGACCTCGGGCTCAAAATTCTTGGCCGACCAGGGAGTGAGACCCCAGTCCTCGTCGTTGATAAAAATACCGCGATAGCGTATCGACGGCTCTTTCGACAGATAGTCGGCCTTCACGAATAGACTGTCGTGCTTTTCGACAGGCACGTCGGCCCACCACGACCATGGCGACACGCCCATTTCCTCGCTCACCGAGAGAGCGCCGTAGGCCGCGCCGCGGGGGTCGCTGCCGACCACGAACAGAGCCTTCGGGCAGTCCTTGAAAGGCTTGTCGACACTCTTGATGATGTAAGTCTCGAAACCGCCATCGAGACCCGACAAATCGACGCCCGCCCTGGCAGCAAGCGCCTTCACCTTGGCATTCGAAGCCGTGCCTATTACAACAAGCGGCTTCTTGCCCGCTTTCTTGACAATCGCCGGACGGACACCGCTCACAGCCTCGACATCGCCGGCAAACATATCGGCCACGGTCGAGATTACGGCACGCTCGGCCGGCGCATAAATTTCGGCTCCGACAAGAGGGAAGGCATCAGCGCCATCGGCAAAACTTATTTCAAAATCCGTGGCCGCCGACGCTCCAAGCGCACAAGCCGACACAGCAAAAACGGCAGAACATCGCCGCATAAAAGATGTAAGGTTCATATTGCTAATCTGTGTGTGTTTTCTATCTGCAAATATAGATATTTCACCCACACAGACAATCGCCACAAGCGCATTTGGCACTCCGGCGCACTAAAACGG
Organism: uncultured Muribaculaceae bacterium; assembly: GCA_910578035.1. Lineage (GTDB taxonomy): Bacteria > Bacteroidota > Bacteroidia > Bacteroidales > Muribaculaceae > CAG-873. The sequence goes on from CAJTOB010000077.1 coordinate 2,744, forward strand.
CAAAAACCGCAACAACCGAATCAGCCCTGCAGAGGCCTCGAGGCCCCTTTCTGCAAAGAAAACCCGTCATGCCGTTTCACTCAAATATACCAATCACCGAAAATGACCACTCATACCCATTCGACCCCAATAATTTGGCAAATTGAAACATAAACGGTATATTTGCCATCAAAAGTAATACCACTAACCGAAAAACAAACCATTTTGACTTATGAAGAAACTTCTACTTCTGGCCTCTTTAATCTCTCTCGTCCTGAATATCAACGCCCGTGAGCCTCAGGAGGGCTGGAAACAGCTTGGCACAGGCACATTCTGCGACGACATGTTCTCTGCCATCAGCGAAAGCTTCCTCGACACCTGGGAAGTGGAAATCGAAGAAAGCGAGGCGATGCCCGGTCTCTACCGTCTTGTAAATCCCTTTGGAAACGGCAAATGTCCTTATTTCGAAAATTCCTTCAACGGCAACGACCTCATAATCGATGCCACCGACCCCGAACACGTATGGATACCATTGCAGGAAATGGGCTTCTCGGCCGGCGACTGGGGCGAATTTTATATATGCTGCTTCAACGGTCTGATGATTGCCTCCGAAGTTTTCACGCTCGAAGAGTTAATCGAATTTGAATGTGAATTCGGCAAACTCGCCGATGGCAGAATCACATTCCCGCAGAACGAAGGCTACCGTCTCCAACCCGCTTTCTCCAACTATCTGGAAGGAACACCTGCCGATGGCAACACCCACGACAAATTCCTCGTCACTCTGCCCACGTCTTCCGGCACAGGCAGCCTCGCCATCGAAGAGAACTCTCCTATCGAATACTACAACCTTCAGGGTATAAGAGTGGAAAATCCGACTTCGGGCTATTATATACGCCGTCAGGGCTCAAAATCTTCGAGAGTGCTCCTGCGCTAATTCACAGCGATAAAAAGCTTTTCGCGCCATGCCTTTCACCTGAAATTATTTTTTTGTATTTTTGCGGTCTGAAACAAAGTGTTACACTACAATGAATCTTTATTCTCAAATAGAAGCCGATATCAAGGCCGCAATGCTGGCTAAAGACAAGGTGCGCCTGCAGGCTCTCCGCGGCATCAAGAAGGAATTTATCGAGGCCAAGACAGCTCCCGGCGCCAACGGCGAGCTCTCCGACGAGGCCGCAATGAAAATACTGGTGAAGATGGCAAAACAGCGTCGCGAAAGCGCCTCAATCTATCAGGAGCAGAACCGCGCCGACCTCGCCGAGACCGAACTTGCCGAACTCGCCGTTATTGAGACTTATCTGCCCAAGGCCCTCACCGACGAAGAACTCACCGAGGCCCTTAAGAAGATTATAGCCGAAACAGGCGCATCATCGCCTGCCGAAATGGGCAAAGTGATGGGCGTTGCCACAAAGGCCCTCGCCGGACGCGCCGACGGAAAGGCTATCTCAGCCAAAGTACGCGAACTTCTTTCTTAACACTATACTGCGGGTCGAGAAAGTATTGAGTTGAAAAAGTCGAGATAATAGATTCCTCTAAACTTTTCAATCTCTAAACTTTTTAAACCCATTATCAAAAGAAAAAAATGCTTACACTACAGCAGATAAAGGCCGACCCCAGATATATCATCGAGCGCCTGGCCGTGAAAGGCTTCGATGCCGAAAAACCGATTAATAGAGTGCTCGCGCTCGACGACCTGCGCCGCGGGCTCCAGCTTCGCAACGACAACGCCGCCGCCGACCTCAAACGCAAGGCCGAGGCCATCGGCAAGGCCATGAAAGAAGGCCGCCGCGAAGAGGCCGAAGCAGCCAAAGAAGCAGTGGCCGTGCTCAAGGAAGAGCAGAAAGCCATCGCCGAAGAGCTCGGCCGCACAGAAGATGCTATCCGCGAGGAGCTTCTCAACATTCCCAACATTCCCTGCGAAGCCGTACCCGCAGGACGCACCGCAGCCGACAACGTCGTAGAGCTCACCGGCGGCCCGATGCCCGACCTCGGACCCGACGCCCTCGCACACTGGGACCTCGCCAAGAAATATAACCTCATCGACTTCGACCTTGGTGTGAAAATCACCGGTGCCGGCTTCCCCGTATATCTCGGCAAGGGCGCAAAACTGCAGCGCGCCCTTATCCAGTTCTTCCTCGACGAGGCTTCTGCAGCCGGCTACCTCGAAGTGCAGCCTCCCTATGTAGTGAACGAAGCTTCGGGCTACGGCACAGGCCAGCTCCCCGACAAGGAAGGCCAGATGTATCTGGTGAACCTCGACAAGCTCTATCTCATACCCACCGCCGAGGTGCCTGTGACAAACCTCTACCGCGATGTCATCATTCCCTCCGACAAGCTCCCGATAAAGAACTGTGCTTACTCCGCCTGCTTCCGCCGCGAGGCCGGCAGCTATGGCAAGGACGTGCGCGGCCTCAACCGCCTGCACCAGTTCGACAAAGTAGAGATTGTTCGCATTGAGAAGCCCGAGAACAGCTACGCCGCCCTCGAGGAAATGAAAGCCCACGTACAGGGCCTGCTCGAAAAGCTCGGTCTGCCCTGGCACATTCTCCGTCTCTGTGGCGGCGACATGAGCTTCACTTCGGCCATCACTTTCGACTTCGAGGTCTACTCCGCAGCCCAGGGCCGCTGGCTCGAGGTTTCGTCGGTATCGAACTTCGAGACATACCAGGCCAACCGCCTCAAATGCCGCTTCCGTGGCGACGACAAGAAGACACACCTCTGCCATACCCTCAACGGCTCGGCCCTCGCCCTGCCCCGAATCATGGCCGCCATTCTGGAGAACAACCAGACTCCCGAAGGCATCGTTGTGCCCGAATGCCTGCGCAAATACACCGGATTCGACATCATCGACTAACTTTGGCCCTCGGCCGATTGTTTCATAAGATGCAGGCCGTATTGCCTGCATCTTATCATATATAATTGTAATTTATGGAATCAACACGCCAAGCCAAAATTTCGCGTCTGCTTCAGAAAGAACTCAGCGAGATATTCCGCCGCGAGACAGCCAAAACTCACGGCGTGATAGTGTCGGTAAGCGCTGTGCGCGTATCGCCCGACCTCTCAGTAGCAAAAGCATACCTTTCGATTTTCCCTTCGGAAAAGGCCATGGAAGTGATGGAAAACATCGAGGCCTCGCGCCAGACCGTGCGCTACGAACTCGCCCAGATCGTGCGCCATCAGCTCCGCAAGGTGCCCGAACTCCAGTTCTACCTCGACGATAGCCTCGACTACATCGAAAACATCGATTCCCTTCTTTCGAAGTAAATCGAGCGGGAGTTTAAAAAGTAAAAAGGTTGAAAAAGTTAACTTTCTCAACTTAAGCCCCTTTTTCCCCGTCCTCAGCGAATGATTGCACTGCGCATTGCACTGCGGTATCTCTTTGCGCCCAAATCGCACAGAGCCGTCAACGTCATATCTGTCATCTCGATAGCAGGGGTGGCCGTTGCCACTATGGCTATAGTGGTAGTCCTGTCGGTATTCAACGGCTTCACCTCGCTCGCAGGCGACCGCTTCGGCAAGCTCGACCCCGACCTGCGGGTTGTACCTCTTGAGGGCAAGGCATTCTCCCGGGCCGATTCAATGGCCGTTGCTATTGCCGCCGCAGACGGTGTAGCCTCTGCTATGCCCGTACTCCGCGAGCGCGCCCTCCTCGTGGCCCCCGACAATCAACTGCCGGTTAAGCTCATCGGCATCGACCCCGCGGGCTACGGCGCGCCCGGCATCGACAGCACGCTAATCGACGGCATATATGCCACACACGCCGTCGTGGGCCCCGACACCCTTGCCGCCGCCCAGCTCTCGGTAGGCGTGGCGCTGAGCAGCCATCTGCGGCCTGCCGGCGAATCGCAGGCGCGCCTCTACGTGCCGCGGCGTCGCGGACGCATAAACCCGGCCAACCCTGCCGCCGCCTACCGTACGCTGCCGATAGCCGTGAGCGGCGTCTTTCAGGTAGACCAGCCCGAATACGACACTGACTGCGTATTCGTGCCCCTCGACCGCCTGCGCAGCCTCCTCGAATACCACAACGACAAAGCCTCAGCCATCGACATAGCCCTCACACCCGGAACAGACCTTGCCGACGCTGAAAAAACAATTCGGAAAATCGCCGGAAACGCCTTCGACGTCCTACCGCGCGAACGCCAGCAAGCCGATACATTCCGCATGATATCCATCGAGAAATGGGTGACCTTTCTCATGCTCGTGTTCATACTCCTCATAGCGTCGTTCAATATCGTGTCGACTCTCTCGCTCCTCGTCATCGAAAAACGCGACAACATGCTCACCCTGCGCGCACTCGGCGCCTCGCGCCGCACAGTCCGCGCCGTCTTCGCCGACCTCGGCTGGCTCATCACCGCCGCCGGCGGCATCATCGGCACAGCCCTCGGCGTAGTCCTTTCACTCCTCCAGGAACACTTCGGCTTCATAAAACTCGACGGCGACCCCGCAGCCCTCTCCGTCGACTCCTACCCCGTGCGCCTCGCCTGGCCCGACGTCGCCCTCGTCCTCATCACCGTCCTCACCGTCGGCCTCGCCATCGCCCAGCTCTCCCGCCTCTTCTCCAAAAAAATCGCGTAAGGCGCTGCCTTAAAGGAATAAGGAATAAGGAATAAGTTGTAAATAACAAGTTATAAGTAACAAGTAATAAGCTATAAACTATATACTAACTTACGCGATGAAGATGGATATAAAGCAGGACAAGGCCGAAGCCTTTGCTTTAAGGGTAATCAATTTATACCTTGGGCTAAAGCAACAGGGGGAGACTGTGCTCAGCAAACAATTATTACGCTCTGGAACATCTATAGGAGCCAACATTGCAGAATCGTTATACTCCGAGAGCACCGGCGACATGATTCATAAGCTCCATATATCTCTCAAAGAAGCTTCAGAAACGAAATATTGGCTTAAACTACTCTTCAAAAGCAAATTCATTGAAGAATCATATTATCTCTCATTACTTTCCGACTGCGAAGAACTGATAAAGATTCTCACATCCATCATCAACTCCCTCAAAGCCAAACAAAAATAGCCAACCCTTATCACTTATTACTTATTACTTATTACTTAATACTTAACAATAGTGCAGACCGTCCTTTTTCACGATACAATCTTCGGGCCGATACACTCGCGTCGCCTCGGTTCGTCGCTCGGCGTAAACCTCATGCCCAACGACGGCAAGATATGCTCCTTCGACTGCCTCTACTGCGAGGCCGGCTACAACGCGCAAGGCCCCGGTACAACCGGTCTGCCCCCGCGCGCCGAAGTAGCCCGACTGCTCGAAGAAAAACTTAAATCGCTCAAGGAAAACGGCGCGCCGCTCGACGTAATAACATTCTCAGGCAATGGCGAGCCAACACTTCACCCCGACTTCGCCGGAATTGTCGACGACACCATCGCACTGCGCGACAAATACTTTCCCGAAGTCAAAATCAGCGTGCTCACCAACTCCACCCGCATTGCCGATACCGCCGTCGCTGACGCACTGCGCCGCGTAGACAACAACATCCTCAAACTCGACAGCGCATTCGACGAAACCGCACGCCTCCTCGACCGCCCCAACCCCGGCTACACCGTCGCAAAAACCATCGACGGCCTCGCCGCCTTCGGCCGGCAGGGCATAATCCAGACCATGTTTACCCGCGGCGAACACGACGGCATCGCCATCGACAACACCACCGACGCCGAAGTCGACGCCCTCATCGAAGCCTACCGCCGCATAGCCCCGCGCGAAATCATGATCTACACCATCGACCGCCCCACCCCCGAGACAAGCCTCCGACGCATACCCCGCCCCGAACTCGACGCCATCGCCGACCGCATACGCCGCGCCACCGGCATCGAAGTACAGGTCTCCGGCTAAAAAAGGTCCTTAAAATCATTAAAGACTTTAAAGGTTGTATCAAAATAAACGCAGCCGCATTATTGATTAAGAGCTTGTTTAATAACATATGTGAAATCACAGGTTGGTGTATTTTTGCTTAAATTGCAC
>CAJTOB010000078.1 GCA_910578035.1 uncultured Muribaculaceae bacterium
GCATTTCCTTGGATAAGGCGTATATACGCCGACAGAGGCTATCGCGGTAATTTCATAGAGGAGGCCAAGCATGATTTTGGAATTGACGTAGGGATTACACATTCTAATTATTCGGGTCAGTTTGTCCCGGCAAAGAAAAGATGGGTCGTGGAGAGAACATTTGCATGGCTTGAAAACTTCAGAAGGCTGTGCAGGATTTACGAGGAAACGACAGAATCTGCCAACGAAATGCTCATGGTCGCAGCTGTTGTTATTACTCTCCGAAAACTCACTTCTGTTAACAATCGTTTTTAAACAAGCTCTAAAAATGGCATTTGTATGAAAACTCTCCGACGACTTTTTTCTCTTGATGAGCTGCGACGGACACTTGATGGCGTGGTGCGCCGCTTTCCATTCCCATTTGCGTATGCTTCGGTGCTTGTTGTGTGGCTTATACTGATAGTCAATGAGGTCTGTGCTGATTGCAGCGTCGTCCATGACTCTATGTGCTGGGGTCTTTTTGAGGGTTTTATTATATCTTTGACCGCCACTCTGTGGTGTGAGTTTCTTGAAAAGCGCCAGGCGATAATGAAGGTGCAGATTTGCATTCTTGCTCTCGTTGTTGCTGATTTCATCATATTGTGTATGCGCGGTGGTGTGTCGGGAAATGCTGAATTCTTGGGTCGTGCTGCTTTTACTGCCGCTTTCGTTGCCGCTGTATTTTTCCTGCCATCGGTACGTCGATTTGAAGCAAGACAGTTGTGGAATTATACAATATGGCAGTTGGGTGCTCTGGCTATGGCGGTGTTTATTGGCGCCGTGATGGCTATATCATGTCTGATAATATTTTCTTCGATTAATATTCTATTCGGCTTCGACGAATATAAACCAATGGCTACGACCATGTGTGTGCTTGCGCTCTGGGTTCCGTCTGTGGTCTATTTGTCTCATATCCCTAAGTTAGGAGATATCACGAGCTTGAATATGTTGGGGTTTTCGCCTGTTGCAGCGTTCTGTAAAAATGTGATGTTGCCACTGGTCGGAGTCTATACTCTTATATTATATGTATATGCAGCCAAAATCCTTTTGACATGGGAGCTGCCTCAGGCGTCTGTCGCATGGATGGTAACCGGGCTGATTTGCGCTTCATTGCTCATGCTTTATGGCATGCAGCGGTATGCCTTCGGGGGTGTGACTTCTTTTTCTGCGGTGAAGATATGTTCCGCCGCTCGTCGTTATGCGCCATTTATTCTTCTTCCTTTGCTCGTGCTGATGAGTGTGGGGCTTATTTATAGAGTAGGAGAGTATGGCATAACTGTGTCGAGGCTTTATATGTTGGCGTTCAATGTATGGGCTTATGCGATTGTGCTGTATCTTATTTTCAAACGGGAGGCTAACCTTAATTTGGTAGCAGTGTCGTTTGCGGTAGTTTTTGCGCTTGTTTCGATGATTCCTGGCTTGAATTTTACATCTATAGCCGATAGAGTGATTCGCTCGTCGGTTGTGAAAAGCCTTGCGGATAAGGGTGTCGATTCATTTCCTATAAGCGAAGGGAGGCTTACGGATATACTTTCCGGAATGAGTCGTAAGGAAGCTGAAAATCTCGCTTCGAAAGTTGAATATCTTGATAGTTGGAACGACCATTCCAGAATCTGCGACATCGTTAGTTCAAATGAAAAACTCTCTACCTGGAGGATTCTGCCCAGATGCTATGATGATGAGGCGGTTGCTGTTGAGTCTCCATTTTCTTTTATTCTCGAATATACAGGGCCGGTTTCAATTCCCGACGGTTACACCAAGGTCAGGACTAAAACGTTTTATGGAAGTCAATATCTTAATGTCGATTCATGCGGTTTTGCCGAAGTGGAATATGATGATTGTTCCATTAAAATCAATGTGGACAGCCTGCTCGCAGTTAAGCAAAGTAGCGCGCCTTTGGTCTTCAATACCCATAATGAGGCGGCCGAAGATGTATGCTTAGTGTTTACAGAATTCCAAATCAGCAACATCAGCAACGATAGTCCGCTTCAGGCTGTCAGACCACAATGTTATATTTTCACCAGATGAAGAAGTTGATTGCGCTTGTAATGGCTTTGGCGCCAGCTTTTGCTGTCTGTGCCGGCTATGTAGTAAATCTGAGTGCGCCTGCAGATAAGGACGGGGCGATGGCTTATCTTTATGTGAGCGATGATGCGCCGCTCGACTCGGCTATAATCAGTGATTTTAAGGCCGAATTTAAAGGAGATATAAGCATGCCTTGTCAGGCCATGATTGTGGTTGATGACGCCAGAATTGCCTCTTTTTATCTTGAAAACGACACAATAGATGTGTCTGTGACAATAGAAAAAATTCCGGGAGGAGTCAGAACCGACTGGGAGGTGGAAGGCGGAGCTCTAAACGCCGCAAAGCGCCGCCTGGTAGATAAAACAAGAAAACTTAGTGAAAGCTATAAGTGGTCGGCCTCTGAGGCTGAACGGGCTGAGATTACGAACAGTTATACCGGGATTCTCTATAAGGCAATGGAGGATAATGCTGATAATGCTTTTGGAGCATCAATTGCCATACAGCTGAAGAAACCTCGCGAATATTTTGAGGCACACCCCGCTATCGTGCAGCTTGAAACCGTTAAAACATATCTTGAGGGGCTTAAAGCCAGAGAGAAAACACAGCCGGGTAATGCATTCAGCGATTTTGCTGTAAAATACAACGGAGAGACACGCCGCCTTAAAGACACTGTCGGTAAGGGCGATTATGTTCTGCTCGATTTCTGGGCTTCATGGTGTGGTCCGTGCATCAAGTCGATGGACCATCTGAAGAAGTTATATGCCCAATATAATTGCCGGAACTTCAAAATACTTGGAGTTACGGTAGGCGATAAGCCCGAAAATTCAATAGCGGCCATCAATCGCCTGTCTCTGCCTTGGGAAATATGGATAAGCGATAGCGGCGACGAGGCCTCGAAGACATACATGGTGGAGTCAATTCCCCACACTGTCCTTTTTGCTCCGGACGGCACTATTCTGCTGAATAATCCATCTTTGTCTGAACTTGAAACGTATCTTACTGAAAAATTTGACAAACAATAGAATATGAAAAGAACCGAACTTGTCGAAAAGATTTTTGAGAAAGGCTCCTTCCTGTGCGTAGGCCTTGATCCGGACGTAAAAAAACTTCCTGAATGCATCGAAGGAACTCCGGCAGAACGAGTATTGACATTCAACAAGGCCATAATCGATGCTACAGCGCCTTACTGTGTAGCCTATAAGCCAAACCTTGCTTTCTACGAGTGTCTTGGCGCCGATGGTATCCGTGTGCTTGAAGAAACTGTGAAGTATATCCGCGCGAATTATCCCGACCAGTTTATTATTGCAGATGCAAAACGCGGAGACATCGGCAATACTGCGGCAATGTACGCCCGCACATTCTTCGAAGCGATGGATTTCGATGCTGTGACTCTCGCTCCTTATATGGGCGAAGATTCAGTGCGCCCCTTCCTTAATTACAAGGATAAATGGTCGATAATCCTTGCTTTGACATCAAATGCATCTGCAAAAGACTTCGAAACCGTACTCGATGCAAAGGGCGTGCCGATGTATGAGCGGGTGATTCGGCTTTCTCGTCATTGGGGCAGTCCGATAGATACGATGTATGTTGTCGGCGCAACCCAGGTACAGAGTCTTGAGGCGATACGCGCCGTAGCTCCCCGTCACTTCCTCCTTGTGCCCGGAATCGGAGCTCAGGGCGGTAGTCTTGAAGAGGTTGTGCGCTATGGCATGATTGATGAATGCGGATTGCTTGTCAATAGCAGCCGTGGAATAATATATGCTTCGTCTGCTGAAGACTATGCCGCTGCGGCCGGTTCTGCGGCGGCAGAACTTGCCTCAGAAATGAGCCGACTGATGAAAGCCAGACTTGGCTGATTGCTAAATCGTAAAAAAAATATCGCGTTCTCAGACCTCTCAGGAGGGCATGAGGACGCGATTTATTGTCTTGCGCCATGCCAATGCCTTAAATACTATTGTTTTTTCGATAAATAATCCGTATCTTTGCACCTCCAAAATCATAACTACCCGATATGGACAATTGTCGACAAGAAATCGATTTTCTATTCGAAACGAGCTGGGAGGTCTGCAATAAGGTCGGCGGTATCTATACCGTGCTTTCAAGTAAAGCCAAGACGTTAAAGGCAAACTTAGGTGATAATCTGATATTTATAGGGCCGGATGTATGGACTGAAGATAATCCGTCTCCATATTTTATAGAGTCGCCTCGTCTTATGCGCCGCTGGGCAGAAAATGCTATGTTGCCAGAAGGTGTCGACGTACGTGTGGGCCGATGGGATATTCCCGGGCGTCCGGTTGCTATTCTCGTTAAATTCGACGGCATGTATGCCAATAAGGACGCGGCCTATGGTCGCATGTGGGATCTCTATGGAGTAGATTCGCTCCATGCCTACGGCGATTATGACGAAGGCTGCGCTTTTGCGCGTGCTGCCGCTGCAGTTATTGAAAGCATTGTGGAATACTCGAAGACAGACCAACGCAGAGTTGTGGCTCACTTCGACGAATGGACCACCGCCATGGGGCTTTTGACCCTGAAGGCAGATATGCCGGGCATTGCAACTGTATTTACTACTCATGCCACAAGCATTGGCCGCAGTATATGCGGCAATGGCAAGCCTCTCTACGACCAGCTTGCCAACTATAATGGCGACCAGATGGCTGCAGAGCTCAACATGCAGTCCAAGCATTCTCTTGAAAAGGCTGCGGCATGGAATGCCGACAGTTTCACCACTGTCAGTGATGTCACAGCGCGGGAAGCCGAGCAGCTTCTGGATAAGAAGCCGGACGTTGTTACTCCTAACGGATTTGAACTCAATTTCGTTCCGGGGAAAATCAAGTATGCTGCCGCTCGTCGCACAGCCCGCGAAACCATGTTGCATGTGGCTTCAGCTCTGACCGGTCTCGAATTTCCTCATGATACTTTTATAGTGGCCACTTCAGGCCGATGCGAATATGGAAACAAAGGCATCGACATGTATCTCGATGCTTTGAGCCGTCTTTCATCGGCCGATGCCGGACGGCGTATTCTTGCATTTGTGATGGTTCCGGCATGGTGTGCCGGCCCTCGCTCGGATCTGCGTCATAGCCTTGTAATGGAAGAGCGCTCACGTCTGGCAGATCCCATGCTGACTCATAATCTCCATAATTACAGCGAGGACCCCGTAAATCGTCGCATTCATGAGCTCGGCTTTGCAAATGATACCGCATCTAATGTGACGGTTATCTATGTGCCGTGCTATCTCGACGGTGCCGACGGCATTTTCAACCTCTCGTATTACAGCCTTCTTCCCGGACTTGATGCCACTGTGTTCGCGTCCTATTATGAACCATGGGGCTATACTCCTCTTGAAAGTGTTGCCTTTGGAGTGCCTACGGTAACTACCGATTTGGCCGGATTCGGCATGTGGGTGGAAGAAGAATGCAAACCTGGATTTGCAAGTTCCGGTGTGTCTGTGGTTCATCGCGACGACTCAAATTACAATGCTGCCTGCTCTGCTATTGTTGAGGACATCAGATCGCTTATAGAGTTGAGTGCCTCGGATATGGCACTTTGCCGTAAGGCTGCTTTCGAAACCGCAAAACGAGCCCAATGGACAGATTTCATCGCATACTATGACAATGCTTATTGTATTGCCTTGGAGCACCGCGATGACAGACTTTTAAAATAATCTCTTCATTACAAATCTCTTTTATTTTTAGAGGATAAACAAATTAACATATGAAATTACCAGTAAGCAACACAAACGCGCCCATGTGGCGCGACATTACTGTTAAGGCCGAGTTGCCTGCGCAGCTCAAACCCATCGACGAGCTTGCAAAAAACCTTTGGTGGGTCTGGAACAGCGAGGCAAAGAACCTCTTCCGTTCCTTGAATCACGATCTTTGGCGTAAAACGGGCGAAAACCCCGTTATGCTCCTGCAGCAGCTTTCCTCTGACCGCATAGCCGAAATTATAGCCGATGAGACTCTTATGTCTCAGATTAATCAAGTATATGCAGATTTCAAGGAATACATGAGCAAGCCCATGCGCAACGATATTCCTTCCGTTTCATACTTCTCGATGGAATACGGTATCTGCAACTGTCTTAAGATTTATTCCGGCGGTCTCGGTGTACTTGCCGGCGACTATATAAAGGAAGCTTCCGACAGTCGTGTTGATATGACCGCAGTCGGTTTCCTCTATCGCTACGGCTACTTTACCCAGACTTTGTCTGTAGATGGCCAGCAGGTGGCGAACTATGAGCCCCAGAATTTCAACCAGCTGCCTATCGAGCAGGTGATGGAAAAGGACGGCCGTCCTATGATTCTTGAAGTGCCTTATCCTGGTCGTATCATCTATTCGCACGTATGGCGTGTGAATGTCGGCCGAATGAAGCTCTATCTGATGGATACCGATTTCGACATGAACAGCGAATTCGACCGTCCGATTACTCATAAACTCTATGGCGGCGACTGGGAAAACCGTATCAAACAGGAATATCTCCTTGGTATAGGCGGTGTGCTCATGCTACAGAAACTTGGCGTCAATAGCCAGATATACCATGCCAACGAAGGCCATGCGGCATTGTTGAATCTTCAGCGTCTCGTTGACTATGTTCAGAAAGACGGTCTCGACTTCAATGTAGCACTCGAACTTGTACGAGCTTCGTCGCTCTATACAGTACACACACCTGTGCCTGCCGGCCACGACTACTTCGATGAAGGTCTCTTCGGCAAGTACATGGGCGAATATCCCGCAAAACTAGGCATCAGCTGGAACGACCTCATGAACATGGGTCGCGAGAATCCCGATACCAACGAACGTTTCTCCATGAGTGTGTTTGCTCTCAACACTTGCCAGGAAGCCAACGGTGTAAGCTGGCTTCACGGCGAAGTATCCAAGAAGATGTTCGCTGGAATCTGGAAGGGCTACTCATGGGAAGAAAGCCATGTCGGCTATGTTACCAATGGTGTTCACATGCCTACTTGGGCAGCATCGGAATGGAAAGAGTTCTACTGGAATAAACTCGGTCCGCAGGTCTTTGAGAACCAGAGCAATCCCGAAGCATGGAAGGGCATCTTCAATGTTCCCGATGAAGAAATCTGGAACATGAGAATTGCTCTAAAGAACAAATTCATCAACTTTGTACGTCGCGATTTCAAGGAGAAATGGCTTGCCAATCAGGGCGATCCCTCAGCCGTGATGAATATCGTTGACAAAATCAACCCCAACGCCCTCATCATCGGTTTCGCACGCCGTTTCGCAACATACAAACGCGCACACCTTCTTTTCACAGACCTCGACCGTCTTGCTCGTATTGTCAACAATGAAAAGTTCCCTGTGCAGTTCGTATTCGCCGGCAAGGCTCACCCCGCCGACGGCGCCGGACAGGGTCTTATCAAGCGCATTGTCGAGATTTCACGCATGCCTCAGTTCCTTGGCAAAATTATCTTCCTTGAAGATTACAACATGATAGTTGCCAAGCGCCTTGTGACCGGCGTAGACATCTGGCTGAATACTCCCACACGTCCTCTCGAAGCTTCCGGCACATCTGGTGAGAAAGCCGAAATGAACGGTGTGCTCAACTTCTCTGTGCTCGATGGCTGGTGGTACGAAGGCTATCGTTTCAACGAACATGCAGGCTGGGCACTGACCGACAAACGCACATATACCGATCAGGCACAGCAGGACAAGCTCGACGCAGCCACCATATACTCAATGCTCGAAAATGAGATTATACCTCTCTACTTCGAGAAGAATTCAGCCGGATATTCTCCCAAATGGATTCAGTATATCAAGGGTTCTATCGGCGATATTGCCCCGCACTTCACCATGAAGCGCATGATTGACGACTATATCGACCGCTTCTATACAAAAGAAGTCGCCCGCAGCAAGCGCCTCTCAGCCGACAACTTCTCTCTTGCTAAGAATATAGCAGCATGGAAAGAACGTGTGGCAGCTGAATGGAACGATGTCAAGGTACTCGATGTACGTCACAGCGGCGAACTTACCAACTCTATAGCAGGCGAACCTGTGCATATCGAAGTTGTGGTAGACACCAATGGTATTGGCCGTGACCTCGGTCTTGAAATGGTTGTTTACCGTCAGCAGGACGGCTCCGAGACTCTGTCGCGTGTAGAGCAATTCAAGGTTGTGAAAGAAGAGGGCAATGTGCTCACATATGAACTAAAAATCAAGCTTCGTGATGCCGGCGTGTTCCGCTATGGATTCCGTCTTTATCCGAAGAATGCCGAACTTCCTCACCGCCAGGACTTCGCATTCACTCGCTGGATTTAATCGCAATATATAAAAAAATAAGGTCTGAGGAATTATCCTCGGACCTTATTTTTTTATGCTTCATTTAAGAGGTTGTTTAATAACATATGTGAAATCACAGGGCAAAAAGTACGAGATG
>CAJTOB010000079.1 GCA_910578035.1 uncultured Muribaculaceae bacterium
CAAGTGGTATGAAAAGGTAATGGCTCTTGGTAACAACAACTTCCGCTCGGTAATCAAAACATTCAAGAACCACGCTCCAACTATCCTGAACTACTTCCGTCGAGGCATTCAACTCTAAAGTCAAGATCTTTCGCTCACAAATGCGTGGTGTCCGTGACCGAGACTTCTTCATCTTCCGACTGGTCAAACTCTACGCCTAAAAATTTAACATTCTCTTCGACTCAATTTAACATATGCACCGGGGTTTCGGCTTGACCCGTAAAATTTACTTAAAAAACCAAAACACATACAAACAGCAAGGCCGCTCAACTGAGCGGCCTTGCAATATGAGTAGTCCCACCAGGATTCGAACCTAGACAGACAGTACCAAAAACTGTAGTGCTACCATTACACCATAGGACTATCCTTTGCCCAAGCCATAAATTGGCCTAAAGCGCTGCAAAGGTAGAAAATTTTCTACAATCTGCAAAATATTTTTTCACATCAGGCTCAGACAGCCACGCGGACCGAATATCGGCTGACACGCACGATATATACACCGCGCCCGGGCATAAGGTCGCATGCAGGTCCTTGGTAAACGAGGCGCCCGTCGACAGAATACACTGCCACAACAGAACCGGCAGGACAATCAAAAATAATCCGGCCGCCAGCGACCTTGACGTCGCAATCGCCCTCAATATCCACATTGCCAATACCCGAAAGAGAGCCTTCTATATGTGTAAAGAGGCTCCATCCGTCGGCTGCGGCGTAAGCCTCGCGGCAGCCTTCCGGCACCTTAAGCTGAGCCGTTCCGTAGACAGATGAAGTAAATGCGTCCGACGCGCATACCGGGGGCTCGGCAGCATTACACTCGACAAGGCCGATGGAATTACAGCCGGTGAATGCCCCGCGCCCAATTTCCGTCATAGAGGCCGACATGACGACAGTGCCGAGCTTGCTGCAGTTATAGAACATTGGAGATTAGCGACTTTACACGTGACCCCATGACGACTTCCTGCAAAGCGGACGAGTTGCCAAAAGGCGAAATCGACGACATTTCAAGTGTCTCCATATCAATATCGAGATATATGCTCTTCGCCTTTGTAGTGTATGGAACATTACCTATATTCATGGCAGATCTGTCTTTTTGAAGTATTTCCAGCTTCTCGACTGCAGGATTCACAGCATCACGGCTGCTTGAGAAGTCAACATCGACAAGGGTAAGCTGAGCAACCTTTCCTCGGTCGAAAACAAAAGAGCCATTCGGCAGATTTATAGTGCCAGAAATTGTCATACTGCCGATATTGCACTCCTGAAACGCAGCTTTCTCAAGTGTGGTACCATCGTGGATTTCGACATTGTCCATAACACACTTTCTGAATGCAGTAGCGCCGATGGTTTCTATATGGCTGAGATTCACTTCGAGTTTCGACTTGCAGCTGTTGAACGCATCTTTGGGCAACGCGGTCAGTTTATCGCCCAAAACGACTTTTCCGACACCGCTAAGATAGAATGCCCCTTCGCCCATGGTTGTAAGACCTGGCAGAGACACTTCACGAAGACTGCTCGCGAGGAAGAATGCCTGACTGCCGAGCTCGACCACGCTTTCAGCCGCAGTCAATGTCTCGATAGAGCTGCTTGCAAAAGCACGCTCCGAAATCGAAACGACTTCGTAAGTTTTTTCTTTGTAGACTACCGACGAAGGGATAACGACATTCACAAGAGAAGCATCGCAGCCATCGACAGTCACAGTTGCGTCGTCAATAGTCTGATAGACAATCTTGTCCTGGGTAAAAATCCAGGCGTGGGCCGACAATACGCCGGCTACGGCCATAAAGACAGCCGTTACAAAGAAACGATTCATGTAATGTAATTATATATTAAAGGTTGTTTAGCTCATACGAGTCCTCGCGTCTTGGATATAAGATCTGCCACTTTATGGACATCAAATTTTGCCATAAGACTTTTGCGGTAAGTCTGCACTGTGTTCTGGCTTATATTCAGTCTGTGAGCTATCTCTGAAGTAGACATGCCTTTAACCAGAAGAGAAAGCACCTCTGTCTCGCGCAACGTAAGGCTGCCCGACCCGACATTGTCGCGAAACGATGAACTGGCATATGGCTCGCCCTTGAAATAGGCCCGTATGGCATTGTCGAGTTCCTCTATAGAATCTGACTTGTCTACCATATATCTGACATTCAGACGAGTCAGCCGCTCTTTGACCCATGGAGAGCCATGCATGGTGTACACCACTATGCCCGGAGGGTGCGGCAATGCCGACAACTGCGCGATAAGGGCCCATGAGTTTGAGGTTCCAAGTTCAAGATCGATTATCCAAAGATTTATTGCCGAAGCCTCAACCGGAAGCGACACAAGCTCTTCCAGCCGATGTAGCACCCCCACGATATTGAACGGATATGGAGCCAGGCGCTCTCTTAGAGCGAGACCGATGATGGGGTGGTCGTCGACAATTACTAAGTTCAGCATATCAGATTTCATAAGGGCACGTATAGATTGACCGACGACATATTTGCGTCGGCAGACCGCTGCAGTCTTGCATTGATAATGCGCAGACGGTCGGCCACAGTGCGCCGTCCGATGCCCGAGCCGTCACATGGCACATCGCCGGGAGTGCCGTCATGATCGATTGTAAGGTGAAGCACATTTCCCGATTCAGACTGCAAAGATATGTCTATATGCGAAGGCCCGGCATATTTTATGATATTAGCCATCTCCTCCTGGAAAATGCGATATACCTCGCGCGCTGTCATTTCGGGAATTGCTACCGACATGTCAGCTTCCACAAACTCAATCCGGATTCCTGATGCCTCGTCACCGCCTACTGCCTTGGCATAGGCAGCGATGGCAGTGCTGAGAGTCTGGTTCGATAATTCAGGTGGCATGAGTCTGTGGGATATTGCCCGGACGGTAAGGCGCAGCTGTTCGGCCATACCGGCTATATTTTCAGGTGTATTTCCGCCGTCGATATTAAGCCGCAAAGCGAGCAGGTCGGCAGCCACTCCGTCGTGAAGTTCTCGCGCGAATATACGCCGTTCCTCCTCCATTCCGCTGATATATTGCTCCGAACGTTCGAGCGCCATGCGGCTTTTAAGGCGTCTGTGACGGAAGACGAGTATCAGGACGAATATCAGAACCAGCGTAAGCAACAGGCCGCCCCCAAGGAGCATGCGCTCTCTGAGGAGCACTCTGTTGCGAAGGTCTGTATTTTCAAGTTCGCGCTGCATGGTGCCGTATCTGACATCGAATTCTGCCATGGCGCGGTTCATATCGCGGGCGGCGAGAGTGTCGCTCCACATCAGTGCAGAATCCATGTGCAAATATGCCTCGCGGTCATGTCCGAGCCCGGCCAGACACACGGCCATCTGCCGGTAAAGGCTGGTTTCTGTCGGCGCGAAATCTATATTGCGCAGCACCTTAAGCTCGGCTAAAGCATCGGCATAACGGCCACGCGACATATCCAGATGCACCTTTGCCGAACGGAAGCCTCCGGCAAGCGATCCGTTCGCAGAAACCGAAGGGAGCAGGGTCTGCCCTAATTCCATATAATAATCAGCCGAATCGGGCTGGGCTGTAGCCTCGTAATAAGACATCAGTGTCGGCATGCAGCGTATCTGTAAGGACGGGTCTCCGCTCGCCTGAGCCAGATTTCAGGCCTTATGAATGAAAGCGCTGCCCTCTTCCGTCCGATTGAGTTTCAGGTATGCCTCTGCGGCAAGCTGGGCAGAGGCAAGTTCGGTGTAGCCGTCATCGCACATCGCCGCATGATTGACCGCATTGCCGAAATACTCTACGGCAACGGCATAGCGCTCCAGGTTGTAATATAACGCGCCTATGTTACACTCCAGAGCCGACTGCCACGACGCATCATCGGCTCTTCTTGCATGTTCAAGCGCACGCTGATAGCAGGCAAGAGCCGAGTCGGGAGATTCGCGGCGGTTATGGACTACGGCAAGATTATTCCAGAGACTGACGTTGACAATCTGGTCGCCGTCCGGGTCTACGGCTCCTCTGGCAAGTTCAACAGCCCGGGCCATTTCTGTGATGTTGCCCGAGTAATAATGCATTGTCGATTTTTCGACCATCACACGCCCGTACATCGTGTCGGTTTCGAAACCCGGGATATTCAGAATTGAATCTATAATAGTGGCAGCCGAGTCAAGTTCTCCTTCTCCTATCAGATTCTCAGCATGCGCAAATGTCGATACGGTTCCCGCATCTGCTCCATAAAGATTTGCAGAAGCGCCCAAAAGGATTAAAGATATAAATAGTTTTTTCATAATCGACAAATATACGCCTTATCACTACGCAAAACAAGCGGCTGCTTACCCTTTTATAGTAAAACGCACAATTGATTTGCAAATATATAAACCTTATCGCGCCATGACTTCACCTATACAGGTGAGGCAAATGCTAACATCTTTTAAAAAATGTAAAATTTTCATTAGTCAAAGGCAAATACCGACAAAAAAATCCGTATCTACATAGCCGGAAGCCATGTAAATACGGATTCTGAAGTCTGTTTAACCAAAACTACACGGTGTAGCCTACGTATGTGGAGGGGCTGAGAGCATGGAGTTCGGCGCGAACGGCGTCGGAAATGCCTTCGAGCGAGTCGATGAAGTTGGAGATAGCAGCTTCGTCGACTACAGAGTTGGTGCGAGTCAGAGCCTTGAGAGCTTCGTAGGGTTTGGGGAAGCCTTCGCGGCGCAGGATTGTCTGAATGCCTTCGGCCACAACGCTCCAGCAGCCGTCGAGGTCGGCATCGATGGCCTCGCGGTTGAGAATCAGCTTGCCAAGACCTTTGAGAGTTGACTCGACGGCAATGAGTGTATGAGCCAGCGGCACACCGATATTGCGCAGAACGGTCGAGTCGGTAAGATCGCGCTGCAGACGCGAAATCGGCAGTTTTGCAGCCAGATGCTCGAAGATGGCGTTGGCTACACCGAGGTTGCCTTCGGAATTTTCAAAGTCGATGGGGTTCACCTTGTGTGGCATAGCAGACGAGCCGACTTCTCCTGCCTTGATTTTCTGCTTGAAGTAGTTCATCGAAATATACGACCAGATGTCGCGGTCGAGGTCAACGATGATTGTATTTATGCGCTTGAGGGCGTCGAAAGTTGCTGC
Source organism: uncultured Muribaculaceae bacterium (assembly GCA_910578035.1). Lineage (GTDB taxonomy): Bacteria > Bacteroidota > Bacteroidia > Bacteroidales > Muribaculaceae > CAG-873. Next base: position 5,125 of record CAJTOB010000079.1, read on the forward strand.
GAGCGAGTCGTAGTTCGAAATCTGGGTGGTGAAGTATTCGCGCTGCAGCCCCAGACGGTCTTTGAGGAAATTATGGGCGAATTCGCGCCAGTCTACGGCAGGATATGCAGCGAGGTGTGCGTTGAAGTTGCCGGTGGCACCGCCGAATTTGCCTGTCGCCGGAACTTCAGCGAGTGCTTCGATCTGGCGCACGAGGCGTTCGAGGAACACGGCTATTTCCTTGCCGAGTGTTGTAGGCGAGGCGGGCTGACCGTGGGTCTTGGCGAGCATTGGCACGTCGGCATACTCCATGGCGAGTTCCGACAGTTTGTCGGTGAGACGCTTGAATGCGGGGCGCATCACTTCTTCGAGCGCGTCGGCAAGAGCCATGGGGAAAGAAGTATTGTTGATGTCCTGCGAGGTAAGTCCGAAGTGAATGAATTCCTTGCTGTCGGCCAGACCGAGGGCGTCGAACTGCTCCTTGAGATAATATTCTACAGCCTTGACATCGTGATTGGTAGTCTGCTCGATGGTCTTGATTTTTTCAGCTTCCTCGGGAGTGAATACATCGGGCTCGTAAATGCGGCGCAAAGCATCTACAGTGTCCGGTGCCAGAGCCGGCAACTGCGGCAGCCCTGCTTCGGACAAGGCTATGAAATACTCGATTTCCACTTTTACGCGGTAGCGTATGATTGCATACTCCGAGAAGTAGTCGGCCAGCGGCTCGCATTTGCCGCGATAGCGGCCGTCAACGGGCGAGATGGCTGTTAAATTGCTGAGTTCCATTCGTCAAAAGAGGTTGAAATGTATCTATATGTCGTTGTTTTTTTTCTTCGAATATCTCGTCGATGGCAAAAAAGATGCCGCTTTCCTCAACATCGCCGAATTCGTCGTTGACAGCGGTGCCAAACATTCTCATCGTCGGCGACAGCCCCATATAGGCATGTACAAGCGGCGGGATATTGTCGCCGTGACTGCGCACAAGGGCATTAAGTATGCGGAAATCCGATTTGAAATCACCGCCATTGAATATCTTATCGAGCTCTACAGGGTCCGCATTGGTTTTTAAAGGCGTAAGAGGCCATACAAGGCGGTCCGGGTCGGGGAAATACTTATGGAGAAAATGGAGGATAAGGTCGCGGCACTCAGCCGTATAGCTCGGATACATCGTAACCTTGCCGAAAAGATATTTCAGCTCGGGATTTACGACTGTCAGCGAACCGAGCCCATCCCACAGGTTGTCGAGCACATAGATAGCTTTTGAGCCGGCTCGCGACGACTGGTATTCGGGGCGCACAAACGAACGGCCAAGTTCAAGAGTATATGGCAGATACTCGCTCATAAAGCGCTCGGAAAATCCGAACATATGAGCCGTGGCAATGCGCGGGCTTCCGTCGGGCAAAATTTCTATATCGCGGCCGCAGATATAACGGTAGCCGCCTAAAATGAGCTTGCTGTCAGGATCCCATACAAGCAACTGGCTGCATGGATGCTCCATGGTATCGAACTCATCGATATCGCAGGACTTCCCGGTGCCGCCTCCGGCCGTGCGGAAAGCAATCTCGCGCAATCGGCCGACCTCGCGCATTACATTGGGGGCGTTATGAGCCGTCACCACATATATATCGTTGCCGCCCTTGTTGGTTTTCCTCAGAAAACGCTCGGGTGTAAGCTCCGATTCAATCAGAGCGGTGTCGACTGGGTCTATTATCGGAAGAGTCATATCGATGAATTATATTCGGAAGGAAGTGAATAGACAATACGGCGTATTTCGTCGGCTCGGATTCCGGCTTCGCTTCGGGAGCCGAGATTCTCACACGGTATAACACGCCCGCAGGTGAGGGTAAATTGTTTGCCACTGGCACGGAATACCTCGCGGGGAAGGAGCACCATTTCTATGTTGAATTTTATGCCGAGTCGTTTGCGACGCCGGGCAAAGCGATAGAAAGAGGCCGAATTTTCACCGGCAAAGTGCACCGGCGCTATCTGACGATTATACTCAACAGCCTTGTTTATAAACATTTTGCGCCATTCGAGGTCGGCAATAGTGCCGTCGGGCTGAAGACGCGAAACAAGACCGGCCGGATAGACAACTACAGGAGCGTCTCCGGCAAAAGCCGCATCGAGCGCCGAGACATCTCCGCGACTCTGGGCTCCATGCTTGTTAACAGGCACAAAACATTCGGCCAAAGGCTCGACCGCTTTGAGGAGGTCGTTGACAACAAAACGGGGCGTAACACCATACCGCCGTTTGAGCCATGCTATCATGCAGATGCCATCGAGACCTCCCAGAGGGTGATTCGACACCACGATGATGCGCGGATTATCTGGCAGATTTTCTTCGCCACGCACCTCGAGGCTTACTCCGAGACGCTCCACCACGTGCTCGCAGAAGTCGGCTCCGCGACGCGGATATGCAGTCTCCAGCAAGTCGTTAAGCTCATTCTGGCACACGAGGCGTTCAAGATAACGCACGGCAAATCCGGGCACCAATCGCGCCCTCCGGCCAAGCTTTTCAGCCAGCACACTGCCTACATCTATCTTTATCGGACCTCGCTTTTCCAACGCCATAACAATTTTAAACTGCAAAGTTACTACAAAAAAGTGAAATGCGGAAAGATATAGTGATAGAATTGAGTTACAAGGGTTTTGGTTGAAGTGGCGATAATCCGTGAAGCCATTACAATCCCTGCCGAAGCCAAATCCTGACGCCGCTACGTTACTTGTTCGTAACCATGCCCGAAAATGCGACAAACGGGTACGAATAGCGAAACAAGGCTCTAAGGAATAGTGAGTTATCCATAACTCATGCGAAAAATCAGGTTACGGAAAAAGATTGCGCCGTTCCTCCCCGTTTTGCGTACCAACACCGGACTCTTCACCAACTAATTTTGAAACCCAAAAATTAAGGACAATGAAGAGTACATTTTCAGTAATCTACTACCTCAAGCGTCAGGTAGTGAAAAAGGACGGGACAG
>CAJTOB010000080.1 GCA_910578035.1 uncultured Muribaculaceae bacterium
TCATCTTCCGCCTGTGCAATATATATGCCTAAACACAGGTTTATTACCATGCACCTATGCGAACCCCACTTTAAAGTTGACAAATCGCAGAAAAACGCAGAAGATTAGGATGTTATGTTCATCGGCGTTGTCATCGTGAACAAACTGTTCACGATTTTAGCTGTTCACGAATTGTACACCCCCATACCTCACAATGTTCACGATTCTGCCGGATAGAGATATTACAAAAATCGCTGAAACCGTCTTAGTTTCAGCAATTTGCAGCGTTTTACCGCTTTGTTCTGTGATCCGCCTGGGGCTCGAACCCAGGACCCCAACATTAAAAGTGTTGTGCTCTACCAGCTGAGCTAGCGAATCGGCTTTTCCTTAAAAGCAGTGCAAAGGTAGGGGCTTTTTTTGAACTGTGCAAATTTTTTGCGAAGTTTTTTATGTTAAAAAATCGATATTTTTAAATCGAAGCATACCAAATGTACTTTAAAGGATTTATTTCAAGTGTTTTATAAACATTATGTCGTTCTGCTTGTTTTGAGAGTATGAAAGTGATTTTTTAGCGTCCTATAACATCAAAGAATACTGATATGAAAAAAATTTTCTTGATTTTAATTGCAGCCTTAGGTGTTGGAACTGCAACTTATGCGAACGATACCTATGCACATGATGCGTCTGCGCTGCCTCAAGCAGCACAGACAGTAATATCTAATAACTTCAAAGCAAAAGTAAGTGTCGTAAAGATTGAAAAAGATTTCGGTCGTGTATCTGAATATGATGTCACACTCAACGACGGCAGTGAGATATCGTTCGACCGGCACGGCAACTGGAAAGATATTGAAGTGAACGCATCGAAGAGTGTGCCCTCCTCTATCGTTCCTCAGGGCGTGAAAGACTATGTTTCATCGAAGCATGCCGGACAGCGTATAGTCGGTATCGAAAAGAAGCGGAACGGCTACGACGTCGAACTTGCCAACGGTGTTGACATAAAGTTCAATAAAGAAGCTCAGTTTGTGCGTTACGATGACTGACGCTCTATTTCAAGTAGCTTCTCTTTCCTCTCCAATCCGGCGGCATAGCCGGTCAGATTTCCGTTCTTACTGATTATCCTATGGCATGGTACTATTATGATAAACGGATTTCTGGCTACAATTCCGGCAACCGCTCTAACGGCTGAGCCCAACCCGGCTTTTTCTGCAAGTTCAGAATAGCTGATTGTGGTGCCATAAGGAACAGACAGCATTGCCTTTCTTACGCGAGCAATGTTGGCTGTTTTCGGCGTAGCAAGAGGCAAACAAAAAGTCGGCTCTTTTCCCGAGAAAAAGACCTTGAGCAAGTCTTTGGCTTTATCTATAAGCGGATGCTCTCCATAAGAAGCATCCGCTTTTATTTCGGAGCCATAGTATTTTTGGCCTTCAAACCAAAGGCCCGCAACGCAGCCGTCTTTCACAGCTATGGTAATCTCTCCGAGTGGTGAAAAGTATTTTCCGAGTGTCATAATTTTTTAATGATACGAGCTGGGTTACCAGCAGCAACACAATCAGAAGGAATATCTTTAGTAACTACTGATCCGGCCCCAATTACAACCCTGTCGCCAATAGTAACTCCGGGCACAATGGTAACCCCTCCGCCAATCCACACGTCATTACCAATCGTCACAGCTTCGGCCCATTCCTGTCTGGACCTACGTTTCTCGGCTTCGATGGGGTGACAAGCAGTATATATGCTCACATTCGGCCCGATAAAAGCGTCATCACCAATCGTCACGGGCGCTTCGTCAAGAATCGTAAGGTTGAAATTTGCGAAAAAACGCTCTCCTATAGATATATTACGTCCGTAATCACACCTGAAAGGCTGGTTGAAATGAAAATCCTCGCCATACCGCCCGAGAAGACTCTTCAATATTTCACGCTGCCCATCAAGGTCTTCAGGGTCAAGATTATTAAATTTCCAAAGAGCCTTTCGGGTCTGCTTAAGCATCTCTATCAGTTCCGGACAAGCCGCGTCGTAAACGCGGCCAGAAATCATATCCGTCCATACGGTCTCAAAATCTTTATTTTCCATAGTGTAAGTTGATATTCACAAAAGTACAAAATTTATACTATCTTTGCGTTGAAAATGGAGAAATATCTGCTATTTGCCACATCTTCAGAACTTGTGCGTATTCCGGCTTCCGCTATGGTTTGCGTGACGGCCGACGGTAACTATTCGACTATTACTACAGCCGACGGTTCCGATTATACCCTCACCTTGCAGCTGGGCCAGGTAGAACGCCGTATCGCCGAATGTCTCTGTGACGGAGACGGACGGTTCATACGCATAGGCAAAAGTTTGATTATTAACCGTGAATTTATAATTCATCTGAATATAGGCAGACAACGAATAGTCCTGTCAGACTGCCGCAGTTTCCGTCGTGATGTATCCGCATCCAAGGAAGCGCTCAAAGCACTCAGAGAACTCATAGAAAAGGAGGCAATATGAACCGACACGATATCGATGATGATGAAATAAGGGTTATTTCATCAAAACAGACTCCGAAAAAATCTCAAAGCACACTACGCCCGAAGAAGAACGTCAGTATTATAGTTTTCTCCGCAATATGCGTTCTGGTGCTTCTCGTGGTCGGTCTATTTATTAATTATGAACCTGTCGAAGAAGCCATAATACCGACTCCGACAGAAGAGCTACATACACCGACAGAAGAACCCCACCCCCACTTTCATGATTCTGAACCTGTAGGCGAAGGCCGACAGCCATCAGTCGCCATATCCGACACTATATCAAATGGCGCAAAGCTCACTATAATAGAACCGCACGATGCTACACCGACATTAAGCGTCGGTCTTGACGCCTTAAAAGATTCCACTGTCATCCTTTTATTTCAGGCTGCCGACGTAAGAGCCGACAACGGAGAAATCGCCGGGGCATTTGTAGAGCGCGGGCAACTTATCAGCAAGGGCCAGCCAAAATCCGGTTTCTGCGCCATAATTGCCGGCACTCCGATTATAGGAGTTGCAGCATCAACACCCTATCTTGAGGAAGCTCTCGACACAGAAGGCTATTTCTTTCGCCAATACCCGCTGGTTGTGGCCGGCCAGGTCGTGGAGAACAAACCGAAAGGCCGCGCTCACCGCAAAGCCCTTGCCGAAATCGACGGTAAAATAGTTGTAATCATAAGCAAAAACAGGCTCACATTCCACGACTTCTCGCAAGCACTCGCCGACATCGGTGTAAACAATGCAATTTACCTTGTCGGAGGTGAAAGCTACAGCAAAATCCGAATGAACAGCAGAGAGGTCGTCGAGCACGGCAAACTACCCGACCCCGCGTCTAAAAACATCAATTTTATAGTCTGGAGATAGCCTGCCGGACATTTCATACATCATACAATACAATTCGTACATCGCCCGACAGAATATTTTGCCGGGCGCTTGTTTTCTGCCAAATTTGCATCACGCAAATACAGCAGTCAATGAAACTGAAATACACTACCCTCATTCTTCTCTTTTACCTCCTTTCGGCGTCCTGCACTCCCCGGACTCAAACCTCCGGGGAGCCGCACGTAGAAAAAAACGCCGTCTACTATTGGAAAACCGTACTCGCCCTTGACCAGACATGCTTAGATATAATCAGGAGGCACAACGTCGGTCGGATATATCTCCGCATGTTCGATGTTTCCTTTGACCGCGAAGCTCATAAAACCGAAGAGCGCATATACCCGAATGCATCTGTAAAAATCGATTATACAGCTGAAAACATACTCACCGACTCCCTCGACAGAATCGAAATCGTGCCTGTGGTATATATCACACTCGATGCGCTCAAATCTATGGAAAATCAGGAAAACGTCCTGGCCGAAAAAATTGTGGAAAGAGTAAGGCGCATGTGCTCATACCACAATCTGCCGGGGGTGACCGAACTTCAACTGGACTGCGACTGGACAGCCTCTACCCAAGCCCTATTTTTCAGGTTATGCGAATCTGTCAAAGAGCAAATCAAAACAAAAAATCTCAACTGGGCGCTAAGTTCTACCATTCGCCTTCACCAGCTTCGCGGCGAAGCTCCGCCCGTAGACCGAGGTGTGCTCATGGTGTACAACACCGGCAGTTTCGATAGTCCGGATGCTGTCAACTCCATTATTTCTGTAGCCGATGTAGAACCATACGTTCGCCACCTTTCTTCTTATCCACTACACCTGGACGCCGCATATCCGATATATTCATGGCAACTCATATTCAGAGACCGCAAGTTCATAGGTCTTAGCAACGGAATCAATGTCGCAGACACCACCGCATTTACACACAAAAGCAACAACAGCCACATAGCTGCAAGAGATGTGGCACACGGTGAAAGACTGATACTAAAGGGTGACATAATCCGCACTGAAACCTCCGATTACAACAGCATTATGGCCGTAAAGCGGCTCATAGACCAACGCCTCGACAAACAACCGCACAGCACTATAATCTATCATCTCGATTCCGCAAACATTTCAAAATACTCCGACAATGAAATCGGCCATATCTTCGCATCTGAGAACCGTCCTTAGCGGATTTGTACTGATTTCAGGTATCGTGGCAGACGCCTGCGGCCCGTACAACCCGATAATACCCACTCCCGACTTTTTTGCAGACACAAGCATGCCGGAAAACCGCTCCGATGCAGAAAAACAAGAAAATCTCATTCTCTGGCAGCAGTTAACATCTACAGATATTCCGTTGAAAGACATCAAGGAAGCCGTGTACGACGACAATTATCAAACGTTCCATGAATCAGTCTACAGTTCAAAGCCCGGCAACAGCAATAGATTTTACGCCTATCTGCGCAATTACAACGACGACGAAATAAAAGAATTTCTCAGCACCGCAAAACTCATCTTTGAGAAACGCTCCGAAGCTATATCTCCCTGGTACTACCCCGAATCAAAGCAAGAATATTCCTGCAACTATCTTTCCGGCCTATACCAGACATGCGTAAGTGCGCATGCTTCACATCGTCTGGCCGACCGCTATGCACTTCAGGCGGTCCGATGCCTTTTCAGTATGAGAAAATATGCCGAATGCGTCGAATATTTCGAAAAGACATTTGATAAATACCCCGACTCCAATCTTTTCAAGCGCATGGCAATTAACTACGTGGCCGGCTGCTGGACTCGCCTTGGCAACATCGACAAAGCCAACGAGTTATTTGCCAACTCCGAAGACATATATTCCATTAAAAACGTTGACTTAGTCGAATATATGAGCGAACGAAATCCCGACAGCCCGGCACTTATAGAGCATATCCGCAGTCTCTCCAATGATTCGGCCCGTCTCTGTGCGATTAAGCCGCTTGCCGAAAAAATTCTTTCTGAAAATCGGGCCCAACACCGCGGAGACTGGGAATTTGTGCTCGCATATATAGCCGGACACCATCAGAAAGACATCAAGACAGCCTCAAAACATATCAGGCGCGCGCTCACATCGAAATTCTCAACCGACAATTTCCGAGACCATGCCCGCGCCTACCGCATGCAGATTAATGCCGAAAACAGAGACCGCTCTACCCTATTAGACGACCTCGCATGGCTGGAACGCAGAATACACATACTTGCTCCCGACGCAAACGAATGGAACAGAATTTTGCAGAATATCGTCTACGCCCATTGGGTACCCGTGCTGTGGAACCGCAAAGACTACGCCACCGCCATCGCCTTGTGCGGATATGCCGACAAACTATTCATATCCAGACAACTGCATCGTGTGTATGAATCACAAAACCATGATAACAATTATGCTTTAGTCACTCTTGATGAGATTCGTCATAATCCTCTATATTTCAATTACTATGACTACACCGACCTCTCATTCCGACTCATGGAATCGCTATCCTCTTCACAACTCATTTCGGTAAAACACAATATCAAAGCCGACACCCCTCTCTATACATTTCTGCGCAGATATGCCCGCACCGATACCGACTACTTCAACGAACTTATCGGCACACTTGCCCTACGCGAAGAAAACTACGACCGGGCCATACAATACCTCAGCAAGGTATCACAGCGATATAACTCGAATTTGAACACATGCAGCGAAGGGTACCTATCCAGAAATCCTTTCGCCGAATATCCCAACAATCCATATAGCGACAAATCCCTAACCCCCGAAAACGCCAAACTCAGCTTTGCCCGCAAAATGCAGACTCTGCTCGTCAAAATGAACAAAGCTGCAACAGCCGACGAACGCGGAATGGCCCGCTTACGCTACGCCATAGCTCGCAAACGCTCATTCGCAGACTGCTGGGCGCTCACACAATATCGCAAAGGATATATACTACATCTATTCATTCCTGCACTTGACTATTGGGAAGACGATTTCAATCGTCTCGACTTTCTCTACTCTTTTGATGATTCCGAAGGCTGCAATGCTCTTTTCGAAAAAGAAGCCAATGAAGCCCTTGCAATGCTGACAAGCGACGAAGCCCGTGCCCAAGCTCATTATATACTCGGCAACCTCAAGACAATAGTAAAGAACTATCCAGACACACCATCTGCCCGATTCCTTAAAACGCACTGCGATAATTGGAGCGACTGGATTTAGACCTAAAAAAGTTTTGCATTGACAAAAAATAATAACTAACTTTGCACATGAATTAAACAACTCGTCTCCGTAGTTCAATGGATAGAATATCGGATTCCGGTTCCGACGATTGGGGTTCGACTCCCCACGGGGATACACAAGAGAGTCAGCTTTTAGGAGTTGGCTCTTTTTGTTTTTGTACTCTTTTGGATACTTATGGGAGATAAATTGGCTCAAGCCGAAAGCACGGTGCATATGTTAAATTGGGCAATTAGAAGTGTTA
>CAJTOB010000081.1 GCA_910578035.1 uncultured Muribaculaceae bacterium
CCATCTCGTACTTTTCGGCCTGTGCTTTCACATATGTTATTAAACAACCTCTTAGTCTATAAAGTTAAGATAATGGCTCGTTGCAACCGAACCATTATCTCAACTTTTTAAACTTTTTACTTTATAAACTTCTTAAATGGCGTTGGCGATTTTGATGACCTGAGGCATTTCGGCAGCGGCGTCCTGCAAAGCCTGTGAAAGGACAAGGCGCGAACCGGATAGCTTGGCTGAATGTTTGCCGCCGAGGACGGTGACTTTACCGCTCTTGCGGAGGCCTTTGAGACGGACCGAGGCGCATGGCTTGGCAACGTGCACATAGAGGTCCTTGCCGACAGTGGTATAATATACTCCGTCGGCCTTGTTTTCGGCTGCGGCAGCCCATGGCCTGGAGTTATAGATAGACTCGCCGTTGATATTCATCCACTTGCCGATGCCGAGCAGACGGTCCTGCATCACCAGAGGGATTGTACCGTCGGCCTTAGGGCCGATGTCGAGCAGAAGGTTGCCGCCACGCGACACGCGCTCGATTAGAGTGACAACGAGGTCGCGGGTACTCGAATAGTGGTCGAGGGTCTCGGCCCAGTTATAGCCGAAAGAGTTGCCTATGCCGCGGCATTCTTCCCAAGGGTGGGTGTTTTTTGCCATATTGTCGGCCTGGGCGGCGCTGAGGTCATATTCTGTGGTGTAGAAACCGCCGTGACGCCCGCGGGTTTCCTTGCCCCAGCGGTCGTTTACGACCACGCGGTCGCGCACGGGGCTCTCATTGTATAACCAGGCGAGAAATTCGGTGCTGCGCCAGGTCTCGCTTGGGTGCTCCCACTCGCCGTCGGTCCATACCATATCGGGCTCGTAGCGGGTGACGAGGTCTTTTAGCTGAGGGAGCATGCGCTGGTCTACATAGCGGTCAACATCGTTGAGAAAGATAGGATTGTACCATTCGTAGAGCGAATAGTAGAAGCCCATGTGGAGACCACGGTCTTTCACGGCCTCGCTGAGCTCGCCGCAGAGGTCGCGGTGGGCGCCGATGTCGACACTGTTCCAGTTCCACGACTCAGCGCTGGGCCAGAGCGTGAAGCCTTCGTGGTGTTTGGAGGTGAGAACGACATATTTCGCACCCGAAGCCTTGATGAGGTCGGCCCATTCGCCGGGATTGAAGCGTTCGGCGGTGAAATCTTTTGCAAAATCCTGATACTTGAATTCGTCGCCGTAGACCTCGCTGTGATATTTTCGGGTAGCATCGCCGACGGGGCTCGTATCGGTGTTTTTCTGCCACCAGTACCACTCGGAGTATACAGGATGCGTGGAAACGTTTTTGTCGACAGTCGCCCATGCCGGTACCGAATAAACGCCCCAATGAATGAAGATGCCGAAACGTGACTGTTCGAACCATTCCGGCACGGGTCGGCTGTCGATAGACTCCCATGTAGGTTCATATTTCTGTGCCGAGGCCGCAAGCCCCAGGCTGCAAAGCGAAAGCAGAAGTAGTTTTTTCATAGTAATGCAGTATAAAATTTTTGGGCAAAGTTAAAGCGAAAAATACCACAGCTATTTCAAAATATTGAACCGAATAGCACAATATTAACCAAAAATTATGCTTTGGCAAAGATAAAGACTAACTTTGCAGAATCAAATACAAAAGCGCACCCGCAGAAATGGATTCGGATAACTTACAAATGCTCAACGCAGGCCTCGCCAAGCTCGACCGAAACTGGAACTGGAACGATATAGGCTCTCCGTTCACCCGCATATACTGTGTGACCCAAGGCCGCGCTTGGATTATAATAAACAGTCGGAAAATCGAGCTGCGCCCCGGCTATCTATATATAATACCGGCATTCACCAGACATTCGTATGAGTGCGACGGACCTTTCGAGCATTTCTATCTTCATATATATGAAAGGCAACACTGCGGCGACAGTATTTTCGACCAATATGAACTGCCGACCGAAATCCGCGCCACATCGACCGATATAGAACTATTCGAGTCTGTATGCCGCAGAAATCCCGACAGCGCTTTGCCGGCTTTCAACCCGGAGGTCTACGACAACTCCAGCAGCCTGGCTGATTTCGCACGACGTTTCGACGAGCTCGGCGAGGCCGAGAAGATGTTTATACGCGGGGCGGTAATGATTCTGCTTTCCCGATTTATAGACCACAGCCGATACAGAAATCCGAAGCCCGACCACCGTCTGCAGGCCGTGATGAACTACATAGACGCACACCTCGACTCGGAAATTGAACTCGATAGCCTTGCCGCTGAGGCCGGAATGAGCAAGGCCTATCTCATACGGCTATTCAGGCAAGGTTTCGACATGACTCCTCTGGCATATGTGAACAAGCGCCGAATGGAGAAAGCTCAGCTGCTGCTCATAACCACCGACATGCCTGTAAAAGAAATTGCGTATACACTCGGCTTCGCCGACTGCTCCTACTTTAACCGGCTGTTCAAAAAACAGACGGGTCACACACCTATGGCCTACCGCATGCGTTAGCGATAACTGCTATCGATTTTTTCACTGAAAAAGAGCAATCTTTCTGCCATTATGATTGTTCCTTTGCATAAAAATTCGATACAGCTATGAGTTTGACAATTCCTTTAATCACGTGGATGGCCGTTGTTATATTGACGGCTCTGATAGCGATAGTGCATATGATACATCACGCACACCGCAGACATATATTCGGAATGGGCACCGAGCGCGAAGAGCTCTTCGTGCCGGGCGATCCGCTACCCGCTAATGAGGAGGACTATGACGACGGAATCGAATGAACGGCCACAACGGCCGTCGACAGAAGCCGTATGCTCCTTTCTTGCCCGCTATGGCGCCGTACTTCTGGGGTGCGGCGCCACATGCATACGCCTGGAAAAAAACATGGACCGCATAGCGCGCGCATATGGCAAACGCGCCGAAATAGCTATAATGCCACGGCATCTGCATGTAAATGTATGCGAGAGCGACGGTAGCGGCTGCACCACGGCCATAAGTTCTCCATATGGAGGCGGCATCAGTTTCGACATCAATACACGGCTCAGTTCTCTAAGCTGGGATATAGCCGACGACCATATATCGCTGTCTGAAGCGGCCCGGCGCCTTGACAGCATAACAGAAGCGGCCGGAAAGCCGTCATGGCTCGTGATTCCGGCCGTGGCACTTGCCAATGCCTCGTTCTGCCGTCTTTTCGGCGGCGACGTCATAGCCATGGCCGTGGTTTTCGTGGCGACCCTGGCCGGATATTATGTGAAGACAGAACTTCTGGGCCGGGGCATAGACCTGAGAGTCACTGTATTTGTATGCGCGTTCATATCGGCTGTTCTCGGTGCTTCCGACCAGCTTTTCGGACTCGGCTCAACCCCGTCGACAGCACTTGGCACAAGCGTGCTCTATCTTGTGCCGGGAATACCGTTTCTCAACGCATTCAGCGACACTCTTTACCGCCACTATATCTGCTCTCTGAGCCGTTTTGCCGATGCAATAGTGCTCACGGCATGTCTCTCGGCAGGCCTCTGCGCCGGAATGGCCTTGATGGGCGTCGGAATGTTCTGACATCTCAGGGGCGAGGAACGAGGAGCGAGGTACGAGGGGCGAGAGACAAGGAGCTCTTCGCTAACTCCCTTCACAGCAAACCACACCTCGCACCTCGTACCTCGCACCTCTCAACTAAAAAATAAACTAAAATGATAGGAGAAATTTTACAGGACGCATTGTTTGCAGCGATAGCCGCTATCGGTTTTGCCGCTATCAGCAGGCCTCCCCGAAGGGCATATCTATGGTGCGCGCTTATAGCCGCGGCCGGCCATTCGGCCCGTTTCGTGCTAATGAACTGCTGCGGCATGCACATTACGGCCGCGTCGGCAATCGCCTCGTTTTTAGTAGGAGTGATGGCGGTATTCCTGTCGCCGGTAGCAAAAATGCCGGCCGAAACATGTTTTTTCCCCGCATTGCTGCCGATGATTCCGGGCATGTATGCATACAGAGCTTTTGGCGGACTGGCCATGTGCGTGCTGCACGACAAGACACCCGGTTTCGACCACTATTTCAGCCTTTTCGCACAAAATTCGGTTGTGTGCCTGTGCATTCTTCTGGGCATGGTTGTCGGTGCGACACTGCCGATATTCATGTTTAAGAAAATTTCGTTCGGCGCCACCAGAAGAAATGAAAAATAAGTCCATACAGCTCCATATTATCACATAATCACTATCTTTGCTCCAAAATGCGACATATAATGGAACTACGCCAACTAAAATATTTTGTAAAGGTTGCCGAAACCCTCAATTTCTCGGAAGCGGCAAAGTTGCTGTGCGTCACCCAGAGCACTCTATCGCAGCAGGTGAAGCAACTTGAGACCGAACTTGACACGCCCCTGCTGATACGCACAAGCCACAGTGTGGCGCTCACCGAGCAAGGACGCGAGCTTCTGCCCTATGCACGGCGCACACTCGACGACGCCGACACATGCATAGCCCGAATCAACGACCTCAACCGCCTCGCGGCAGGCACACTCAATATTGGCGTAACATACTCGTTTAGCCCCATTCTGACCGAGACCCTGATTTCTTTCATGAGGCTATATCCGAAAATCAAGCTCAATATATTCTACAAGCCCATGGCCGAACTCATGGATATGCTCAAGGCCAGGGAGGTCGACTTTGTACTTGCATTCAAACCAACCCGGCCGCTGGAAGACATCGAGTCGCATATACTTTTTCAGAACTGCCTTGCCGCAGTTGTCGGGGAGTTCCACCCGCTGACGGCAAAAAAACGTGTGACACTGGCCGAGCTCGAGGCCTATGATATGGCCCTTCCCTCCAAAGGCCTGCAGGCCCGCAACGCTTTCGAACATATTGCATCGACGGCTTACAAATTCCGCGTCCGCATAGAACTCAACGAAGTAAACATACTCCTGAAACTGCTACGCTCCACCAATCTCATTTCGGTTCTCGCCGAAGCATCGATTCACAACGAAACGGGCGTGAAGGCCATACCTATCGACACTCCCTACAATGAAATGGCCGGCTGCGTACACACTCTCCGCGACAGCTATCGCAAACGTTCTATGCAGGAGTTCCTGCGGCTGCTGAGCGAATCGATAGCCATCAAAGAACGCCAAAACGCCTGGATATGATATCGCTATGAAAAACCTGCTTATCTGCCTGTTCATGGCAATACTCGGCGCGACAGCCGCGTTTGCCGCTGAAACCGACTCAGTCCGCGTGCTGTTCATCGGAAACAGCTACACATATTACAACGACATGCCCGAAATGCTTCGCAAACTCTCCGCCGGCGCTGCCAACAGCGAGAAACTGCCCATCGCATACCGCAAATTCACACCCGGAGGCTGCACGCTTAAACGCCACTGCGACAATACCGAGTTGAGAAAGGCCATAGCCGACGGCGGTTGGGATTTCGTTGTCATTCAAGAACAAAGCTCGGCTCCGGCGCAACATTCGGCAACTGTCGCACGTCATACATATCCCTTCGCACACACTCTCGACAGCCTCGTGCACGCCGCCAGCCCCAATGCTCAGGTAATATTTTATATGACATGGGGGCACAAAGATGGCTGCCAGAGCCCGCACGAAGGATATCCTCTCATCGATACATACGACGGAATGCAGCAACGGCTCGCCGACAGCTATCTCGAAATGGCATACGACAACGACGCCCGCTGTGCTCCGGTAGGGCTCGCCTGGAAGCGGGTCCGCACAGAACGGCCCTACGAAACTCTCTATAAGCCAGACCGCTCGCATCCGTCTCAACTCGGCAGCTATCTGGCAGCAAATGTGATATTTGCAACAATGCTTGGCAGAAACTACCAAAGCTCATTCACAGCCGGACTCGAACCGTCGTTGTGCGAATATATCCAGACCGTCGCACAAGAAACGGTGCTCTCCAACAAGCATTTGCTAAACATCAAAGATTAAATATTGTTAAATATTTTGCAGACTGAATCTTTTGTTGTTTCTTTGTAAGAAATAGCTCCACCGGAGCGCTTTTACTATCGGGGTTGACCGGTTTTGACAGCGTGTAGAAGTGGTGGGTAAGCGTGCAGAGCTATGAGGTCTATGCTCTATAATATCTGGCTTCGACCAATTTAAATGGCGAAAACAACTACGCTCTTGCTGCTTGATTGAAGTACAGTAGATCAGCTTAATCGCCGCAACAGTTGCAGCGACAAGACATCGCCCGATTGTCCTTTTTCCGAGACGGATCGACAAGGCGGTGCAGGTAAATCGGAAATAGGAAGCCGCAAGCCTCGGGAAGCTTCCGAAATTTTTAGAGGATAAGGCCGCGGTTGGTAGTTTC
>CAJTOB010000082.1:0-245 GCA_910578035.1 uncultured Muribaculaceae bacterium
GTTCTGCCTCCTTACCGGCAAAACCTTCGTTTTCGTCCTCGAAACTGCCGGGGTGCAAGGCATCGAGCAGCTTTGTAGAACCTATCAGGAGGTCTTCGCCCTCGTTTGATTTCACGATGCGGCATACATACGTTTTGCCGTCAAATCGGATTTCCTGTGTTCTCATACGCTATTGTATTATTGATGTTATCTTAAAGGGATATTCCGTCCGTTTGCATTGAGATACTCCATGATGCGTTTCGCTT
>CAJTOB010000082.1:255-6299 GCA_910578035.1 uncultured Muribaculaceae bacterium
CCTCGTGCGATGCGCGGTTACGGTCATCGTATCGGCGTGTCTCGTCAGCCATTACCACGATACACTCCTTAATCAGCCGGTAAAGGCTCTGTTGCAATGTGGGGTGCATATCGGGGATAGCGGCTGCAAAGCGTTTGGGGTTGAAACCGTAATCGTTCACTGCCATTTCCCAGTCTTTTGCGAGTTGATACTCTTTGCTTTCTCTGATGTTGTCCATTGTCTTGAATTTTAAAAGTTGTTTTTTCTTCCCTCTGTTCGGCAACCTTTTGTCGGAGCCTTTCGGGTTTTACGATGCCATGAAGGAGCTGACGAAAAAGCCCTTTGCGACGCTTTTTCCGGAAAATTACTCTTGCAAGGCAAGGAAGAATTTTACAGGAAATGCACTTCAAAGTGTCGTAATCAGGCGCGTCAGCCCACCTTTGCATCGAATAAAAGCCGACCGGCGGCGACATGGTGAACGTAACGACGGAAAATGCCATGAGTGGAGAATATTTCAGTAAAAAAGGAGTATGAGGTATCTATATATGGATAATTATTGCTATTTTTTGCAGATAAATAGCAATATATAAATATGGACCAGACGGAGCATACGACGAACAGCGACATCCTGCTGCTTTTGGCAAAGCGGCTGAAGGATTACAGGCTGGCGGCACGAATGAGCCAAAAGGAGCTGGCTGACCTCTCGGGGGTGAGCCAGACGACGATCAGCCATTTTGAACAGGGCGTGAACCGCAACCTGACGCTGAGCAACTTTATCTCGCTGCTGCGTACCCTCGGTATGGAGCAACGTATCGTGGAGCTGCTGCCGGAACTGCCGATGCCGCCTATGGCACTCAGGCAGATAGAGAAACTGATACCTAAAAGAGTAAGGAGGAAAAAGCAATGATAGAACAGGAAATCGCGGCACGTGTGGAGTGTCTGGACGGAAAAGATAAAAAGGGATAGGCTCGCCGTCTGTCCTACAGAAAAGCGAGGTAACAACAAAGGACGGATTTTCCGTCCTTTGTCATATTGTGGCGTATCACGCTGCTACTTCTTCGGTCTGTGGCTGTTGTTCGGGTTGCGCCACCGCTTCGGGTTGGCTGTCCTCGGTGGGTGCATCTTCCTGCTTCGCCTTTTCCTGTACCGACAGGACGGCAATCTTTTCTTCGATGCGTTGGTGTCGCTTCTCGTAAACCTCATTGTGTCCGTTTTGGATTTCAGCCAGTCGGTCGGGCATGTGCTTTTTGGCAAAATCGAGCAAGAGGGATGCTGTGGCATTAGCACCTGATGCGTTCTTGAAATTGGCAAGCAGGAAATCCCGGCGGATAATGGCTTTCTGTCTGCCTGTAAGATTGGCTATTATCTTCATCTTATCCTCATCATCAAGATAGTAATACCGTTCGTCATTCTCGATACCCATAGCCTCGAAATGCTCCTTACGGAGTGACGACAGCATGAAGAAGTACATCATTTTTTCCTCGTCTGCACCAAACTTGGTTTCAGACATATCAATCTCCATAATCTCGGACTTGGTATCTTCCACGGTCTTTTCAAGTGCAATCTCCTTATTGCGCTTGTCCTGTTTCTCCAATTTTTCGATTGGTGAGACATTCTTTTCATTCTCTTTGTCCTTTACGGCGAGAAGCAGATTTTTTCTGACATAGCAGCAAACGGCATCGGAATAATCAATGCGGATATAGGGGATTATCTCTCCTGCCTCGCTTTTGCATCGGATATCCTCGCATTTGGCATTGTAATCGGTCACTTTGCGTTCGTAATCATTTTGCGCTTTCTCGTATGCCTCTGCGGTCTCATAATCTTCTTTTTCGGGGGCTTCGGGCATTTCGGGATATGTATTTGAATGGACTTCATTCTCTACCTCAAAACCCATATCGGTCAAGCTATTTACCGCTTCCTGATTGCATTGGTACATATTTTTGCACAAAGGCACTTCGGGGTGCTGTTCCATGAGCTGCACGGCTTTCTCCACGACATAGGCTGCATTCATATCCTCAAGGCATTTCCGATTGGCGCAATTTCCGCAACCACCCTCACAGAACAACATCATATTATTAGTATTATGAGGGCATGACAGACAGACTGTCTTGTCGAATGAATATCTATTGAGGTCGGTAGTGTAGCTCCGCTCGATGTTCTTTGCAACCTCGGCAGCTTTCAAGCCACGCCAACTGTTATACCTCACTTCCTCACTCAAATGCTTATCATATATATCTTTCTGCACATCTTCCCCATAACGGCATATCTCGGTTGCCACACTGACGGTAATTTCGTCAGCGTCCAAAAGTGCTGCTATTTCGGGTATCAGCGACACGAATTTGAGCCGTGTGCGGATATAGGTTTCATTCTTGCCGAACTGCACCGACAAAGAATGCACATCGTGACGACCGCTCTCTATGAGTTTTTGATAGGCGTTCGCTTCCTCAATGGGTGTAACGTCCTTGCGCTGCAGGTTCTCGGTCACTGCCAGTTCTTCGGCTGTCTCGTCCGAAACATCCAATATGACGGCAGGTATTTCTTCCAAACCTGCCATGAGGGATGCACGGTATCTGCGTTCGCCGAAAACAATCTCAAAGCGGTCTGTGTCCGCAATGGGGCGTATTCCGATAGCCTGTAACACTCCCTGCTGACGGATGCTGTCTGCCAACTCCGCAAGGCTCTTTTCGTCAAAGTTCTTGCGAGGGTTATAGTTACTCGGCTGAATATTCGCCAATGCTACCGATACGTTGTTTCTCTCTGCTGCCTGAATAGTTGCTGTTGCCATAATTCCTTTAATTTAAATTGTTTATATTAAATGTCTGTTTTCTATTTTCCCTTTTTTCGGTTCTTTTTTCTGCCGAACTGTTTGGGATTTACAGATGCGGTATAGGGCTGACGAATAAGCGATTTCCAACGCTTTTTCCGGAAAATTACTCTTGCACGGCAAGGAAGAATTTTACAGGAAATGCACTTCAAAGCGATGGAATCAAGCGCGGCGGCCCACCTTTGCGTCTGATAAAGCCAACCGGAGCAGGCAGGAATGGGACAAACAAGCGATAATTTAGAGCAGATAGAAAGGGTAATACCGACAGAAGGAGGCTTAGAATGGGGAGAATAAGCGGTATAACCGGGGGCAGACGGGACGGATAAAACAGTATCGGGGCACTTCGTGAAACAAAACCTGCGCCGATCCGACGGTTCTGACGAACGACGGAGTGATTGGCGGCAACCTTACGAAGCCGTAAAAAAGCAAGAGGCCATTTACAGGAAATGACCTCTGTTTGAGAAATAATCCGCCAAGAATGTCGGCGGCTAACCAACCTTTCAAGGGCAATTTATCCGTTTGTTATTTACAGTCATTCCATATTTTATTATGACAATCCGATCGATTCTCTATTTGAAAATGTACGTTAGTTGCAATTATCTCAATCCAATAAGAGTTGTTTTGAAATACATAATGGCGATATTTCCGGTGATCATATTTCTCCCAATTAATATCATAAGATGCTCGTTCATTTTTCAAATCATCTATCCAGCTTGAATTAGGGATCTCTAAATAATATGATTTGTATGAATGTTCATTTTCTTTGGGATAATACCGTGTCTTATTATAGCGGCAAAATCTGACAGCATAAACATTCGTGAACATCAATACTGCGATTTTATCATTTATTGTTTCCTGTTTTTCATTCCAATATTGAAACCGCACTACCATACTATCATCATATTGCTCTATGATAGCATATTCAGAAGTTTTTTGCCAAACGTCCAATTCAATTGGGATTGCCATATCTTTTTCCATATTCTTATTCAATTAAATAATGAACGATATAATCTGCTTGTTATAAACTTAATTTAATTAATTCCTTTTTCTAAATCACAATATATTAAAGTTGTTAAGCGAGTAAATGCCTCCCACTCTTTTTCAGTCAAATGCGGCAGAATTTGCTTCATCGCATTAAACACAGCATTATCTTCATTTTCCAACGCATACGCTATTTCCGATAAAGGATAGTTTTTTGTTTTTAATCCATATACATTTTTATTGGTATACGGATTTTTATATCTCCTGATACTAACAGCTTCACCACACTGCTCATTATCGGGGCTTTGTGAAAAATGACAGCATAATTCCTCGGTTATTGAGCTGTCTTTACGTTCATTGATTTTCTCTGATATTTCTTGGAGAAAGGATTTATTCATTTGATTTGAGTTTATAATGTGTAGAAAAGATTAAGCGGCCTGATGCTTGAAAGCCGTTTCAAGCGTACAGTGCCGATATGCGCATCGGCGTATGGAACAGGACATATCTGTGGCAACGCCACGCACATAAAAATGGGAGACCGGGGATAAGCCGGGTCATTTCCCATGCTTATCCAGATACTCCCTCATAGCCTCGTTCACAATGTCTCTGAGGGACATATTTTTGTCTATGGCAAGGTATTTCATCCGGGTATGAATACTCTTGTCTATCACAAAATTGCAATGCACCGCCGGCTCTTTTTTAGTCGCCGGTGCTGCCTGCGGCTTCTCGCTTACGGTTCTCTTGGTGGAGGATAACAATCCGTCCAGTCCGCTTTTCATATCTCCGGTCAAATCTTTCTTTGCCATAGCCGTTTATTTCAGTTTCAACACCTCCTGCGCCAACGACATATAGTCTTTGGCTCCGTTGCTGTTCTTGTTATACTCAAAAATATTCAGACCCTTTATCGGAGCCTCGGCCAGTGCCACATTGTCCCTAATGACAGTCTTGAACACCTTGTCGCAGAAAGATTCGCTGATGAGCTGCGACACGTTTTTGTTCAGCGTCTTGCGCTTGTCGAACTGGGTTATGACGATGCCGCCTATACTCAGGTTCGGGTTCAAGCGTTCCCTGACAATCTCGATCACATTTGTAATCTTAGCCATTCCACGCATAGCAAGGAACTGTGCCTGAACAGGGATAATCAGGTAGTCGGCCGCAGTAAGGGCGTTCAGCGTAAGCAGTCCCAATGAGGGGGGACAGTCGATAAGTATATAGTCGAACTTACAGGTTTCGAGCAACCGGGCTATCAGCCCTTTCAAGATAAGCTCGCGTCCGGGTTCGTTGATAAGCTCCGACTCTGCAGCCGACAGGTCGAGACAGGCCGGAACAATGGAGATACCGTTTTCGGCTTTGATAACCGGTAGCGGATATTCGCCTCTCATCGCTCCGTAAACGGTCTGTTCTTCCTCGATAGAGAGGCCGAAAGATTCCGTAAGGTTTGCCTGACCGTCCATGTCGATAGCCAGCACGCGCTTTTTCTTCTGCTGCAAAGCGGCAGCAAGGTTGATGGTTGTAGTGGTTTTCCCCACCCCGCCCTTGTGGTTCAGTATTGCAATTATTTTTGTCATTGTCAGATGCTTTTATTGATGGCACAAAGATAATACTATTATTCGTAAATACTACTGTTAGTATATACTATTTTACTACTTTCAATTATTTTAGTAATATAGTATCTGAGTATTTACTACTCTACTACTTTACTAAACTACTAAATGCAGCATATACTACAAGGAGCAATCGGCAGATGTCCTAATTTACTACAAATAGTATATACTACACTTAGTATCGCGTGATTATCTGCGATATATGGAACAATATCAGAACGGCAAGTCGTCCGTAACGTCTTGCGACATATCGGCAGGAGGCTCAGGGTAATCATCCATATCCGTGTCCTGACCAACCGCACCGGAAGCGTTGTTCTGGTTTTCACGCTTTCCTGTATTGATAAACTCCAGCGCATCCGCCGTTATGGAGAACTGAATTTGGGACTCGTCGTTTCTGTCCTTCCACATGGATGCCGAGAGTGTCCCCTCGATGAGCAGCAGCCGTCCTTTGGTAAGATATTCCGACAGCCGGATATGGTTCTCCTTTTTACTCCGCACCCTCACCCATGTAGTGACGTTATTGCCGTGCGCATAATTATCCACAGCAACATCAAAAGAGATGAACGAACCGTGCGTTCCGTCGATAACCTTGCAATCCTGGCCGATGCGACCGATAGTATGAACGTATAACATAATAGAAAAATGTTTGTGGCAGG
>CAJTOB010000083.1 GCA_910578035.1 uncultured Muribaculaceae bacterium
AGGGCGATGCCCGTTGATATGATGGTCTGCGCCGCCATACCGTCGGTGTTCTGATTCTTCTTGGTCTGACCGCCGCCGCCCCACAAACCTTTGAGGTAGGCGATTTTCCGCACGTCGAGGTCGTTTTTGTACTCGTCGAAAACGACAAGTGAATTGACCGCCTGACTGACGCGGTCATTCATTGCCGGGATTGAGGTTACACCGAGGTTTGGCGGGTCGACGCTGTGAATAAAGAACGACTGCAAGGAAGTGGCAAGCGTAGTCTTGCCGGTGCCTTTTTCGCCGAAAAGGTTAAGGATAGGGAAATGGCGAGTGCGGTTGAAAACCACATCACGGTATAGAGTGGCGAGCAGATAGCAGAAAGCGATTTTGGCATTGTCGCCGAACACTTTTATAAGCTGTGCTGCAAAATCATATAGCTTTATGCCGCTGCGGTTTTCGTGAACGAAAAGCCGCTCGAACTGATAAATTTCGGGGTTGTTATGATACATTTTTGAAGTTGCCGGGATATAAAAAGATTGATTGGGGGCGGTTTCAACGATGCCAAGGTCATCGACGGCCAGGAACCGCTCGCCATTAAATATGCCGTTGCCGAAAGCGAAGAAGCCATTGACCGAATCCCAACCCATCTTTCGTATTCGCTCCGCGGAGCGTGTGCCTCGATAAAGATATTCCTTTACATTGTTGAGCTTGTCGATTTTGGCACGCCATATATAGTTGCCGACAGAGCCGACGCGCTGCTGAAACGTAGTGAGCGAGCATAGCTCCGACTCCCGGAACTCTATCTCGACCGCCTCGTTAAACTTGTTAATCATACGGAACAGGCGGGTGCCGTTTGTTTCGTCCTTGATATGGTAGAGCGATTCGAGATAGAAATTGGCGAGCCTTACCGCCTCGCCCTCGTCGTAAGTGTAGAAACAGTTGTCGATAATATTCAGATTGCACTGGCGCAGAAGCTCTTTCTTGCGCTCCTGTTCGTTTTTAGGCTCACTGTTGGCGGCTTTCTGCCGGGCTTCACCTTTTGCACGGCTCACAGCCGCTCTCCATTGTTTAGCCGTGCCGTGGATAGAAGCGAGAGCGTCGATGTAACCATCGGCTATTGACGGCTCCTTGACGTGTCGCAGCAGGTCTGCGACATCGGAAACGACAATGCGCTGCTCGGCAATCGAGGACGCGATAGAAAACCTCTTTTCGGCAAGCCAAAGGATAAACGGCTGTTCAGGAACAGAGGCGTAAATCTCCGGCGAACGGATATAATCGTCGGCATCGTTTTTACGGAGTATGACACTGCCGACTTTCTCCTTGGGGATAGCCACTATTTCCTCGTCGGTAAGAGTGATTTCAGCTCGTTCCTTTGGTCTGACCCCAGCTTTCTTCGCGGCATTTCGCTTTTGGTCGAGAAGTTCTGCCTTTGCCGCTTCGAGTTCTTCACCTGTTATTGCTTCATACACCGGTTCTTCGACAAACGGCAGCTCGCGCACCGTAACGTCGAAGCCTTTGCGCATGGCTTCGGCGCCGTTTTCCATAACGGCTCTGAAACCTGCGCCGAACGGTTCCTCTTTCGCCGGGTCTGAATCGGGTATGAAGCAGATTGATTGCGTCAGCTTAATCAATCGCTTAAATTGTTTGTCGGTCCAGGCGGTACCGAGAGTGGCAACAGTATTCTCGATGCCGATGGATTGCAGGCGCATGACATCGGGAGCACCCTCGACGATATTATAATAGACGGCATCTCGACAGCGACTTGCACGGTCAATGCCGAAGATGGAATCCCCTTTGTCAAATATCAGCGAGTTTGCGGAGTTGATATATTTTCCGACATTGTCAGCCTTATCATCGCCGAGATAGCGGGCGGTAAATGCAATGATGCGACCGAACCGATCATGTATTGGTATGACGAGGCGGTTTCTGAAAAGCGGATATATGCGTCCACTTTTATCATCACGCTTAAATATGCCGGACTGCAAGAGCAGATCTTCGGAGATAGCTTTGCTCTTGCAGTATTCCATCAAAACCTTGCCGTTCCTTGGTGCCAGACCGATGCCGCGTGTCGAGCAAAATTCTTCGTTCCAACGGCTGTAAGCATATTCACGGGCGGCTCGCGCCTCGTCGTTCATCTCAATCCGCAGTTGGTCGTAGAAGAATTTCTGCACCTGCGCGACAACGGCAAGCGTCGCCTCGCGTTGCAGAGCCGCCTCGCGTTGTTCGTCTGACTGCTCCGCCTTGACATACTCGATGTGCAGATTGTTCGCTTTGGCAATGGCTTCGACCGCCTGAAAGAAGTCCATGCCCTCTTTCTCCATATAGAACCTGATGCCATCGCCGCCCCTTTTACAACTATGGCAATAATAGACATTCTTCCCCGGCGTTACAGTGAACGACGGAGTGCGCTCGGAGTGTAAAGGGCAAGAAGCAAACAGTCTGCTGCCCCTTTTTGTAAAACTCACTCCGGCGGTTTTGAGAACGTCCACAATATCGAGATTGCGGACTGCTTCAACGGTTTTGTCGCTAATCATATCTTGCTCGCTTTATCCCAGCAGTCGATTATTGACTGCCCTGTGTATTTCAGTCTGCGCGGATTCTCGTTGCAGGGAGAAATAAGACCGTCGCGGCGCAGTTTACGCAAGGTCTTATGGCAGACGCCAAGTTCGGCACAAGTCCGCTTAACTGAAAATACACCGTCGGGGTCACATTTGGGACGTGATTCAATCATTGCTGTGGTTCTGTACGTCGGAGATTGTATCTGCAAAAATACGCTCTCCGGCTTCGTTCTCTATTATATGTTTGGCGTGTTCAGGTATGCGGCACGCCATGCACTTCCAGTTAAAAAAAGTCTGCCGTTTTACGCCGGCCATCTTAACAACACAAGTAACAAACTCGACCCTCTCACGATAAGTGAGGGTGTCGAGGTAGCTATTGAGCTGCGTTGCCTCAATATGTTTAATATCATTGTTTGTCATTCTGATTCAGTCTTTGAAGTAGTCTTGCTCGGTACGTTGTAGAAGTCTTAAATCTGCTGTAAAGTATTCAACCTTACCCGGGCGCTTATAAGGTGTAATTTTATGTTGAGCTTTCCATCGCTCAACATTGGCACGTCCAAACATCGAGTAAGCCTTCCGTTGGCTAACAAATTCTGGGTCATTGGAATCATCACGAAGCATTCTTGCAACGTGTGCTGCGATGTCCGTAATGAACACTTTGTAAGGAACGGCTCTGTCTATGAATTGAAGCATTGACATGGCGTTCAGTTATTTAGTCCTTGTTATCTCTATGATGCGCAAGTCGCGGTCGGTGCGCGTCTTGAACAGCATATCAAACATAGCTCCCAGTTCGGAAGCCTGTACCCTCACAGTCTTTAATCGCTCTATTGGAAAGGCAAGTGTATCACCAATAGCCATATTAAGGAGAGCCGGACGGATTTTTTTGACGTTATTTTCCATATAAAATTTGTTTATTAACTAACTAATGATTAACTTTGTAGATGGAAACTCTCAATTAGTAAACGCAAAGTAACCAAATATAGTTTGAACTAACAACTAATTGGCGGTTAATTTGTGTATTTATAACAGTTTAATGTTTAACTGATTGACTAATGATTAACATTGCATTGAAGGAGGTTCACATAGGTCAGGCCATCAAAAAGCGCATAGAAGAGCTTGGTATGACAAAAAGTGAGTTCGGACGGCTCATTGGTGTGCCCCAGCAACATATCAATCGTATCTTGGAAAGAGATACGATGGAAACAAAGAAACTTGTCAAGGTCTGCCGCGCCCTTGAATTCAATTTCTTTGCTTTATTCTGCGAGTTTCCGACAAGCGTAAACGCCTACCTTGCGGCGGTTGCTCTCGGTGGCAATGCAACATATAGTGTAGGCGATGCCTCACTTCTCGCACAGATGGAGGCAAATAAGGTAAAGGCTGACGGATTACAGGAGAATACCTCCTTACTCCGTGAGCAGATAGCAATACTAAAAGACCAAGTCGAAGGGCTGAAAAAACAGCTTGAAGATAAGGACGAGATAATAACCCTTTATAAAGAAAGGAAATAAAATATGATTATAGCAAAATAGTCTTTACATTACAGCAGAGTGAAATCCCGGCTGCTGTGGTTTAACGAGATAATTAACATATAAGTTAACGAAGATAGCATTAGTCTTTAAATCCAATTCGTTGAGAGATTGTTGAGAAAAGCATTGCAACTCACGGATAATCAAAAACGAATTGGAGTGGCGCAAGCCGCAATAGAGGCTTAAAAAGCCAAAATTGCAAGCCTCACAATAAAACCGGCTGAAAAGGTTGAGAATATGTTGAGAACCGATACGCAACAAATTCATTTTCAGTCTGATATAATTGAGGCGCAGGCAGCCATCGAGGATTAATCCCGATATACTTAACTATCAGATAATTAGGTGGTAAATCCTTGAAAAATTAGGGTTTACCACCTAATTTTTCGACACACTTCGGCACGCTATTTGTGCAGGAATGTACGAAAAAGTGTAGAAATAGTGTAGAGTTTTTACGCCCCCTGCGTAGAGCGAATGTAGAGCGGATGTAGAGCGGCAACAAACTAAAAATCAAAATCATATATGGCAACCTTGAAAATTTGTGTACAGAAGCAGAGAACTGATGGGACGTGGCCCGTCTATATCCGAGTGACCCACAAGAGCCGACACGGATATATCAAGACCGACAAAAAGGTCTGGGGAAAGGGCATCAATCCCAAGACGAAGGAGATCAAAGCCCCCTTTGTCATACAGCAGCTCTCCATCAATGTCGTTGACTACATGGAGAGGCTCAACAAGCGCAACATATCAAGTTGGACGCTCAAAGAGGTCATTGCCTTTTTGAAGTCGGGAGACGAAGAGATCTCCTTCTCGGACTACTGCCGCAAATACATACACTCCATGCAGGACGCAGGACAGGTACGCAACGCCCGGAACTACGAAATGGCGATTAACCATTTTGAGAAATACTTCGGGAGCAACAGGTGGCATACCACCATGGCATATCGAAAGTAGTGGACCACATCAAAACCGGGACAACAAGCAAACATAGCCATGCCCACCAGTCGATTTTTGAACGATATACAGTCTTTCCCATAGAGAGATAGTGCTATATCTTATGATTTACAATAATTCTCGACAACATATAAACCAACGGAAATATGCTGCGCCGCAACCTTTTCCAATGTTTGTTTAACATCCTCCCAAAGAAGACCACCCAATCCGGCACCTATCGCAGGAAGAGCGATCTTGTCAACACCAACACTTTCCGCAATTTCCATCATTTTGCCTGACGCACTCTCGATATATTCAAGTTTTGCCTTAGTTCGCCATGTTGCTTGAGTCCCGAGATTAAACACATATCCCGGACCATAATTATAAGCATAGACATCTCCGGGATTAAACTCTCCGTTATAGCATAGTCGTTTGTATTCAACATACATTTCAGGGAATTTAGCCTTAAACTGTAATGCAATTCCTTTGCCCATGGCTCCGGCACAATTACATCCGTGGGCGTAACTCGTCACGTCTGCAATATCAAATATGTCTCCATATTTTATATAATGTATCATAAATGTTTATCTGATTTGAAATTCAACATAAACGGTATCACTTGGCGTTGACCGTGGATAGGGAGGATATGAGAAAGTCTTTGCCATGCGATAAGTTCCGGGAAGCCAGTTGCGATCATAAAACCATGGATTGACAGTTTTTTGAAAAGGTTTGTCCGGAAATACAATCCACCCTACAGCGATAAATATGACATTTAATGATCCATCTGGATTCATCTTTGTCCTATCCAATGGAATCTCATTCCATTGCCCTTCATCTGACAATTTCTCAATCCGGAACCATTCACCAGTCATACCCTCTACATCTCTGCTATTTTCAAACTGTACAATGATGGAATCCACAGGACTTTTGATTGTCGTAGGGTTGACAATTCTCATTGTCATGCCCTCAGCCGTGGCATAGCTCTTCTGCGGCATCACATCCGGTATTTCTATCTTCTCTCCGAGGAAATGGGGTTGCTTGCC
>CAJTOB010000084.1 GCA_910578035.1 uncultured Muribaculaceae bacterium
CCACAAATTTAACACTTTCCCCGAAAACTATGCACCGCCATTTCGGCTTGAGCCATATTTTTTATATTTGCGAAAAGAAATTCGATATGGAAAACATCTCTTCAATAATCATCATTGTTCTGGGAATCATATTCCTCTTAGTCTCTTTTGCCGCATTAAAAGCATGGCTGGATGCTGTAGATGAACCTACGACTTTCACAACGACTATTAGAATCAAGTTTTCTGAGAATGATGAGACCGAGCCAAGACAACTATCGGCCCGGACTGAGCCTGACAATTCAAAACATATCATTGTCGGTCAGACTGATTCTCAACCGTACTGCTATACCCGGAACAATACAATTGATACCGGCTCGATAGATGATGATTCCTCCTGGGATTTTAGTTCAAAAAATTTCTCAAGATAAATTATCATATCAAAGAATTAAAGCACTGTTTCATCGCCTAACCGCCGCGCAACAGATTCGAATCTGAGCCGACGTTCTTCGGCGCTCATGAATTGCCATCATGACAAAAGAGACAGAAGCCAATAAATATTTTAATCAAAAAACACATGATTATCAAAAGCAGACTGATTCCTGATGGCTTTTGCGTGAATTTGTTCGGGACTTTATGGGCAAGAGACCCTTCATGGATTGATAAATATGTGGTGAATCATGAGCGGATTCACACGGCACAGCAGCACGAACTGCTGTTTATCCCCTTCTATATCTTTTATCTGATTGAATTGTGTGTGCGTCGATTACAGTATCACACATGGCATGAGGCGTACCGAAATATTTCATTTGAGCGCGAAGCCTATACCAACGGCCACAATCTGTCTTATCTCAGCAATCGCAAGCCATACAGCTTCATACGATATTTCAAGACTCGATAGCACCTGCTATCAATCTTTGAGTTACACCTCTGGCACAGCGTCAGGCTGAGCGGCCGTCCTGCCTGGTTTAAGCCAAGCCTTACCACGCATTCTGATAAGGAATATGATGCCTCGGAATGTCAACTCGGCCGCCATGGCTATCCA
This sequence comes from uncultured Muribaculaceae bacterium, assembly GCA_910578035.1. Lineage (GTDB taxonomy): Bacteria > Bacteroidota > Bacteroidia > Bacteroidales > Muribaculaceae > CAG-873. Next base: position 1,022 of record CAJTOB010000084.1, read on the forward strand.
AACGCCCTGCAGACCAAGGGTCGGGGCAAGAACGGCTGCCAGGGGGATACGTACGAGCCATATACTGCCGAAATTCATTATAGCCGGAATCAGAGTGTCGCCGACCCCGACGAAAGCGCCGTAAGCCACAATCGACGCTGCATACATCGGTTCTGCAAAAGCCTCGATGCGAAGCACCTCCGTACCGGCCTCGGCTATCGCAGCCACAGGAGTCATTATTTCCATCATCATTGGAGCGCACACATACATCACAACGGCCATTATAGTCATTATAGCCATACCGAGCATCGTTGTAAGATAGCAGAAGCGCCGCACAAGCGGATAGCGCCCCGCTCCATAGCTTTGCCCGCACAAGGTGGTAGCTGCCTCACCGATGCCGAAGCCCGGCATATAGCAAAGGCTCTCAGCCGTAACAGCAAAGGCATTCGCTGCAATTGCCACAACCCCGAGGGGCGCTACAATGAGTGTAATCGTTATCTGCGCGCCGCAGAATATGATATGTTCTGCCGTCATCGGAACGGCAATTTTCACAGCCCGTCTGAGCACTCCCCGCGTCGGTCTATATCCGCCCCTATGATTCGAGCCAATCAGACTGAGCCCTTTCTGGCGACGGCATAGATAGTACATCATCGCCGAAGCACACACAATCTCTGCGCAGACTGTGCCCAAAGCCGCCCCGAATACGCCGAGTCCAGCTCCGGGAACGATTAAAGGATTGCCCCCTACCATTAACTCGCGGCTCGGGAATATCAGAAAGAAATTAAACACCACATCAAGCACACACATGCCGACATTAAGAATGCCCGGCACTGTCATATTCCCGGCGCAGCGCAGCATGCCGCCTGCAAGATAATTCATTATCAATATCGGAAGGGCCGACACGAATGTCAGAAAATAGACAGTGGCGTTGCCGCAGATTTCAGCATCGCCGCCAAGCCAGTGAGGCAAAGGGAAAGCAATAGCCACACCAAGCATCGCTATGACAGAACCCGCAATAAGACACGAAGTAATGCCCTGCTTCAGCACCGACCGGGCTCCAGACTCATTTCCGGCACCAAGCAGATGAGCCACCTGAACCGAAAAGCCCATGGTAATCATAGAGCAAACGCCCCAGAACATCCACAGACTCGAATTCATCAGCCCTACAGAAGCCGACTCGTCGGCCCCGAGGCGCCCTACCATCGAGGCATCGATATACTGCATCAGAATAGTAGACAGCTGCGCTATGATGGCCGGCCACGACAATTTTGCCGTAAGCGCCACCTGCTGCCGCAGGCTCATCTTCTCGCCGTTTTTTATCTGAGATATATCTGCCATTGTCCGGTAATTTTACGGCTGCAAAATTAGCGATTATTCCGCAATTATCACGCCTCTATGGCCGGATTGACGGCTTTGAGCGCAGCAATAAAGGCTTCAGCGCGCTCCGGCGACACTACAAGCGGCATTGAACTTTTCAATACACTCCTGTCAGAGAATTTGATTGCAAGACGCTTGTCCAGAGATACTGCCGGAGCCGCCAACACCGACTTTGTCGGTGTTACAGAGGCTATTTTGGATATCAGATACCTTGTAGGCCGGAAAAAGCTGTAGACAATCAGCCAATCGTCTTCTATCTTATAATACACTCCACCGAATGAACCAATTTCGAACAGGACAAAGCCTATAGCCATAATAAAGATACCGGCATCAAAGCCCAACCACACCATCGGAAGAATGCAGACGGCAACCGTAAAGACAATCACGGCCCACGGAAACCAGCCCCAAGCCGATTTAAAAAAGAGTTTTTCCATACACAAAGATAGATATTTAACGATAATTACGATAATTTTTAACAATAAACATTGAACGATTCATATAAAAGTTTGTAAATTTGTCGCCGTAGTCCATATGACTGCAAAGACATTTGAAACATTAAGAAGCGTTATGCATATCTTGTAAACTGAAAATCTGGTACATTTAACGTGATACAAGAGATGGCATAGTGGTTCTCGCGCGTATAGCGTGGGCTGCTATCACCATATCAGTATCACAGGTTTACCAGAACCCCTCAGTTTAGACGTGGCATAGTTCGGCTCACGCTTCTTTTTTTAATCCAATCATTTCTCGTACAAAGTTTTAGAGCCAACAAACTATAACATCTATCTTATGAAAAGAAGCTATTCCTTATTGATTGTTTTTATGGTCGCCTTGCTTGCCAAAGCTGAAAAAGCGGAGGTTGGCGGCATTATTTACCAACTCGATGCAGCCTCGGCTACTGCCGCCGTGACAAGTAATACTAACAGTAGCGGCTTCAACTACCCCGACATTTCAGGAAGCGTCACAATTCCGGAGACTGTCACTGTCGGCAACATCAAATACACAGTGACAGAAATCGGCAACAGCGCATTCTACACTTGCGAGGGAATCGAAGCTGCCGTTCTCCCCGAATCCATCACGAAAATAGGCAACTACGCTTTTTCTGAATGTATTAAACTTCAGAGCATAAGCCTACCAGCCGGTTTATCGCACGTAGGCATGGGTGCATTCTCCAGTACGGCGCTGAAAGAACTGAAGCTGACCGGCGACATTTCTGTAATCGCTGCAAAAACCTTTGCAGGAACAGAATTGGAGGTAATAACGCTGCCATCTTCTGTAAAGACCATAGAAGAATATGCTTTTTCGGGTTGCGACAAGCTCCGTGAAATACACCTCGGAAACAGCATCACCACCATAGGCGACAATGCTTTTGCGCGCTGCAAGGCTCTCGCTTCTGTAGAATTTCCGGCTACTCTGAGCAGCATTGGCAAACGTGCGTTCATCAATTGCCAGGCCCTCAAAAAGCTGAATCTAAACAGAGTGACGACCATCGGCGAAAATGCATTTGAAAAATGTTCGGCTTTGGCAGATATCGATTTCGGCTCGGGTGAACTCTCTGTCGGCTATTCAGCATTTGCAGAGTGTCCGGCTCTTAAATGCCTTAGAATTCCGTCTAATGTAGTAAAATTGAGCCAATATGCATTTTACGATTGCCTCGGGCTGGAGTCTGTGCGCTTTGACGACGGAGAGACGACTCTCGAACTGGGCCATGCCCCCTTTGCCAACGACCCTATGACAAACATTTATATAGGCCGCAGTATAACTACCACCAACATAAACGACAATGTCTTTTCGAGCAATAAAAACGTTGCCCGTCTTACTCTTGGCGACGGTGTGAAAACGATTCCATCCAGGCTTTTCAGCTATATGCAGGCTCTCGAAGAGGTCAATTTCGGCGCTAACGTAAGCCGAGTGGGCTCCGATGCTTTCGCATCTTGTCCGCTACTCAAAACCGTTAAATGCGGCAACATCGTAGACTGGGCAAAGACAGACTTCGAAGACGCCTATGCCAACCCTCTTAACTACGGCGCCAACCTCTATATCGACGGTCAGCTGCTCACATCAATGGTTCTGCCCGAAGGAGCAGACAAAATAGGGGGAAACACCTTCCCCGGCTACTCGCAGCTCACAGATATTATCATTCCGGCTTCAGTCCGTTCTATTGGTCAGCAGGCTTTCATGGACTGCTCCTCTCTTCGCAAAGTCGACTTCCGCGGCAGTGTAGCAACCATCGGCGGCCGTGCATTCCGCAATTGCACAGCCCTTGCCGAAGTCTATAGCCCCTCGCTTGAGGCATGGCTCGACAACGGCTTCGAGACAGCGCTGTCAAACCCTCTCAGCTACGGTGCGAAACTATATGCCGGCGACGCTCTTATAGAAGACACATGTATGCCAACAGGCACTAACAACATCAACGATTTTGCGTTTTACAATTATTCATTGATTACAAATATCGTAATCGACGAGTCTATTTCAGAAATCGGCCGTTCGGCTTTTCAGGACTGCTCTTCGCTCAAAGAAATTGAACTCGGCGCAGGTATCAGACAGCTCGGTAAAAATGCATTCAACGGCGCACCGCTTGCCACAATCACAAGTCGCAATTTTCTGCCTCCAACTTTCGACACAGCCCCAACTACAGCCACTTTCAGCAACTATAACGCCATAGTCTATGTTCCGACTGGTAGCCTTGAAGCTTACCGAAGCAATGACTACTGGAAAAATTTCGCAAACATAATTGAGAAAGACCTATCAGGAATCAACGGTATCATCAGCTCTGAAGAGACTCCTTTCGCAATTGCCGGAAACACAGTCTCGGCCAAAACCGACTTGACAATCTACAGCATCGATGGCAAAGCCATAGCCGGCATTCAGGCTCATCAAAGCATCACCCTCTCAGAAGGTGTCTACATTGTCCGCAACGCCGACAAATCATTTAAAATCGCCATACACCATTGAAAACACCGATATTTACATGCCTTCAACCCCCTCTTGCCTTTTCGTTTACTGCTAAAAAAACGCCCCAGACCGAACTGAAAAACATCGACTAAAACTAACATTTAAGTTTATTTAAACCTTGTTCTATTGCCGATTTGCTAAATCGGCAATAATTTTGTTGCCGTAAACCGATTTCTATGAAAAATCTTTTTATCACAACTCTTCTGTTGCTGTTGACAGCCCTGTCCGCCGGAGCCCAGACCACAGTAAGCGGTATCGTTGTCGAAAAAGACAGCGGCAGTCCGCTCGCGGGTGCTTCGGTCGTCATAAAAAATGCAGAAGGTAAGATAAAAAAATTCGCCTCTACCAAACCGGACGGCACATTCTCCATCGCCATTACCGCAGATGAAGGCGCTACAGTCGAGATTTCGATGATAAGTTTCGCCAAGCAAATTTTACCGCTCAAGGAGGCCAAATCACCTCTTAAAATTATCCTCGAGCCCAAATCCCTGGTATTAAAGGAAGTCGCTGTGAAATCCGAAAAGATACGCGAACAGGGCGATACCATCACTTATTCCGTTGGCTCTTTCGCTCAGGCTCAGGACCGCAGCATCGGCGACGTACTCAAGCGCATGCCCGGAA
>CAJTOB010000085.1 GCA_910578035.1 uncultured Muribaculaceae bacterium
GGCCAAGGGTTATGACTGCAAAGTCGGCAGTCTTTGCAAGGTTTCTGATTGCGGCCTCGTCGATAGTAGGTTCCTGCGCCGGAGGGGCTGTGTACCATTTTTGTTCAGGATCGCGGTTGCAGCGATTGCGTGCAGTCCAGTATCGCGTGTAGCTGTTATACAAATCGTCGAGGCCCTTTTCAACGTCATAGCCTGCGTTTTTGAGCCCGTCCGCCATGTTCACCACATAGGGCTTTACAACATTACCTGACCCGGTGCCCCCTGCCATAAAATCGTAGGAGTGGAGCCCGAAAAGAGCCACACGTTTCAGGGTGTCGGGCAGAGGTAAGGTGGTGTTTGAATTTTTCAGCAGGACCATGCTTTCGGCTCCGGCACGGCGGCATACCTGCGCATGCGCTTTAAGGTCGGGGGCGTCGCTATATTTATATTGGCGGAAATGAGGTGTCTTCACTATGTAGGCGAGCATTCGCTCACACGCTTTGTCGAGGGCGGCAACAGGCAGACGCCCGTCGGCTACCATTTCTTTGATGTCGCGAATCTGCACTTCGTAGCCCGGCTGGAGATTATCTATGCCGGCTTTAATCTGTTCGGCAGTGTTGCGTTGTTGTATCCAGTCGGTCATGACAATACCGTCGAATCCCCATTCGTCGCGCAGGACAGTAGTGAGCAATTCGTAATTCTCTTGAGTATAAGGTCCGTTGAGACGGTTGTACGAAGCCATCACAGTCCAAGGCTTGGCCTCTTTAACAGCAATTTCGAATCCTTTGAGGTAGATTTCACGCAGAGGGCGCTGGTCTACGATTTCATCTACTTCGGTGCGGTTGGTCTCCTGACTGTTTACTGCATAATGTTTCAGCGATGTTCCGACACCGTTACTCTGAATGCCGTTTACGAACGCTGCGGCAATCTTTCCGGTCAGGAAGGGGTCTTCCGAGTAATATTCGTAGTTACGGCCGCAAAGAGGGGAGCGCATTATATTCATGCCCGGAGCAAGAATCACATCACAGCCGTACTCCAGAATTTCATTTCCCATAGCCTTCCCCACTTCTTCTACAAGAGCACGATCCCAGCTGCATGCAAGTGAGATACCCGACGGGAAGCCGGTTGCATAATAATCTTTCTCATTGTCTTCGCGTCTCACAACAACCGCTCCGGCCGGACCGTCTGCCAAAGCCGTGGGAGTAATTCCTAATCGGGGAATTCCCTGGGTATAACCGGAAACACTTGGCTTTATGAAACGCACGAATTCTTCGGGATTGTCATATCCGCCAAAAGTATAATCGTTGCGCCCGGTGACAAGGCGGCCTTTTTCATCGAGAGTCATCTCCGCCACGATTTCTTTGATATTGTTTTCGCTCAGTTTGGGAGCCTGTGCCGAAGCCGGTCTGGCGGCTGCTAAGGTAAGCATGGCGAGTGTGGCGATTTGCAAATTTTTTTTCATAGTAAAAGTGATTGTTATATACACAAAAGTACATAACAGGCAAGGTTGTGAGGTCTATAAATGATTAATAAACCTCCAAAATATCACAAAGAGGGTGTGAAAAAAGTGAACTGCTCACCGTTTTTTTTCACAAAACCCGGAAAAGCAGTTCACAACCTTAATCAAGTTTAACTAACCATACTTTAATCCTTATCTATTCTGAATCTTCCCAAGTTATTTCGTTTTTCACGGTAACAGGAATTTTTGCAGTGATATTGTCGGACGATGTTCCGATAAGTATTTCAAATTTGCCGGGTTCTACAGTCCAGAGTTTTGTCTCCGGATTATAGAACGCAAAAGCGCGTTTGTCGAAATCAAGAGTCACGTCCTTGGTCTTTCCGGGCTCTATGCTGATTTTCCTGAATGCTTTGAGTTCTTTGATAGGGCGGTACACGCTACTTTTAAGGTCGCGCACATAGGCCTGGACAACTTCGGCGCCAGTACGGTCGCCGGTATTGGTTACGGGAATAGTCACCGACAGGGCTCCTTGTCCGTCGAACTCTTTGCCGGAGGCCACAGGCTCGCCAAGTCTGAAAGTTGTATAGCTCAGACCATGACCGAACGCAAAGTTGACATTGCCTTTGCGGAGTTTATCGGTATAGCGGTAGCCCACGTCGAGCCCTTCTTTATACTGCACGTCGCCGTTAACTCCGGGATACATAAGACTGTCGCCTTTGGCATGAGCGGCATAGTCGGTAAGTTTCTTTGCAAAGGTCATAGGCAATTTGCCCGAAGGATTTACGTCGCCAAAAATCACATCGGCGATAGCGTTTCCAGCCTCCGAACCCACATACCAGCCCTGAACTACGGCAGGCACTTTGTCGAGCCACGGCATAGCGTAGGCATTGCCCGTAAGAGCGACGACTGCGGTATTGGGATTAGCCTCCACAAGAGCTTCGATTACTTTATTCTGATTGTATGGAAGCGCAAAATCCGTGCGGTCGCTGCCTTCGGCGTCCTGATGGTCTGATTTATTAAGGCCGCCTATGAATATAACCATGTCGGCGTCTGCGGCCGCTTTCACGGCGTCAGATAAAAGCTGTTCGGCAGAGCGGTCGTCTTTAAGGTTCTGGCCGGTTGTGACACCGTTATATTCGCCGGTGACATCGCCGACATATCCTCGCTCATAGACAACCTCGACATTCTTTTCGGCGCCCTTGGCGCGCAAGCCGTCGAGAGGAAGTGTCTCGCGCTGTACCTTGAGCGACGACGAACCGCCGCCGACAGTCATCATTTTTATGGCATTTTCACCGACTACAAGTATTTTTTTGACGTCCGAAGCCACCGGCAGGAGTTTGTTGTCGTTCTTCAGCAGTACAATGCCTTCTCCGCCAATACGGCGGGCAGCCGCATAGTGCTCGTCGCTGTTCAGGGAGCCGTAGGGGCGGTTGCGGTTCATTTCAGTGCGCATTATGAGGCGAAGCACTCTTTCGGCCTTGTCGTTGAGGTCTTTCATCGGCAATTTTCCTTCAGCGATAAGCTTTTCGTAGGGCTTTGCAAGATAGTAATCATCGTAAGCGTTGCTTGCGCCCCAGTTGAGACCGTTGGTCCATGAGCCGAACTCCATGTCGAGACCGTTTGAGGCAACTTTCTCGGTATTGTGCACTGCGCCCCAGTCGCTGATTGCCACACCGTCGAATGCCCAGTCGCCCTTCAGGATGTCGAGCAGAAGTACCGAATTCTCGCAGGCATGGTCACCGGCATATTTGTTGTATCCGGGCATTATAGACCAGGTGCCGCCTTCGGTTACGGCAGCTTTAAAGCCGGGGAGATATATTTCGTGGAGTGTACGGTCATCGACAAGCACGTTGACATGGTCGCGGTCTACCTCCTGATTGTTGAGCGCATAGTGTTTGACGCACGCTGCAACGCCATTATCCTGCACGCCCCGTACGTAGGGCACCACCATTACAGAGGTAAGATAGGGGTCTTCGCCCATGTATTCGAAATTACGGCCATTCAGAGGAGTTCGATATATGTTTACGCCCGGGCCAAGAAGTACATTCTTGTTGCGGTAGCGGGCTTCTTCTCCTATCGACTTTCCATAGAGCTGTGCCATGTCGGGATTCCAAGTGGCGGCAAGGCACGTCAGAGCGGGGAATGCCACGCATGAATCGTTTGTGGCGCCTGCCTGATCCCATTCATCCCAAAGCACGTCGGGCCGTATTCCGTGTGGGCCGTCGGTGCACCAAAGACCGGGAATGCCGAGCCGCTGCACACCAGGCGAGCTGAATTTGCTCTGGGCGTGGATAATGGCTATTTTTTCAGCCGTTGTCATTCTTGATAAAGCATCTTGCACTCGTTCTTCTAAAGGCTTTGAATCGTCGAGATAGACGGGTGTTTGTGCCGTTATCGAGCATGTGGCACAGAGCATCGCCCAGGCCATTATTTTAGTTTTGACCATTGTTATTATTCTTTCAGTTGGATAGCATTTATATAGTCGTTGTGTTTAAGCATGTTGGCTGCTTTGGCGTTTTCGACGTAGAGGCGAAGCAGTTCTTTGGCTTTCTGCTCGGAGCAGAGCTTACGGGCCTCGCGTATTTCTGCGTATGAGCCGCGGGGCGCTTCCACAAAAGCCACGAGGTCCTGCCCTGGTTGCCACCGAAGAGAAGGTCTCCGTTACTATCTTTTATAATTGTCGAGATACAGTCCTCGTTATAATAAGAATAAGTATCTGTATGGGGATTGTACCTGGTTATATCGCCATTAATGCCACCCATCCATATACATCCGGTAGAGTCAGCTGCGATTGCGAACACACATTCTGTGGCAATGCCCGAAGATTCTCCCGCTTTTTTCAGTGGCATGTGGCGTACCAGACCGCTCTCCTTGTCTATCACGCTGACGCCATTGCCATAGGAACCGACCCATATTTTTCCACGGTCATCCTCGGTCACAGTAAGTATCACATTTGGAGTATAACCCTTGTTGACAAGATAGTTTTGCCACTCCCCGGTTTTATCTGAGCGCCGGCTCAGGCCTTTGTCCGTGCCAATCCAGTAATCTGAATCCGAATCTTCGAACACTGCATTGGCATAATCGGAGAGAAGCGATGAGCCTCCGTTGCGCTTGGCCCGGTAGTGAACAATCGAATGAGAAAAAGGCGGGATATATGTTATTCCGCTGTGGCTTGTAGCTATCTACAGACCCTTGTTTCGGTCTACGTGCACATCTGTCACGGTATTGCCACTAAGAAATGGCCCTGCCGACTCCTCGTCGGTGTAATGACGCATCGCATTGCCGCTTTGGCAGTCAATCAGATATACACCGGCACCATCGACGCCCAAGAGCAGGCTGTCTTCGCCTGATTTAGTCAGGCAATTGACCGGCAGTGACGGTATGTCGACAGATTTCGGCTCAACCCGGGTATCGTTCGGGTCTACTATATAGGCCCCTCCTGAGAATGTGCCGACAAACAGTTTGCCCGAAGCCTCTGCAAGCGATTTCACATACATATTTCGGGTACCTCTGAGAAGATGTGTCTGGAAACCGTCGGATGGCTCCATATAATACACCCCGGCCTCAGTACCTGCATAATAGCCGCCTTTAGCCGCCGGCTCTATAGAGGTGACAAGAATGTCGTCAAGGGCAAGATTCTCGGGCTGCATATCTTTGCGAAGCAGATAGATACCCTTGTTGGTACAAGCTAATATTGAACCATCGGACAAAAAAGTAAAATTATATATCTTTATGCCCGGATCTGTGAAATCGAATTCCTTTACAAAACAATCAGAATTACGGTCATAACGATATACGTCGCCGGGCATCTGGGCAACCCATAGGACACCTTGCTGTAATATATGACACAATACCACCTAATAATCAGCTATTTATAATATTTAAGGTGTACGAAAAGTGTACGATTGAAACGATTTATGGAAAATCAAATAAAGGTGATTAGCAATTTTTAAGAGGCGTTTGTTTTATTTAATTGACTTTCTTTCGATGGATTTTCCGAGGATTTGAGGCTCGGAAACACCGGCATTGAGAAAAAATCGTTAATTTTGCAGTCGGATTTAAGCCAATCAATTAAGGCTTTATGGCTAAGAAACAATATAGTAATCATAACATGAATTCGACACATAAAAAGGCGGCAAAAATCATTGGTAAAGTCTTACTTGCAATTGTGGGACTTGCATTACTTGCGTTTAGTGGATTGATAGTCTATTTCAAATGGTTCTATTCATCTGACGACATGGATACGAAAAGTTACTATGTTAATTCTTTGCCATTGTCAAACGATCA
>CAJTOB010000086.1 GCA_910578035.1 uncultured Muribaculaceae bacterium
AACCGAGTTCGATGTGCACGTCACGCACGACACTGGTGGCACCGACATCCCTGCTCTCATACGCAACCTGAATACCGGGAACTTTAACCTCCCGGAATAACGGCCCGCCACCTTCCCGCGACGAATCCGGTCTCTCCGGCAGACTGCGTTGATAATCGCTTATGCTGATTTTGCGGCGCCGAAGCCACTCATAAAGCCGCTGGACGTTGACGCCGGTGCCGGCACAGAAACGGTTCAATGCGATATAGCCGTCTGTCTCGCATTGATTCTTGTAACGCGTCCATGTCTCTGAATAGACATCGGACAAAGACTTGTTATAACCCATGATTCTTTTTGTCGACAAAGATACAACTCTCTTTCGGAGTTCGTCAATACGCTATCGCGGATGGTTGTACTCTCAAAACACTTCATGCAGGCGATACATCCCGCTATCGGTTTCTTGCCGAGATACAGAGTTTCAGTCTCAATGTCATGACGATGCAGGGTGTCCGCCACCTCCTGCAAGGCTGTGGCGGTGCAACCCGCTTCGTTCGGACTGCCGTTTATAAGAAGGACTTTCATGCCTTGATGGTGTCGGAGTTCTGGTTGTATGCCTTGGCGACGCACTTCCACTCGCCATTGAGTTTCAGGAGAAGAAGGAAATCGGTGAAGTCGATGCGGCCTCCCCAGCCCTCTTCAAGCACACGCACCACGGCGACGGTCTCCTCTACCGCGAGCACGTCGATGCGTGCCTTGAAATTGTCGCCGGCTCCCACAGAGTCAACGTTGCGGTAGAACTGCTCGATGCTGCCATGCTCCAGCACCCCGTCAAGCATACCGAACAGCACGGCATCTTCGGTAAAAAGTGTCTTGGCATACTCGCTGTTGCCCTCGGAAACGCTCTTCACAAACTTCTCGGCAGCTTTGGCCACCTCCTCGTATTCTTTGATTTTGTCTCTCATATCTCTTGATGTATTGGTTTGATTTTCTGACTGCAAAATTACAATGGTAATAACTCAAAATCAAGTACCGAAAAATTATTCATATACCGAAAAATTATTCGGTACTTGATTCTAAGACGGTTATTGGCTAACTTTGCACTTGAAAATCGCCTTGGCACTTTGCCTCGGCAGGGAAATCAAACGAATTTTTGAACTGATGGCATACGAAAAAAAGATACCCGTGGACCTTGACTGTCCGCTCCGGCTCACCATGAGCCTGATAGAGTCGAAATGGAAATCATGCATACTCGACGAGCTTAGGGACGGCAGAGCGCAGAGGCCGAGCGAAATCCACAAGTGCCTTCCCGAAGCTGCGCCCCGCGTCCTTGACATACAGCTCCGGGAGATGGTGGAGGACGGACTTGTCGTGAAAACAATTTATCCGGAGCTTCCGCCACGGTCTGAATACAGGATAACTGGCCTCGGGCTGTCACTCATCCCCATAATCGACATGATGCTGAAGTGGGGTGAGGAGCATTTTGAAGTTTTTGAGAAAAAATACGGAGGACGGACTAAGGAATAGACATAAGATGTTTCTTTGCACAGCAAAGCGATAAATCGGTTACATAATCAGAGTGGAGCGACCTCGTTATGAAGTCGCTCCACGCACAATTTTACCCAAAATCATGGTCACCAGTGGTGGCCATGATTTACCGGCTACAATCTCGTCACCGATTCATCCATGTATTGAAAAATGTCGCAATCTGGTTGAACGGTATTTTATCGAGATTGTCGTAGAGATCGCAGTGGGTGGCATCGGCCACTATCAACAGTTCCTTGTTGTCGCCATTCAGTTTCTTGAAAGCGTCCTCGCCGAAATAACGGGAATGGGCCTTTTCGCCGTGAACCACCATTACCGCATTCCGTATTTCTTCCGCACGGTCAAGCAGTGAGAAATTTATAAACGGTAATGAAGACGTGACATTCCATCCATCGGTCGAGTTGCCTGAACGAGCATGGAATCCTCTCGGAGTCTTATAATAGTTGTTGTATTCCTTTATGAACAGCGGCGCGTCTTCCGGCAGCGGGTCCACCACTCCTCCGGCACGCTTGTAGGAGCCTGTGCGATAATCTTCGGTACGCTGCGCGTTCATGGCTTCTTTTGCCTTGTAGCGGGCTTCGGCACTGTCGTCGGCATCGTAATATCCGTTGGCTGTCACACGGCACATGTCATACATTGTGGAGGCTACCGTTGCCTTTATCCGGGTATCGTTGGCTGCGGCATTGATTGCAAAGCCTCCCCAGCCGCATATCCCTAGGATTCCTATACGGTCGGCATCCACATCCGGCTGCACCGACAGGAAGTCAACTGCCGCAGAGAAGTCTTCGGTGTTAATGTCCGGGGAAGCCACGCGACGGGGCATACCGCCGCTCTCGCCGGTAAAGGAGGGGTCGAAGGCTATCGTAAGGAAGCCTCTTTCAGCAAGCTGCTGGGCGTATAGTCCGCTTGACTGTTCCTTGACGGCCCCGAACGGGCCGCTGACAGCGATTGCCGGCAATTTGCCTTCAATCCCTTTTGGAGTATACATGTCGGCAGCGAGCGTTATGCCATACCGGTTGACAAATGTCACCTTGCGGTGGTCAACCTTGTCGCTTTTGGGGAAAGTCTTGTCCCATTCATGAGTCAGTTCCAGCTGTTCGACTGGAGACAATGACGTGTCTGTGTTGGGGTTAATCATGTTTTGAGAATTTATGGTCATGAGCGATGTGACGGCCATGACGGTCGTTATTATTCTTTTCCTCATATCTTTATAAACACTTTCTTTCCGTTTATGATGTATATGCCGGATGTATGCGGTTCGGCAAGCCTGTTTCCTTGAAGATCGTAAACAATACGTTCTTCTTCCTTGTCATAATCAACATCAGCTAATCCTGATGTGTTTGATACCGACAACGTCATATCGACATTTCCGTTTCCAAGGAACTCTCGCAAAGAAGCGGCAGTCATTCCGTCAATTTTCCCCAAAGGTGTATAGCTCCATGTATTAGAGCCATAGAATATGACCATGTTTTGACCTTGGTAGAGCATTATATCCCCTGGAGTGGCAGTTATCCGGGAATCGGATGCCGGTAATGATTGTGGCAATTCTCCGACTTTTTCAAAACTGCCATAATCGGACATATTTACAGTAACAGGCTCGGATTCAAGAAGTCTGGCAAGGCTTCTTGTGGCCGCGTTTTCTGCCAACGTAGCCGTCATAGTCCGATTGCCAACCGTAAGGTAAAGCTTGTTTTGCGCCATAGCCATGATTGTCGCTGTCAATGAGATGAAAACAAGAATAAATCTTGCTGTACGATCAATGGGAAGCATACCATATACTTATTTTAAGTTGCCAATCCAATCATTAATTTGTGACTCATCCATTCCGTTAAGGACTTTTCCAGGCTTGAATATCGCCTTGGGTGCGGACACACGCAAATCGTTTTCTGTATCGCCATATTCGCTGCCTCCTGATGTTGCGAATGGAATAATGACCTTGCCTTCCGTATCATATTGTTCAAGAAATGTGTTTATTATGGTAGGTGCGGTAAACCACCAGATTGGGAATCCAAGAAAAATGGTGTCATATTTTTCAAAGCCGTCAACCTTATTTGCAACTTCGGGGCGTGTCGTGCGGTCTTTTGACTCATGCGTACCTCTTGCACTTTCATTCCAGCCGTCAAGGTCTTCTTCGGTATAGATATTTACCGGAACAATCTCAAACAGATCGCCTCCCGTGACCGCTGCGACTTTTCCTGCCGCTGCCTTGGTGTGTCCTTGCGCCGAGAAAAAGGCCACCAGCGTTTTGGTATGTTGGCCGTCATTGTTTCTATCGGGCTTTTTGTGGCATAGGCAGAAAACGTGACCGCCAGCAGAACCAGAAGGATGCTAAAAATATTTTTCATCTCAGTATTTCGTTAAAGGATTATTTTACGATGCAAAATTAGGCACTATCCGTCAGTTGCGCTTACCACGATTATGGTATCAGCTACCATATTTGAAGATTATTATAAAAACCAGAAATCTAATGGCTAATTTTGCCGTATGAAAACAGATACGACTACAGTGACGCTCGACTCGATCGACGCATATAACAAACTGTTCGGACTGACAACGCTCCATCCGCTCGTCTCAGTCATTGACCTTAAGAAAGCCACAAGGGGTATCGGTCGCATACGTATGAGCTACGGAGTGTATGCCCTGTTTCTCAAAAACGGTGTGAACTGTACGCTGAAATATGGGCGCGAACATTACGATTATCAGGAAGGGACAATCGTCAGCTTCTCTCCGGGGCAGGTGATTGATGTCGACAGCACAGGCGAGTCGATGGCTCCCGATGTTGTCGGACTGATGTTTCACCCTGATTTGATATGCGGAACGCCATTGGCATCCAAAATAGACAGTTTCGGTTTCTTCGGCTATTCCCAGCGTGAGGCATTGCACTTGTCTGAGGCTGAAAGGAAGATATTTCTGGATTGTCTTGAAAAAATAAGTCTGGAACTGGAGCATCCGGTCGACAGTCATTCGGCCGACCTTATTTCCGCCAATATCCAGCTCCTTCTTGAATACCTGAATAGGTTTTATGACCGTCAGTTCATCACGCGCCATAAGGTCAATTCATCTGTCGTCGCGGCATTCGAGAACGAACTCTCCCGGATTTACTCTGACGGTTCGACAGTGAACGAGGTTCCCAAAGTTTCATATTTCGCTGAAAAGGCAAATCTGACGCCCGGATATTTCGGTGACCTTATAAAACGGGAGACCGGCAGCACTCCGCAGGACATAATCACTCTATGTTTAATAAAAGAGGCGAAAAGACGTCTGGCATCAACCGATACCGACATAAGCGTCATTGCATACGACCTCGGCTTCCAGTATCCGCAACATTTCACCCGGCTTTTCAAGCGTGTGACAGGCAAAAGCCCGAGTGTGTTCAGACATGAATTTCACACCAATAACTGAACAGGTATGACTCCACAGGAATACAATGAATATATCGCCGTTCATGGAACGGTTATAGACAATTCCCCCGAACACCGGTTTATGCATGAAGCCTCACAGGAAGCCATACGCATAACAATGGAAATCAACAGCAGCTATCATACTCCTGAAGAATTACGCTCTTTGCTGTCGCGATTAACAGGTATGGAAATAGACAGCTCCGTCGGACTTTTCCCTCCGGTATATTCCGATTATGGCAAGAACCTGCATATCGGCAGGAATGTCTTCATCAATATGGGCTGCAAGTTTCAGGACCAGGGAGGCATTTTCATAGGCGACGGCTCTCTTATAGGACACAACTGCGTAATGGCTACCATAAACCATGACCCCGATCCTGCAAAGCGTGGCTCGATGACATTCAGACCGATTCGCATAGGCAAGGATGTGTGGATAGGAGCAAACGTTACCATAACACCCGGAGTTACAGTCGGAGACGGGGCGACAATCGCCGCCGGAGCCGTGGTGACGAAAGATGTGGAGCCACGGACAATTGTCGGTGGAGTGCCTGCAAGATTCATAAAAAAGATATAACGCGAGTTCGGGATAAGAAATGCTATAAAAAAGTTGAATAGGCAGCTTGAAAAAGCTGCCTATTCTTTTGGTAATTTCGCTGACATTTAGCAATTTAGAGGTACCAAACAATAAATACTGTATCATGATTACCGAGAGTAAAGTTACTGAAATTTTTTGTATCGCGGACGATTTCTGCAAGGAATTTGAGATCGAGGTGGCAAAAAACGCACTTCCGAGTTCCGCTGA
>CAJTOB010000087.1 GCA_910578035.1 uncultured Muribaculaceae bacterium
GCCGCTTTTATTATCTTTTTCCGACGAATTATTCTCCCGCTCCTTTTCAGTTTGCGGAAATTGCTGAAATTACGCTCGATGAACCGCAATACGTCCGATTCGCGATAGAACGTCTTGTGATAGATCATCTGGCAGGGCAAATCCCCGGAAGTACGATACCGTTGCAGCGTGCGTTTCGAGATGTTGGGCATCTTGCACAAGTCGTAATTGTCCAGCAGTCTGTCGCCGTCGGGCAAAACGGAGTGGTTCTGTTCCGCGGCGGGCGTGCACAACTCCTCGATACGCTCCAACCGCTTGGCGAGACGTTGCATCCAGTTGTCGAAATACTCCCTGTCCAACATCATGGCCGCCTACTCTTTACGCCGGTTCACGGAACGTTCGTGCAACACCCGTTTGATGTCGCCCAATGTATAATAGAGTTTATGGTTCAGAGACGAATAGGAGATTACCCGATCCGACCGCAACCGCTGCAACGTGCGAGGGCTGATGCCCAGATACCGGCATACTGTCTTACCGTCCACCCAATCGTCGTCCGGCGGAGTGTTTGGCAGTTTCTTACTTGCAAGAGCTCGTTCTACTTTTTCGATACGCACCACGAGTTCCTTACAGGCTTTTGCTCCGATAATAATTACTTTCATAATCCTTTGTCGTTTTGTCTGTTGCAAAGGTCGGAGCTATAAGAACAGAAAGAACCCATGTCCGGACGTTCAACCTTCATACCCATATCAGCGGCGAGTGTCATGAGGCTGCCATTTGTTATTGACGGAAGAATTGACGTAGATCCAGGCGTTATACTAGGTGTTGTTTTTTATCCCGAAGAAATTTGCTGCACCACATTCATCAATATATTTCTTCTCTTTGGCATCGAGATAAAACTCGCAGGAATAACCTAAATCGTGAGCTTCTTTGTTGGCCCGAAGACTTGCGGCATCATTCCCACCTACTTTGAAAATGCCGGTTCCCAGAGGTGCGGCACCATCGTGGCTCGCTGAAGCAATATAAACTCATCTTTGCGTACAACATACTTCTTTCGTCCACCGGTTAATGCAGCCTGTCCGCTTGAAGTAAGCATTGCACTATTTCCTCCTTCAAGCTCTGCAATTTTAGTCGCAACATATTCATTTGTCGGATTTTGAAGTCTGCTATAATAGAAACCGTCTTCTTCGAGGTCAAACAACCTCGCCATCTGATCGGTGGATTCATATTTGAACGTTGTGCTTTGATATATCGGCAAAACACGAGGCTCTCCATTTTTGGGGTTCCACCCTGCTTGTACACATTGGGTACCTGTTTTATATTGTGCCATGTCCATGCGTTTTAGCAATAAACTCGGCGTAAAATTACTAAAACAGGAAATATCAAAAGATAATTGGTTTAAAATCAGCGTTTTTCACTGCACGGATATTGTCCAAACAAACTTTGCACTGTTTTACAGCTACAATATCATTAAATTCAGCAAAAAGCAAGGTTTGCGATATATAATCCCACTGCAAATAGTTTAATTTTCAAGATTTATCACTAATTTTGCACTTGAATACAAAGAATAATCACTACAAATGGATGCTATTGCACTTGACAACACCGATATCAAACTTCTGAAACTTTTACAAGAAAACTCCAAACGCCCTATAAAAGAACTGGCAAAACTTGTCAATTTATCAGCAACACCTGTTGCCGACAGAATAAAAAGACTTGAAAAGGAAGGGTATATCAGAAGATACTCTGCTATTCTATCAAATGCGAAACTCAATAAAGGATTTGTCGTTTTTTGTAATGTAAAACTCAAACAGCATACACGCGAATACCGAAGTCGTTTCATTAAAACCGTCTCTAAAATTGAAGACATAACGGAATGTTATAACATTTCCGGCGAATATGATTTTATGCTAAAAATATATGCACAGAGTATGGAGCATTATAAGAATTTCATCGTTGAAATGCTTAATACCGAAGAAAGCATAGGGTGCCTTCAAAGCATATTCGCTATGGAAGAAATCAAACAAACTAATAGTATTCCCTTTTGATTTTTGTTCTTACCAGATTTTTGTAACTTTGTACCGATAGTTATTTGAATAAGTAAAAAACATAGTGGCTTAAAACACCAAATAAATTACTTATCCATTGCCTTCTTTCATGCGATTTTCTTCTAAATCGTTTATACCCAAATAAATATCTTCGGGTTATCTCAAAGATAAAAAAAAAAAAAAAAAACGGCGATTCGCACAATTTGGCCCCGATCCGCCGGTTCCCGCCCCGGGCCACCGCTTGTTTGATCTGCTTCCTGGTGGTTTGTGGGCCATAGGCAATATGGGATGCGTTTGGTCTTCTTCGACCGCGGGAGGTAATAGTAATTATTTAAGTTACAGCATGAACCATGCCAATGGTCGAGACGCGCTCTGTCGTGCCTACGGTTTTCAGTTGCGTTGCCTCTCGGAATAAACGGAGGTGCGTGCTCGCGGTGGACAATGGGCTGGAACTACCCCAAACAACAGGCAGCCTGGAACCTATCTGTACTCCTGCGGTTCGCAGAACCGCGCGGGCCTCCGACCCCACCGAAACAACATCCCACTTATCGGCTAAAATGTCGAGAGCAACCTGTCGCCCATCCCACCGAGCGGCTTCGCCGCTGGGCGACAGGGCCGGCAGTTCGAAGAACCGCAAAAGCACGCCCCATTGAACTGCCCCATTCTACGATGTTCGTCCTCGGGCACACCTTAATTAAAACTGTTCGCCGCCAGCGGAGGCGCAACGAAGCGCAACCAAGCCTGAGAAAATGCAAGTACTTTAGCGGGTCGAAGCCTGCGGGGCATAAAACGAGCATGGCGAGTTGCGGGCCTCCGCGGTCGGAGGCTTCGGCCCGCGCGGCTCTGCGAGCCGCAGAAGCTCAGCCCATTCACCACTCAAATCTTGTGAGTTCGTCCTCGGCGCCCCCCTCGCGCCGCTGATGCGTCACCCGCGCCGAGGACGGCGATTCTGCGAATCGCGCTAATCGCTCTCGCCCCAGTCTCCGCCCCGTGTCCGCCTCACTGCGGCTCCGCTTTCGCTCCGCCGCACTTGCCACGGGTGATTGTCGAGCTCTGTTCCGCGCGCTGACGGAAATCTTATTCAAAGCGCAAGACGCTTTGAATGATTTCCTACTTCAGCGGTCGCGCGCGGTCGAGCTTTGACCCGCCTAAAACTGGCCTCGGGCCGCGCGGGCCCCACTTAATAAGGCAGAGAGAACCCGAACAAAACACCCAACGGGTGCGGGGACGGGAAATGCTGCGCATTTCTGCGGCAGCCTCTACCTCAATAACGCCGCGGTAGCAGCCCAACTCCCGGGCCGTGCGAACTCACGCCCTTGCGTAGCTGAGAGCAGCCGATTATCTTTGCAAAACGAAAACAAACGAAACCCCGATCGATGAAAAAAAAGCGTCATATTTTCCTCACCCTCTGGCTCGCCACAGCCGGAGCCATCGGAATCGCAACCGCTCAAACCGCCGACTACGCCGCTTTTTTGCGTGAAGTCGCCGCACGGAGCCCCCAACTCGCAGCTGCCGAGAAAGAGCACACCGCCTCCGTGCGCCAGCTGCGTACCGGCCTCGCTCCCGACGATCCGTCCGTGGCACTGGAATACTATTTCGTCGGTGAAACCCGCTACGAACTCGCCTTCGAACAATCCTTCGACTTCCCCACCGTCTACCACCAGCGCAATAAAATCAGCAAGTTAGGCATTTCGAAAGCCGAGCAGGAGCACCGCACCGCTCAACGCGCCGTGATGGGCGAAGTATCGGACGCCTATCTGCGCCTCGTCTACGCCGCCGAGCGGATCGAGATTTTCAGCCGTCGGCGCGACGCCCTGCGCCAAGCCGTCGAACTCTACCAGAAAGGGATCGAAAACGGCAGCACGACCCTGATCGAGCTGCGCAACGCCGGGATGCTGCTGACCGAAGCCGCCGACAATCTCGCCGTCGCCGAAGCCGAACACGCCGAAGCCGCTTTAGCGCTGGCCCAGCTGAACGGCGGTACCGCCATCGCCGCACAAGGCTACCCTACCTTCGCCTTCAGCGGCACACGCGACGAATTCGTACAAGCCGCCCTGGCCGCCGACTACGAACTCGAAGCCGCCGCCATCGACACCCTGATCGCCCGTCGCACCCTGAAACTGAGCCGACAAGCCTGGTTGCCGAAACTGACCGTCGGCTACAAAGTCGAAATCGAAGGCCACAAAGGCACCAACGCACTGCTGGCCGGCATCTCGCTTCCGCTGTGGCAGAACATCGGCAGCACCCGGGCAGCCAAAGCCGCCCGGGATGCGGCCGAAGCCCGGCATGAAGCCGTCGCCACGCAGGCCGAAGCACGTCTGAAAGCCCTGTACGAACGGTTCCGGATTCTCTCCTCCACCCTGGTGACCCGACAGACCGCTCACGCGTCGGACAACTACCCGCAACTCATCGAAAAAGCCATTAAGGGGGGCGAATTGACCGCCATCGACGCCCTGCTGGCCCTCTCCGAGTGGTACGCCTTGAGCGACAACCTCACCACCCTGAAATACGAAGTGGCTCAGGCCGGAGCCGCCATGGCCCTGTGCCTGCTTTAGCATGAGGCTATTAAGATTCACAAAGGCCCGCCCCGGGCTACCGCGGCTACGGCCGGACGGACTATGGGGGTATAGCTAATGGGGGCGGTAACATCGGATACAGTTGGTCATCTACGTTGGTAACGAATAGCACCACAACTCAGGTCATGGCTTTTTACACCGAATACCTTGATCCAAGCAGCTCGCAATATCGCGGCCACGGTCTTCAGTTGCGTTGCCTCTCGGAATAAACGCCGCGTGCCCGCGGGGGGCAAAGGGCCGGGTCTTCCCTAAAAAATAAGGGCAGCCTCTACCCTAAGCAAGTTAACACCCCTGCCACGGCAACCAAACCCAAACACCTCCATATGCCACGAAGGGCGATTCCGAACCGGTTCGGAATCGCCCTTCTTCTATCAGGCCCGCGACGAATTGCGCTAATTCAGACTGATCTCGTCGATGAAGACGAACGCCGGACTGTTCTTGCCCGGATGCCACTCCGGCATACTGTGCTCCGGCTTCACGACGATCTTCACATACCGCGTCGTCACCGGATCGAACGTCAATTCATGTTCGTAAATGCCGTCCCGATCCTTCTGTCCCAAGGCCGGATACTCCGCTTCGGCCACCTTCCGGTACGTCACGCCGTCGTCCGACACCTCCACGCCGAAATAGCGCGCGTCGAACACCCAGTCCCCCTTCACCACGCACGTTTCGATCTGCGCCCG
>CAJTOB010000088.1 GCA_910578035.1 uncultured Muribaculaceae bacterium
TTAACACTTCTAATTGCCCAATTTAACATATGCACCGTGCTTTCGGCTTGAGCCATATTTTTCAGTGTTCCTCGATTTGGACAAAAATAAAAA
The DNA here is from genome assembly GCA_910578035.1 of uncultured Muribaculaceae bacterium. GTDB lineage: Bacteria > Bacteroidota > Bacteroidia > Bacteroidales > Muribaculaceae > CAG-873. The sequence continues at coordinate 94 of CAJTOB010000088.1, forward strand.
ACGCTGAAAATCAAGTGATTTCAGCGTTTTTCAACATTTAGCCGCTTTGGCTTGTGACCCCGGAGAGGCTCGAACTCTCGACCCACTGATTAAGAGTCAGTTGCTCTACCAACTGAGCTACGGAGTCTTTTGCGATTGGTGTTTCTCTCAATTGCGGTGCAAAGTTAGGGAGTATTTTTGAACTATGCAAATTTTTTTGCACTTTTTTGATGAAAAAAGTTTTTTTGAGGTTTTTGCACGATTTATTTGCATGTTTAAAAAAAAGTATCTAACTTTGCACTCGCAAAAGGGCGGGATAGCTCAGTTGGTTAGAGCGTCGGATTCATAACCCGGAGGTCACGAGTTCAATTCTCGTTCCCGCCACTAAGAATAAACCAATCATAGCACAGCGAGCCGCGCAGAAATGCAGCGGCTCGATTTTTTATATGGACGCTAAAAAAGAACAATTATGTCTGCGCATTGATCGGCTGCGGATTCTTACGTCGGGCTGGATTCATATTGTGCTCGTTGATGCCTCCGGGGGCGTGTTGCCTGTTTGTGAGCCGGGGCAGTTTGTGGAAGTTGCTGTTGACCGTGCTCCGGTGCTTCTTAACAGACCGTTTTCAGTATATAATAGTACAGAGAAAGTCCTGGAGTTGCTTGTAGCGCCAATCGGGCGTGCGAGCAAGGCTCTCGGTGAATATGCCGTTGGCGACTCCCTCCGTGTAATAATGCCGCTCGGACATGGCTTTTCCTCTGCTGAAAAAGGCCAGCGGGTTTTGCTGGTCGGTGGAGGCGTAGGGATTGCTCCTATGTATTATCAGATGCTGCGTCTTAAAGATGCAGGGGTTGAACCGGTTGTGATTTTTGGCTCGAGAACGGCGCCTGATAGATGGTTGTGTGACCGTTTTGAGTCGGAATGTAAATTATATATATGTACTGATGATGGTTCTGCTGGTTTTCATGGCCTCGTGACCCAGCATCCTGAATTTAATCCGGGAGAGTATGATTTTGTACAAATCTGCGGTCCTAAACCTATGATGATGGCATGTGCAGCTATTGCCGGCTCTGTAGGCGTTGCGACTGAGGTGTCGCTTGAGAATCATATGGCATGCGGATTGGGCGCTTGTCTTTGTTGCGTGGAGGATACCAGCAATGGCAACGTGTGTGTATGTAAAGATGGTCCGGTGTTCAATATAAATGAATTGCAATGGTGAATTTAGCTGTAAAACTTGGCTCGCTTGAGCTTAAGAATCCTGTTCTGACTGCGTCCGGAACATTCGGCTATGGCCTCGAATATGCCGATTTTATGAATCTGGAGCGTCTTGGCGGTTTTATTGTAAAAGGCACTACGCTCGAATCTCGTCAGGGTAACCCTTATCCCCGAATGGCCGAAACGCCTTCAGGAATGCTGAATGCGGTCGGTCTTCAGAATAAAGGGGTAGAGCACTTTGCTGCCGAAACATATCCGCTGCTTGAGAATCTTGATACAGAAGTGATGGTCAATGTGTCGGGTGCATCAATTGAACAATATGCGGCCACAGCCGAACGTCTGGCGCAGCTGCCCCGTATTCATGCGATAGAGTTAAATATATCTTGCCCGAATGTGAAGCAGGGTGGTATGGCATTCGGAACGACTGCCGATGGTGCTGCCTCTGTCGTTAGGGCAGTCCGTAAAGTGTGGCCGCGTCATCTTATGGTAAAGCTGTCGCCAAATGTCACTTCTATAGCAGATATTGCTCTCGCCGTCGAAACTGAAGGTGCCGATAGTGTCTCGCTTATAAATACCCTTTTGGGCATGGCTGTTGATGTAGAGCGCCGTAAGCCGGTTCTTTCTACGGTAACAGGCGGCCTTTCCGGCCCGGCGGTGCGCCCTGTGGCGGTACGCATGGTATGGCAGGTTGCTAAGGCGGTATCGATACCGGTAGTCGGTCTTGGAGGCATTACTGATGCACGCGATGCGCTTGAGTTCATAATGGCCGGTGCTACCGCTGTTCAGATTGGTACTGCGAACTTCCTGGATCCTACAACATGTATAAAAGTTATCGATGGCATCGAAGAGTATTGCACACGTCATGGCGTTGCCGATATTTCGGAATTAAGAGGCATCGTATAACCCATATTCATAATATCGCAATAATAGCCCGAATGCCTATTGAAGAGGCGTTCGGGCTATTGTTTTATGGGGTAGAGTCTATTTCAAGTCTTTGAATCCAAGCCATTGTTGTCCTTTTCCGTCGGTTTTGCGTCCATAAGCCACGGCATGTTGCGGGCATGAGTGATAGCACCGAAGGCACATCGCGCACTGCAATCCCCACATGGGTGCGGGCTGGCATTGCTTATTTTGCGTCATCGTGATATTTTCCATCGGGCATAGCTTCGCGCATTTGCCACAGCCGACGCAGGCTTCTGTATGTCTGAAAGGCTTGGCAGACATTGCATACCGTGCAAACCAAGGGTATACAATCGTGGATTTAAGCCATGCGAAAGCACCCGGATTGAGCAAATCTCTAACTTCGCTCCTGATGATATCAGCAATCTCAACTATTTTAGAATCGGCGGCTTCTATCTTGCTTCGCACCATTTCCGGAGTGTCGACATCGAACCCTTTCATGCACACATATGTGTTGGGCATAATCACGGAAAATGCCGATATCGCGTTAAAGTCGCGTCGTTTCATCAGTCTGCGCCATTGCCGGTCGGTCTGCCCCATGTCGTCTCCGCAAGTTGTTAGCATGTAGTGTCGTGCGGATTTGAGGCCTTTCCCGGCGGTGAATGTCTCGATGAACCGGACCATTACAGGAGGAACGCCCCATGAATAAGTAGGAAAAGCCCATATCACAGTCTCATCTCCCGGAGCGGTGTCAAGCTTCGTGCTCTCAGGATTCTGCAAATGTATGCCTTCGAGCATGAATATGGAGTTTCCGGTCTTTTCTGCGAGCTTGGACGCGACATAAAAAGTGTTTCCCGTGCCCGAAAAACAAATAATCATTTCTTGGGCTTTTTATTTTGGACTATGGCACGTATTGTCACCTGTGTGGCGCCAAATTCATATTCGCGGAAGGAAGCGTCTTGCACATCGTGCCCTTTGTATCTGTGAGTCAGTTCTTTCATCAGAGCTTGGCGAAGGACGCCTTCGCCTTTGCCGTGTATGAAGACTATTTTCTGGCCGATATGACGAAGATTCTCGTCCATCGTCTTGCAGAAATGGTCTATCTGCAGATTGAGCATGTCGGCAGCCGATAGACCAGCGGTGCTATCTACGAGCTCGTCGATATGCAAATCTACTTCAATCACATCTTCTCTCTTGGCTTCTTTCTTTGTATGGATCTTGTTTTTTTGAGCCGGCGCCTCGTGTTTGGAAAGCATCGTAGCTACTGTCGCTTTGTCAAGCGATGTATCTGCTGTGTTTTTGTCATTGCTGATGATATCGAATGCAATCACCGGAACATCGAAATACAGATTAGGACGGAAGCAATGAAGCTTCGCAAACTTAGTGGTGTCTACTTTTAGCTCTATGCTGCATGGGGCTTTCGACTCAAAACCTTTGTCGCGTTTGAAAGCAATGAACTGAACCTTTATTCGGTCCATTGACGGAAGGTCTTCTCGCAAGAATTCGCCGATGAACTCCTGGATATTGGGTTCAATCAGCCCGTCGTATCTAAGCGACCATTCGTTGGCTTCTGCCGCGCGTATGGCAACGCTTATGTAAATGTAGTAATTGGAATCATTTACTATATATCCGTCGAATGTTGCCTGCGAGATAGTTTTGAGGTCAGAAGCCTCAAATCCAAGAACCACATTTAGCTTATCGCCGCCTTTAGTTTCTACGATAGGCAGTGTGGTAGGTGCGGGTGTGTCAACCTTTTGTACTTTTGGCGCTCTCGCTTCCGATTTTGGAGCCGGGATAGGATTGTTGTTCTTAGTTACTGCACCGACTGCCACGCATTCGCGCATGAGAACCGGTGTTTCAAAGCCATCTTCGTCAACATATGCAATGTCGCCGACGATTTTCACAACCCTGCCGCCGCCGACTGCATTGAGATAGCGCACTGTGTCGCCTATTTTTATTTGCATAACTGTCTATATTTTTATGACAACAAAGTTAGTCAAATTTATTTGCAGAATTAGAAATAATTGACTAAATTTGCACCTCGAAAAGCGTTGAAATAATTTGAAAATCACATAAGGCAATGAAAAGAACATTCCAACCCTCTAACCGTAAAAGAGTTAACAAGCACGGCTTCCGCGAAAGAATGGCTACAGCCAACGGTCGCAAAGTTCTCGCTCGCCGTCGTGCAAAAGGCCGTCTCCATCTCACAGTATCCGACCACCTTGGCGGTAAGTAATGGATTTTTTGCCTTGACTCAAGCATAAGCCGGTTCTAAATTTAGTGCCGGCTTTTCTTTTGTCGTGAATATAATTCTTAATATGTGTTAAATAAAAGCTGAACACTTGCATATAATTAAAATTCATTATAACTTTGCAGAGCAAAAACAAAATGGCGATTTAGTGTAGTGGCCTAGCACGCCACCCTCTCACGGTGGAGACCAGGGTTCGATTCCCTGATTCGCTACAAAAGCAACCCCAAAAGGGTTGCTTTTTTTAGTATGACGGGCATGTCATACCTCTGTGGTGAAAGTGGGGTATGGTAATAAAACTTTAGCTTTGATTCAGATTATCCAACTAATGATGAGTGGATAGAATAATCGGCGCATGGTAATAAACCTGTGTTAGAAAAATAAAAAGTTTTACCTTTGCAGAAA
>CAJTOB010000089.1 GCA_910578035.1 uncultured Muribaculaceae bacterium
GAGGAAAGGAAACGAAAGTAGGTCAGAAAACTTTCGTTTCCCGACCTACTCGATTTGCCCTGATTTTTTTCGGGAATATATATCATGCTTGTAATTCACGAATAATTGCTAACTTTGCACTATCCGCAATCCCATGTCGAAGCCCGGGAGAGGGTTTTCAGGGGTTTGAGGGTATTTGCTCTGTCATGGAGCAAGACATTATAGATGCGTTTACCGAACGCTTGATTCTTGGCTATCAGAACTTCGCAACTTCTAATATCTCTGTCAGGAATGGAGCAGCAGTAGATGCCCTTTGGTGTGTAATATTATCACGCACGCGTCCTTGGCTTTTAATAGTCAGGTACGTGCGTGCACTATTACATAAGGCGTGGGCTTCGACGTTGCTCGTTCTACAGAGATGAGCAATGCGAAGGCCATGATAGCGGAACGAGCAGCAGGAAGAGACCTCACGCCTCTTTTTTTCACTATCAGCCGACTCTGGGGTCGCGGCGGCTAACTTACACCATTGGATAATGTCATGAAACCCGTAATCGCAATTGTTCTTCCCTGCTTCAACGAGGAAGAGGTGTTGCCAATCTCTGTTCCACGCATATTATCAGTAATCGACAGAATGTCTCACGAAGGCATTGCCTCGGCAGACAGTTATATCTTGTGTTGCAACGACGGAAGCACAGACCGTACATGGCAGATTGTCGAGCAGCTCAACCACGCCGACCGTAGAGTAAAAGGAATATCCCTCGCACATAACCGAGGTCACCAGAATGTACTTCTTGCAGGGCTCCTTGCCGCTAAAGACACATGCGACGCTGCCGTATCAATCGACGCCGACCTCCAGGACGACCCCGACGCAATCATCGACATGGTCCGTGCATTTAACGACGGCAAGGAGATTGTCTATGGTGTGAGAAGCGACCGTTCGACCGACAGCTGGTTCAAGCGTTCGAGCGCACATCTGTTCTATCTGATTCAGCAGAAGATGGGTGTCGATACTGTATATGACCATGCTGATTTCCGCCTCATGAGCCGGCGCGCAATCGAAATGCTCGGGCGTTATGGCGAGAGCAATCTCTTCCTCCGGGGCATTATTCCGCAGATAGGCCTCGAAACCGCCAAAGTCGCATATCGGCGACACCCGCGTGCGGCCGGAGAGTCGAAATATCCTTTTTTCAAAATGCTCAATTTTTCTGTCGACGGCATTACATCGTTTTCGGCCAAACCGATTCGATGGATTTTTACGACAGGCCTGATTCTCCTCGGTCTCGACATTCTGGTTGCCGTGTGGGTCCTTGTGTCCTATTTCAGCGGACATGTAATAGGTGGCTGGGCTTCGATAATGGTATCGCTTTGGTTTCTCGGAAGTCTCATTCTGATGTCGATAGGGATAGTAGGGGAGTATATTGGCAAAATCTTCATGGAAGTAAAGAAACGCCCCCGGTTTGAAATCGCAGACAAGATAAATTGAAAAACAATATGGAAATTACTGTAAATAAACCAATCTTTCAGTCGCGCATTTTTAACATAGCGCTTTGGACGGCTGCCGTTCTTGTAACAGCCTTTGGATTCTGGTTTGTGCGCTTTGGCTTCGATGTCAACGACGAGGCTTATCAGACAATGAATGCAATGGACCCTCACATCAATCCGCAGGCAATCCTGTCATCGGTCATTTCGGGTCTGGTCGGAAAAATTTTTGGTTTCAGTTTTCTGGCGATGAGAACTCTGACATTTTTCATTACAGTACTGTCAATCGCAAGTGCCGCCGTTTTCTATTTTCGCCGCACGGCGTCGCAGAATATGTCGCTGTTCCTGTATATCTCTCTGCTGTGTGCCGCACTTTGCTGTCCGGTAAAATCACGCCTTATCGGTTGGGATTGCTATGCTATTTTATTTTCCACACTCAGTCTCATTTGTATATGCCGCCTTTGGTCGAGCGGCAAAATATGGGATTCTGCGGTTTTAGGCATTTTGACAGCTTGTGCGACCCTGTGCCGTTTCCCCGATATAGTCATAGTGCCGTTTGCCTGTCTGGGAGTGCTTCTTGTTGGTAAATCGCTCGGAACAAAGCGTATATTAGCAATGTTAGGCGTGCAGATTGGTGCATTCGCATTGACAATATGTGTGCTTTTGTCGGCCATTTATACCCGTGGTGTGGCCGAATGGCTCGACAATCTCCAGTCCAGCTTCGTCTCCGGCCATAGTGTGTCTAAGCTTATGGCAAACTATATCCATACCGGCACGCTCGATTTGTTTGACCTCGTGCTCCTGTCTCTCTTTATCTTTCTGTTGTCTAAGGTGGCAAAACGAAATAAATATATCATGCCGCTTGGCTTGATTATCTTGGGCGTGTGCATTTTAGGCGTATTGATTCTGAAAATAGACCGTGTGTTTTATCCCGTATTGAGATTACTCACCTCATGTATCATTATTCTGCTTGGCTGCTATATTGGCGCAAAAAAAGATTTTAAGAGCGCCTTGCGGGCACTGGTTGTCATAGGCTGCTGCGTAGCGCCTATGGCAGGCAGCGACGGCGGAACAATAAAATTCATGAATATTCCGTCGGTTCCTGTCGTTTTGGCTTTGCTCGGCGGTCTTAGCTTGGGGCACTTTGCCATTATTGCCAAAAGAGCGACATATGTGATTCTATTGTCCGTTATGGCGATTGTGCCCTTCTATACGGCAGGGCATACAGTCTTCGATGGAGGCTGGCGAACTGCAACCGCTCCGGTAGACCACCCTCTGCTGCACAATAATTTCACCACATCGGAGCGCGCTGCCGAAATAAACGAAATGCTGTCGCAGGGCAGAGCGCTTGTTCCGGAAGGCTCATTGATTATAGGGTCGGATAACAGACGCTTCTTCTCCGAATATCTCTTTGGAAGCCGAAACAGGCTGTGGCCGCATTCCTGGAGCGACAATATTTTTAATGATGCCGAAAAAGTAGAAGCATTAAAGAATGCAATAGCAGCCGATGAGCCGCAATGTATAGTAATGTCAAAGTACGGCACTATGAACGACAGCGTTTACTGGGCCGATAATGCCATGCGCAATGTCATAGTACAATCCGGCAAATATAAGACCGAAGAGCATAAATGGTTCATAATATTTAGAAAGCTCAGCGCTCGCTGAAAAATATTTCTGTCGGGCACTTGTGTGCTTGGATAGGAATCATTATCTTTGCGGCACATACAAGAGGGGTGCCCCGGGTTCGGGGCTGAGATCATACCCTATGAACTTGATGCGGTTCGTACCGCCGAAAGGACTTGTTCATAGCCTTGACTGAGGGCACGCTCTGTTTAATTTGTTGTACTATGCAGATATTTATCAACAGAGAGCCTGTCGAAGTCAATCCCAAGCTCAATCTCGCCGAAATTTTAGAATCGCAGGGCATTCTCCTGCAGGGTATAGCCGTGGCTATAAGCAATAAGGTTGTGCCCCGTGCCGCATGGACCGTCACTTATCTTGCTGAGGGCGCCAATGTTACTGTTGTCAGCGCTGTCTGCGGAGGATGAAGTGTATCGTCGTAACCCGGCCGGACTTTTTCGAGGGTGAGGCTGCGGCAATAGAGACCATGCTCGCTTCGGGAGTCATAGACCGTGTGCACCTTCGCAAACCGGGCGCACAGGAGTGCTCCGTGCGTCGGCTCATAGAAGCCGTGTCACCGTCATTGCGCAGCAGACTGTCGTTGCACGACTGTCATGCTCTCGCTGCGGAGTATGGCGCGGGTATTCATCTGAATGCCCGTAATTCCGTCTTGCCACCCGGATTCAGAGGTATTGTAAGCCGTAGTTGTCATAGCATTCATGATGCTATGGCGCCGGCCCATTACCGTTTCCTCAGTCCGGTTTTCAACAGCATTTCTAAACCGGGCTATCAGGCTGCTTTCAACCTCGAAGAACTTGCGGGAAAGGTCGACGACTCCTTCGTCGCCCTTGGCGGTGTCGTGCCCGAACGGCTCCCCATGCTTGACCTGATAGGTTTCGGAGGGGCTGCATTCCTCGGATATATCTGGGATGGAAACCTTAATGAAAAACTTGAAAATGTTGCAGTTTATAACTCACAGACGCAGGCCGTACGATGAGCTGTCCGGCGCCCGTGCCGTGCTCGACGGAGGTTGTCGATGGGTGCAGCTCCGTATGAAAGATGCCTCGCCCGACGAAATAATAGCCACTGGACGTCCGTTGGCCCGACTATGCCGCGACTTCGGCGCCACATTCATCATCGATGACCATGTCGCACTTGTCGGCGAACTCGGTGCCGACGGTGTGCACCTCGGTAAGAACGATATGCCTGTCGCCCAAGCCAGAAAAATCCTCGGGTCCGACAGAATAATAGGTGCTACAGCCAATACTCTCGACGATATGCTTGCTGCAGTCGAAGCCGGGGCCGATTATATCGGTCTCGGGCCATTCCGCTTCACAACAACCAAAGAGAAGCTCAGTCCGGTGCTCGGTCTCGACGGCTATCGAAGTATAATGAGCGAATTCCGCCGCAGTAGCGACCTTCCTGTCGTTGCGATAGGAGGCATCACAGCCGAAGACCTTGAAGATATAATGACAACAGGGGTTACAGGCGTGGCCGTCTCAGGCGCATTGCTCAGTGCCGACAATCCCGCCGCCACCACCCGCCACTTCCTGGCAAAAATAGGTCTGACAACTCCTAACTCCTAACTTCTAATTACTAACTACATGAAAGATACACTTATTATAGGCGGCCGCGAGTTCGGTTCGCGACTGTT
>CAJTOB010000090.1 GCA_910578035.1 uncultured Muribaculaceae bacterium
TTACGAGCAGTGCGGCACTAAAAACCGCAACACATATATGTGCACGGATAGCAGCCAACATCGCCGTCGGACGCGAAGTCAAACATTTTCCACGATTTTATTTATGCAAGAATTTAGAGTAGCTTGTTGTTTGTAGCCGCTATAATGGCTTCGGAGATATTGCGTACATCAAGTTTCTCGAATATGTGCTGACGGTATTTTTTGATGGTGTCGGGCGACAGACATATTCTGTCGGCAATCTCCGACATGGTGTAGCCTTGAATCGACAGAGTGAGCACAGCCTTTTCCCCGTCTGTAAGAGTCGGCATTTGCCGATTATCCCATCTGCGGGTGTTTCGGTTGTATTCAAAATAATCAGGAGAACCGACACGGTGCATTTCAATATGACCGTAGGATGTGTGGGTAGATGCTGACACAACGCATAGAGCAAGCCATATACGACCGTCAGAGGTTAAGGCAAGAGGGGTGAGTTTGTGATTTACGAGAATCTTCTTGCCACTGTTCAGTATATGAAAGTCGTAAGAAATGTACCAGTCTTTTCGCTCATCGACTGGAATTGTTTGATGGAATGAAAACCCAGCCTCGTTCAAATCAATTAAAAACTGCTGTTCATCTTCCGGCACATACTCCAGATAGAAACGATATCCAAGTTTCATCATCTGCTCCGGTGTCAATCCGCACAGGAACATCGGATTGGGCGACACATACAGGAAATTCTGCTTAAAATAGTCGATAATATAGACACTCTGATATGTTGAGCGGGAAAAAGCCTCTGCCGACATAATATATTCCGACACTCGGCTATAGTCAAGTTCTTCAGGGAGCTTGACCTCGTTATCGGGAATGAAGAAATCGTCGGTCGTTTTCATCTCAAAATGCGAGTTATGCGTAAAAGCTAATTATTCAAATCTTCATCACCACAATCAAACCCTGCAAGTTCGGTATCGGGAGTAAGTTTTACAAGTTTCATCATCCTATATGCAGATGGTAATGTATTCCTTAGCTTTCTTAACCGCCTCCTTGAGTTTTCTTGTATTCTTGGCACACTGCTCTTTATTGAGACTCTCGACTTCAACCCTGAGTTTTTCAAAGCGCACAGCATCTTCGCCTGTAAGAATCGGTGTTTCTGCTATTGGTCTTGCCATGATTTTATCTCCTATTATTAAGTAGTTTACAAAGTTACAACAAGTTTCCGAGACTTTTGGATTATCTCATCGGCTTTCCTGCCAAAATATCACGAAGAAAGTCATTCCTAAAGTTCGTAAGGAGTGTTAAGTCAAAAGCCGAGAATGTTCCAGCTTCACTGAACTGGTTTTTAGTTGTCAGAAAAATAAAACAAAGTCGAATTAAAATTGCCTAACAAACATATAAAACCTTTAAATCGCCTCTATTCTTATTCTCCATTTTGCTCATATAGTACACACTATAGTATATATAACAACTGAATAATAGATAGTTATATATCTACAAGAATTCCTTTATATGTTGTTTAATAGTCGGTTTCGAGGACGTAGCGGGTGCGGTTCCAGGGCTTCTTTTCCTGGTCTTTGTTTTCGAATTTTACACTTGAGCCGAATCGGGCGCTGATTATGGCCTCGCGGTTGTTGCTGAAGTATTCTTCGTCTTTGAGAGCCTTTTTGCGGTCCGTTTTAGAATATGAACCGGGCGAATATACCGGCTGTATAGTTGTGTTGACGGCCTCGATGCCGGTGGCGGTGAGGGCGATGTCATTGTCGCTCTCGGCAGCGAGGACGAGCCCCGGGAGCCCCTGGAATTTCCATGGGCCGTCCTGTACGGGTATTTCGGGTGTGAACCACGCGCGCCAGTTGCGGCCGTGGTAGCTGGTGCGGGCCATTATACACTCGTAGTTTAATATAGTGCGTGTGGAATCGCTTTCGATTTCCCACTCCATTTCGCTGAAAGGCTCGGTGTAGTATCCGTTTTCGTCGCCCCAGTTGTCGTAGACCTTCATTTCATTTTTGGAGAAGTCTTTGACGATGTATGTGTATATTTTTTTGTTTGGAGCGTTGCCTTTTGTCATGTCTATACTCATTGAGCCGTCGGCGCCATAGCTGACCCAAGCAGCCATCTGTATTTCTCTAAGTTTCTTTTTGCCTTCGGGGGTTGAGGTCATCGAATCGCAGTACTGGCTTTGTTCGTTGAAGTATTTTGAACCTTCCTTGCCGGTAAGTAGTGTCATATTTCTGGTTCCGAGTTTGTCGTCCTGTGAGTAGACGTGGCGTGTTTCCTCGTATGCCACTTTTACAGACGCTTGCTGTGCGTTTGCTGCTATTGGCAATGTGAGTGCGAAAATGAGCAATAGTTTTTTCATATTTATTTCTTTAAAGATATTGAAATCAGGAATTCACGACCGCGGAGCCGGCGTTGCGACTCAAATGAACTGATGGTGCTGTAGCTCGTATAGCTGTATGTGCGTCGGTCGAAGATATTGTTCATACAAGCGCTGAGTTCGATGCGTTTGCTGAGTTTGTAGAGAATCTTGGTGTTTAGGAGAAGTGCGTTTTTGTAGCGGTCTGCGCTTATTTCGTTGCGGTAGTGCTCGCCGGCAATGTTCCATTCCCATTTCCTGTGGGGCCGAATGTTGAGCGACAGTGTGTTTTCCATGCCGGAGAGCCAGTCGGCCCCCAGACCGTTCATGGCAAGATTGCTTGTGGCGAAATCAAAGCTATAGTCGAGGTTGAGCCATTTTATGGGGTTGGCATTAAACGTTAAACCGATATTCCAGGAGGTGCCGACGGAGGTCACGGGTTCGCGTTCGGATATGAGTCTGGATTCGTTGCGGCTGAAGCTGCCTTTGATATTGACGCCGCCGCGGAGTATTTCGAGTGTCTTGCCTATATCTGCGCTTGCCATAAGGCGCTTGCTGTCGCTTTTTGCGGTGGAGTAGGAATAGACTATGTAGTCGCCGTAGAGCTGTTGCTCCATGGTGTATGGAACATGCGACCATGAGCGCAGCACGAGGGCATTTGCGAAGATGCCATGGCGGGTGTGCTTGTATGCAAGGCTGGCCGAGACGTTTTGTGAGCTTGTGTTATAGAATTTGTCGACGCCTTGGCGGAATGTGCGGTAGTCGGTCATGATAAACCCCGGTTGCACCATGTCGAGGCTCATCAGCGAGCGGCCGAGACCGCCGCGGAGATAGACTGTGAAGCGGTTGTTTGGTTTCCAACGCATTGCGAGCGATGGCGAGAAATAGCCCTCCGAGCGGTTTGCCACGGCCTTGTCGAAGGTGTAGTAGCTGTAGCTCAGCGGAAGATCGAGGGTCATGGTTACGCGGTTGAGCCAGTATTCGAACTTTGGAGCGGCGTATATGGTGAAGTAATTGGTGTTTATGATATTGCGGGTGTCATTTGTTGTCGAAAAAGCTTCGTAATCAGAATTCATAGAGCGGAGGTAGCCTTTTATACCTGCTTCGAGGCTGAGGCTGATTCCTTTTATTAAAAAGGTATATGCGGCGCTTTCTTTGGTGTAGAATGCGTGTTCGCCGATGTGCTGGCGTCTGTTTCCCTCTGCGGTGTGTACGGTAAGTGTCTGGGGTAGTGATTCCCACTCGTTTGTGCTCGTGAATGTCACAAGGTGCTTGTCCTTGAATCGCTTGATGATTTTGAAATCGTTGTTGAGATAGTAGTCGGGGAGGGCAGCGTGCTGGCTGTTTGGGAGTGAGCCTGTCGCATTGATGTCTATGTCGTTCCAGTCAATGTTGGTTTTCAGACTATTGTTTATGAAAGCGGTCTTTTTGTTCAGTTCATAAGTGATTTTTGCGGAGAGGGAGTGAGAGTGTTCGGTGCCGTTTCGGTCTTCGGTGATTACGCGGTCGCCATCGTTGAGAAAATATGTTGTTATATTGGTAGCCGAGGCTGTCACGCGGTTAAATGAATAGTCAATCTGGGCTTTGAATTCGCCGTTTTTCAGTTTCCAGAGATTGTTAGTAGATATAAGGGCCGAGCGGTTGAAAAGAGTTCGGCGAGAGTTGAGAGAGGGTACGCCGGGTAGAGAAAGGCTTACTTTGGAATTGAGCTCCGTGGCGCGTCTGCCGCTTAAGAAATCGCGCGTCTGCCGCGGAAGGTCTTCTCCGCAGTTATTGCTCAGGAAGGTTGTGATATTCTGAAACGACGGCATAATTGCCATAGCAAAAATCTGGCTGTTCCAGAGCAGACCGTCGGGTTGGGCGGAATAGCCTATTCCGGCGTTGCCGTGTATGCTCCATGTGGCTTTGGCCTTGCTTTTGAGCCGGAGGTTTATGGCGGCTTTGTCGGAGAAACTGATGCCGGTAAGAACCTGGAGCGGTTGGTGGTTTTCCATGACTTCGACCGCACCGACGTCGTCGTGGCGTATTCCCTGTGTGGCAATTCCGTATTTGCCGCCGAGGAGGTCGGAGCCTTCTATATAGAATTTATTGATAGATTCGCCCTGATATTTGATTTCGCGGCTCAAGCCGAAAGCACGGTGCATATGTTAAATTGGGCAATTAGAAGTGTTAAA
>CAJTOB010000091.1 GCA_910578035.1 uncultured Muribaculaceae bacterium
CCACAAATTTAACACTTTCCCCGAAAACTATGCACCGCCATTTCGGCTTGAGCCAATTTTACTAATTTTGCGGCCTATTCGAGATTTCATTCTATAACCATTATAATCACATTCATGCAAACCAAAGTTTTAAGTTGTGCTCTGTTGTCAGTCTTGTGCATGGCAACGGCTTCGTGCGTCGATGACAACTACGATTTGTCGGATATAGATACGACAACCCGTGTGACAGTCGATAATCTGACGGTTCCGATGAATATGGACCCCTTAGTGCTTTCAGATATTATATCTATTGATGAAGATAGCAAGATTCAGGCTGTTACCATCGACGGAAACGAATTTTATGCTCTTTCGCAGAAAGGCGAATTTAACTCAGACCCTATCTATGTGGATAAGGTAAAGGCTACGGCTCCGGCACTGACGCCCACTCAGCGCACCCTCCAGATTGCTCCCGACGGAGGAATCGTAGCCGACGGCTCGGCCCTGACATATGAAATTGTCGAAATGGGCAATGAGTTTACCTATACTGCCGGTAATATCGATGAGGCAATCGTGGAACTGAATTCGGCAGTGATAGAACCCCTGGAGTTCCGCATAGATTTTGAAGTGAGGAATATCTCGGGCATAGTAGAGAAAATGACATTTTCGGATTTGACACTGCAGTTGCCCGAAGGTCTTGAGGCCACTGTTTCTGATGGCAGTTATGACTCTGCGAGCGGCATTTGGACTATACCGTCCAAGGAAGTCGGAGGTAATACCGGCGCAGCAGTGCTCACAGCGACAGCCATAGATTTTGTTGCCAATGGAAGCCGGGTCGAGAATCATACACTTAAATTCGATAATCGTTTCCGCATTCAGAAAGGCTTTCTCACAGTTGTTCCTAAGGCCGGCACGACGCTGCCCGGTACTGTAGATCTGTATGTAAGCTACAAAATGGGCGATATAGTAGTCGATTCGTTCACAGGAGTTGTCAAGTACGAGCTTGAAGGCATGGATATTGACCCCATGGATTTAAGCGATATACCCGACTTCCTCTCAGGCGATGAAACAGATATTACCATCGCCAACCCGCAGATATATCTGCAGGTGAATAATCCCGTGGCCGATTACAGCCTCGAATGCTCCACCGGCATCACGCTCACCGCGATACGCGAGGGCTATGCCGACCGTGCGTTCTCTCCCGACGTCAATCAGATAAACATCGGTTTCGACAAAGGCATAGCCGGACCATACAATTTTGTGCTTGCCCCGTCTTCAGCCAACCTCACTGAGCCGGCAGGTTATGAGTCGCCCTCGTTCGTAGAGTTCTCGACACTCGGCAGTCTTGTATCGGCGCCCGCCGATGCCTCTGTCAAGGGTCTGCCCGATATGATTGGCATAACTCTCGACAATCCCGGCATAAAACAGTCGGCAGTGAGCAATTTTGCTCTTGGACGCCGGATCGATGGTATCAATGGCCGCTATGAACTTATGGCACCTCTTGCGCTGGGTGCCGGCTCGGAAATAGTGTATTCCGATACAAAAGATGGCTGGAACGACGAAGATGTAGACGCCATAACCATCACCGAGCTCATTGTCACCGCAAAAGCATCGAGCACAGTTCCTATGGGAGCTTCTATAAGCGCCTATCCTATAGATGTGGCCGGAAAGCCGATTCAAGGCGTTACCGTAGTCACCGAATCTGTGCTTCCCGCTAATGCCGAGGATGCCGACATAAGAATAGTGATGCATGGCGAAATCAAGCATATCGACGGTGTCACTTTCGAGGCCCGTGTGAAAAGCGAAGACTCGTCGGTTGCTCTCGCTCCGTCGCAGACCATCACACTCAAGGAAATCCGTGCAACCGTGAGCGGCTATTATGAAAAAGAACTTTAAAACCATTATCTGCCATATGAAACGTATCAACCGCATACTCGCACTCGGCGGCATAATGGCCGCTTCTTTAGCCTCTGTGGCTCAGAATACCAATTCGGGTTATTTCCTCGAAGGATACTCCTACAGATATCAGATGAACCCCGCATTCGGCAACGACCGTCATTTCGTGTCGATGCCGGCGCTCGGCAATCTGAATCTCGCAGTCCGTGGCAATCTCCATCTTTCAAGCATTGTCTACAGCCTCAATGGCCGTACGGTGCTGTTTACCAATCCCGGTATCAGCGCCTCGGAAGTGATGGGCAACCTGAGCGACAAGAATCGCATCGGGGCTAATGTTAAGCTCAATATCCTTTCGGCAGGCTTCAAGGCCTTCGGCGGTTATAACACTGTGTCTGTCAATGCCCGCTCAAATGTAAACGCCATTGTGCCAAAGGCGTTCTTCTCGCTGGCTAAAGAAGGCATATCAAACAAGACCTACGACATACGCAATCTCCGGGCCCGTGCCATGGGCTATGCCGAGCTCGCCCTCAACCATTCGCACGACATAAAGGCCCTTCCCGGACTGCGTATTGGTGCGTCGGTCAAGGCTCTTGTCGGTGTCGCTAACTTCGACGCTTATTTCAACGAGGCCGACCTTACGCTCGGCGAGAACGAGTGGATTGCACGTACGAATGCAGACATCTATGCCAATATCGGCGGCTTCCAATATGAGCATGAGACCAACAAGAAAGGCGGCGAATATGTGTCGGGCATGAATCTCGACGGCGACGGTAGCATCGGTCCTAACGGATTCGGCGTCGCTTTCGACCTTGGCGCTACATATCAGTGGGGCGATTTCAACTTCTCGGTCGCTGCGCTCGACCTCGGATTTATTTCATTCAGCGATACCCGCCACGCAACAACCGGCGGCACTCGCACCGTAAATACCGATGCCTATATATTCAATGCCGACGATGATGCGAGCAATTCATTCTCAAATGAATGGAAGCGCCTACGCGATAATCTTGAAGAGCTCTATTAGCTCGACGACATGGGCAATATAGGCAAGCGCAAGGTAGGTCTTGGTGCCACGCTTAATGTCGGTGTCGACTACACACTGCCCGTTTATCGCAAACTTCACTTCGGCCTCCTCAGTTCTACCCGTTTTCAAGGCGAATATACTTGGAGCGAGGTGCGTCTGTCGGCAAATGTCGCCCCCGTGAAATGTTTTTCGGCCGACGCCAATGTAGCTGTCGGCACATATGGTGTCGGTTTCGGCTGGCTCCTTAATCTGCATACAAAAGGATTCAACCTTTTCCTCGGCATGGACCACACTTTGGGCAAGGTGACTAAAGAGTACGCGCCTCTCAGTTCTAACGCATCTGTCAACTTCGGCATGAACTTTCCGTTCTGATAAGCCGCCGCACAGTATTGAAAGTTGAGAAAAGCCCCTTATGGGGCTTTTTTTATGTTGCTAACGGAAGTTAATTAGTTTGGTGAGCGCAAGTTTTTGATTATCTTTGCGCAATGATTTCGCGTACAATATCGGAAGAATCCATAAAAAAGGCTAAGGTGCTCATAGACCGAGCCGAACGCATAGTCACAGTATGCCATACCGCGCCCGACGGCGACGCCATAGGGTCGTCGCTTGCCGCCGTACATGTGCTTGGCGCTCTTGGCAAGGAATGTCGTGCGATAGTGCCCGACGCCTATAATGCCAATTTGGCTAAATTGCCGGGAGCGAAGGAAATTGTAGATGCCACTCGCTATCCCGACTTCGCGGCAAGGCTCTTCGATCAGGCAGACCTGGTGATATGTCTCGATTTCAACGAACCCCGACGCACCGGACGTCTCGAAAAGACTTTGCGCGACTGTAAGGCGCCCAAAATCCTTATCGATCATCATCTGCACCCCGACATTGAGGCCGACGTGATTATATCGCACCCGGAAATGGCCGCTACGGCTTATTTGCTGTTCCGTTTCATCTGTCGTCTAGAGTTGTTCAATTTTATCAACAAGCCTGCCGCCGAGTGTATTCTTGCCGGAATGATGACAGATACGGGTAATTTCTCGTATAACTGTGCAGACCCCGATTTGTATATCGTCGTGGCCGAGTTACTGCGCAAGGGAGCCGATAAAGATGCCTTATACAAGCAGCTGTTCAACACATTGAGCGAAAACAGTATGCGCCTCAATGCCTATGCTGTCTACGAAAAAATGGAGGTGTTCCCCGACGAAGGCGCCGCCCTTATAGTGCTGTCGCGCGAGGAACTGAACCGATTCCATTATGTGAAAGGCGATACCGAGGCTCTTGTGAACCGTCCGCTTGCCATTCCGGGCGTGGTGTACAGCGCATTCTTGCGTGAGGAGACCGATATGGTGAAAGTCTCTATGAGAAGTACTGGCGATTTTCCGGTCAATGTGCTATGCAAAGAGCATTTTGGCGGTGGCGGTCATCTAAACGCGGCCGGAGGAGAATTCTATGGCACTCTTGAAGAGGCAGCCGGACTTTTCAGGTCTCTTTTGAAAGAAAATAAAGAAAAATATATAAAATGAGAATCTTAAGAAATATAGCCGCCATTGTCGGTTGTGTACTTATGTTCGCA
>CAJTOB010000092.1 GCA_910578035.1 uncultured Muribaculaceae bacterium
TTTGACATATGTCATGCAGTTTGTCGTATGAGGCTGTTTTTAACATTAGTATTGTGCTTTCACATATGTTATTAAACAACCTCTAAGAGCATTAAGCGCTCCTTAGTGGTTTTGTGCAAAATTAACGAAAAAAATCGGCTTTAACCGTATATACCGCGGCAAAAAGCACAAGGCGCAAAGAGCCAAGCATATAGAACTATTACCTCGACTCCTTAAACTCAATACTTTATAAACCCGATATCAACAGACTACTCGATATAGCCGAACTGGCGGAGCTTGTTCTCGCGGTTGCGCCAGTTAGGTTCGACCTTTACGAATATTTCGAGGAACACACGCTTGCCGAAGAAAGTCTCGATGTCGTGACGGGCCTGAGTACCGACTCTCTTGAGCATCGAGCCGCCCTTGCCGATAAGAATGCCCTTCTGGCTGTCGCGCTCTACATAGACCACGGCCATGATATGGATAGAGTTTTCCTTTTCCTCGAATTTTTCGACGATAACTTCTGTCGAATAAGGCACTTCCTTATCGTAGTTGAGCAGAATCTTCTCGCGGATGATTTCTGTTACGAAAAAGCGCGCGGGCTTGTCGGTGAGCGCGTCCTTGCCGAAATAAGGCTCGCCCTCGGGCAGAAGTTCGACGATGCGCGTCATAAGATTCGACACATTGAAATGCTCCTTGGCCGACGTCGGGAAAACCTCGGCTTTCGGCAGCAGCTCTTTCCAGCGGCCTACGACGCTTTCGAGCTCGGCGTTGTCCTTGAGTAAATCTATCTTATTGATAACCAGCAGCACCGGGATAGTCTCTTTAGCGACCTTGGCAAGAAAATCGGCATTCTTGGTGGGGTCTTCCACAACGTCGGTCACATAGAGGAGCACATCGGCGTCGGTGAGCGCTCCCTCGCTGAAAGCGAGCATGCCTTCCTGCATCTTATACTTGGGCTTGAGCACACCGGGGGTGTCGGAGAACACAATCTGATACTCAGGCGTGTTGACGATGCCCATTATGCGGTGGCGCGTAGTCTGAGCCTTCTCGGTAATGATGCTTATGCGCTCGCCCACGAGGTCGTTCATCAGAGTCGATTTACCGACATTTGGGTTGCCTACTATATTTACGAAGCCAGAGCGGTGTGGTGCCACTTCGGGCAGATTCTTTTCATCGGCCGGAGTCAGTTCCGGAGCTGTTTTTTCTTTTTCTTCCATGAGGTGATCATACATTAGATGTATCCTTATAACAAAAATAGCACCCTAAAAGTGCTATTTCCGTTTAATTTCAGATGCAAGAAGCAATCCGGCAGCCCCTTATTACTTCTTACTTATCACTTATTCCTTATTCCTTAATCAATATCCCACACTACATACATCGCGCCCCAGGTGAAACCTGCGCCGAAAGCGGTGAGAATAAGCTTGTCGCCCTTCTTGAGCTTCGAGCGATATTCGTCGAGACAGATAGGAATAGAGGCGGCCGACGTATTGCCGGTGTGCTCGATGTTGACAAGCACCTTCTCCATGGGGAACTGTGCGCGCTGTGCCACAGCCTCGATGATGCGGAGATTGGCCTGGTGGGGTATCAGATAAGCCACGTCGTCTACGGTGAGACCGTTGCGGTTCATCACGTCCATGCTCGACGTGAGCATGTTTGTAACGGCATGCTTGTAGACGGCGCGTCCGTCCTGGAAGAGAACGTTTTCCTTTGCGTCGACAGTCTCATGAGTGGTGGGCTTAACCGAGCCGCCGGCCTTCATCAGCAGATGTTCGCGGCCCCAGCCGTCTACATGGAACACGGCGTCCATAATACCGGTAGTGGTATCTTCGGTCGGCTCTACCATTACGGCAGCGGCGCCATCGCCGAAGAGGGGGCATGTCGAACGGTCGGTATAGTCTACCATCGACGACATCTTCTCGGCTGCCACAACGACAACCTTCTTGTAAATGCCAGCGCACACATAAGCACGTGCCTCCTGCAGGGCGACAATGAAACCGGCGCAAGCCGCCTCCATGTCGTAGGAGTAAGCGTTTTTAAGCCCGCAGCCTTCCACTATCACAGAGCCGGTGGAGGGGAAGCGGTAGTCGGGGTTTGAAGTGGCGCAGATAAGAATATCTACTTCTTCGGGGGCTGTGCCGGTGGAAGCAAGGAGCTTTTCCACAGCCTTTATGCCCATATACGACGAGCCGGCGCCTTCCTCGCGGAGTATGTGGCGTTTCTTGATTCCGACACGTGTTGTAATCCATTCATCGTTGGTATCGACCATCTTGGAAAGCATGTCGTTGTCGAGAATGCCGTCGGGGAGGTAAGATGCGATGCCCGAAATGCGTGCGTGTAGCATTACTGAGAGTCTTGAGTTTGAGGGTGGTACATATAAGCACGGGGGCTCCGGCGTCGTTTAGTGCGGCCGGTGCCTCCGGTATACATCAGAAGCGTGTGCTGCTTAGAGAGCGGCTTCTTTCACAACAGCCTGCTTGCCGCGGTAGTAGCCGCATTCGCCGCAGACAGTGTGGTAGATATGCCATGCACCGCAGTTGGGGCAGAGAGCCAGGGTGGGAGCCACAGCCTTGTCGTGGGTGCGGCGCTTGGCGGTGCGAGTCTTCGATTGCTTGCGTTTAGGATGTGCCATTTTCTTTTATAATTCTTTAGTTTAAATTTATTCTTCGGTGCTGTCGCCGCTCAGCTTGCGCAGAGCATTCCAGCGGGGGTCGACAGGCGCTTCGGAGGCCGCGGCGTCATCGATGGAGTCGATTTCGTCGATAAGCTCGTTTTCGAGCTCTGCATCCTCATCGCCGGTAGTGGCCCGGTGCTTCTTCAGCATTGCGCTCATCTGGCGGTTGCACTTGCCCTGAGGGTGAACATGCTTTATCGGTATCGCCAGCACGACGGTGTCGTAAATCATGTAGGCCACATTGAGGAAGGCGTCGCCTACGGGTATCTCGAGAACTTCGTCGTTGTCGTCGTTATAGTCCTCCCCATATTTCACCACTATGTGATAAGCGGCGTCTATTGGGTAATGGAGGTCGTCGAGACAGCGGTCGCATATAAGCGTCACTTCGCCCGAAATCGCGAAGTCGAGGTCGTAAAATTCACCATTGTACACTACAGTGAGTTTCACGTCCAGATCGGCTCCATGGATATCGGGGTTCTCCATGTTGGCAAAGAACTGTTTGTCGAGGTGGTACTCGAAATTATGAGTTCCCGTGCCGAGGCTTTTAAGAGGCAATTTGAATGCCGAGAATTTTCCCATTTGCGTAAGGGCTGAAAAAACTGTGCAAAGTTAAGCCTTTTCCGTCAATTTGCAAAACACCAAGCGTTTTTTTTGATATACAAGGCATTTTTGAGACGCCGGGGGCCGTTGTGAAAAGTCAAAAAGTTTAAAAAGTTAAGAAAACGGCAGTAGCACCATCGCCCTAACTTTTTAAACTTTATTTTTTCGATTCGGTGTCTCAGTCTTCTTTTTCGAGGTCTACGTAGGCGCGCCAGATAGAGCCGAGAACCATCTTGATGCAGTTTTCGACGATATATGCCTTCGACACTTCCTCGTCGAGAAGGAATGAGCACTCCATGCGCACATTGCCGTCGCGCACCACTGCGGTGGGGAGATTGCGGCGGCAGTTGTGGCGGTTAGCCAGGTGATAGGGGTCCTGGCGGGGCTCATAGCCGGGAGCGCCGGCTGCATAAGACAGGCGGTTGTTATTGACCATCACGAAGATAACCACGTCATGGCCGAAGTCTTCGTCGGCCGACTGAACAACTACCATATCGCCGTCGTCGTCAAGGCGGGTAGAAATGCGGAGCTCGTCGAGGTAGCCGCGGATAATATTTTTGTCTATCATATCGGTGTAGTTTTAATATTTGCGTTCGGTAAAAGTATCTAAAAAAGCGACGAGCGACAAGCCGCACCATCAATTTTAGCCATTTTTAACAGTAGACCGCCCGTTCATTGCCAAAGCCACACCATTTCCGCGCTCATTTCGCATCACCGGACACTATACACCCCCTAAAACCTCACCAGAACCGCCGCCAGAACATTGCAGGAGCTGATTGCGGACCGACACCAACATGCGCATGCGATGCCACCCGATATCGGCGCCCTTGCCAAAGATAATGAGCTGCGAAGCAGCGACACAATAACCCCACCAGGGGCGCGCGTTCTGCGCGCCCGCCGAGAACAAGCTTTCAGACGCAAAAAACATGGCCTGCTAGCCCGTCAGCCCAATCACAGTAGGGGCGCGCGTTCTGCGCGCCCGCAGAGAACAAGCTTTTAGACGCAAAAAACATGGGGCGTCAACCCGTCAGCCCAATCGCCCAAATAGCCGCGTAGCGGCAGATAAGCTGCGTAGCAGCGTTGACAATGATAGGCCCGTGCAAACGCGCCGTAGGTGCGTGCAGCGCGGGTATAAGGATTACGATAAACAAA
>CAJTOB010000093.1 GCA_910578035.1 uncultured Muribaculaceae bacterium
TTTCGTTTGTTGGTGGGTCTGTCATACTTCGTTTGTTTTGTTTGCTTTGCCTCGTTAGGTGCATATTTAGTCCCGAAAGTTTCACGAATGAGTATTTTTTTTCAGGCAAAGATAAGTAATGTTTAAATCAGCATCATGCTGTTTTGAGATGTGTTTGGATAATAGCTGTTTTATTATTTTTTTTGTGGTTGCTTTTGTTGGAGAAATTTTTTATTTTTGTAGGGTTGGTGCGATTTTTTTAATGTAGAAGGATTTTATGGTTTCAGAACTGACTGATAAGGCTGCATTGGCCGGTGCGCTATTAAGCATAATGGCTGAGCTGGCATCTTTTGCTATTGAGCCGCTCAGACGCAAAGACCGTTTTGGTCATGTCTGTGCTCGCATTATACTACTGTGTATTTGCCTGATATGTCTGGCCGTTCTTGTTTTTGAATTGTCTCCGTGGTTTTTGTGTCTGTGCGCTGTTCCGCCTTTATGGCTGCTTGTCCGATGGTATGATCTGCGTCGTTTGTGCAGGGATAAAACCGATATGCGTAAGTCTGAACGAGACCTTCATTTATACGGGCTTGCCGACAGGCTCGCTTCGATGAATCTTTTCGAATGGGAAATCAGGACGTTTCTGTTGCCGCGTCTGATGGTGTTTTTCGAGATAGGAGCCATCGGAAGGCTGAAATCGGAAATAGCGAAGTTGTCGGCTTATGAATCTTCGCCGTTCATATTTGACCTCCAGACATTTCTGTGCAGCGTGGATCATAATCCAAAGGCTATGATGGATCGCCTGAAGTCTGTGATACAGCACCGTCAGTTCAGGCCTGGCGACAAGGCCTATCCCTTGTATATAAACAATCTGTACCATGCGGCCATGACCTGCGAGGACGCCATCGGTATCGAATATAGTTTCGGTCTGATGGAAAAATATGTCGCGACCGAGCACGACGTCGACAGTATTCCGGTAGAGATTCTTGAGGCAATGATGTATCGCTACGATATATTGGGCAATGCCGATGGAGTGGCGAGAATCATGTCGATTATCGGCCGATGTAAGCCGAATACCTTTCAGAAATATCTGTATCTTAATGATATAATACTGTACTACAATAAGCGGCATAATAATATTCAAGACATATGGCGATACCTCGATGAAGCGTATGACAAACTTGAGGAAATGGAGACGGACGAGGAGCATAAACTGTGTTTCAGATTGAAGATGGTTCAGCTTCATATCGAATACGACTACGGGTGGAGAGAGTTGACCATCAGTATGTTTGAAAGAGCGGAGTATTATATTTCGTATTCGCAGGCAGTCGCGGTTGAGTATGTTAAAATGCTTGTAGGAGCACTGAAAGATGTCAATGAAAGATACGGCCTTTCGCTGACGACAGATTGTGGGAATAATCTCGTGAAAAAGACCGTAAGTTTAGCGGAGCAATACATGTACAGATATAAGGCCGAGTTGTTTGAGCAGAGCGATGAGCTTCTATACCGAAAACGCGAAGCCTATCGTTTTCTGATTGATCTGACTCACATCGGCCATGCACTCAACGGCCATATGGATGTGTTTGTTCGTCAGCTTATTGAATCATACGACGAAATAGTCCGTCTATGCCGGAAAAATGAAGAATTGTCAGAACTGATTCATGCGCTGATGGTGTATATCGATGAGTATATTATGCTTGAATGTTCCATCGCTGAGAATTATCGGCGTGGTATCAAAGATGTGGATATCGTTGAGTCCGAAAAGTTGCTGAAGGCGAACCGACCGAAAATCGACGCTCTGTTCGATGAGTACAAGGCGCTCTTAAAGCGTTTCGACTATGACCGAATGACGGCTTATAATACTCTCTATGCGGCAAATTTCAGCATGTATTTCGGCCAAAAAGACGAAGCCGCATTTTTCGTGGCTCAGTTCGAGAAACACCACATAGATATCCGCAATTACAGAATACCGGTGCAAGACATCTACTACAAACTGAAGTATTTTTTAAGCTGAATGAGATTTCACTAATTTTCACGGATTGAATGTTGAGTCAATTTGTGGGAGTTGATTGTTATAATGGTATGCCTGGGTTTAGCGACATATGGATTGCGGTTGCGCTGACGGTGCTGGCGGGTCTTGCCACTGGAGTCGGCGCTCTTGTGACGATGTTTGTGCGTCGGCCGTCGACTCGTCTTCTGGCTTTTTCGATGGGTCTGTCGGCGGGAGTGATGACGTATATTTCGTTTATGGAGCTGCTGCCGGAGGCGCGTGAGGCTTTTGTGCCTCTATTCGGGGAGCGAGGGGCGTCGGTGCGCATGCTGCTTGCTTTTTTTGGCGGCATTGCTCTGATTGCGGTAATAGACTGGCTTGTGCCTGAGGACGAGAATCCGCACGAGGCGCATACGCTCGACGAGTTGTCGCGGCCCGACAATCATCATCTGCGGCGCACGGGCACGATGCTTGCGCTGGCTATCGGTATTCATAATTTCCCGGAGGGTATGGCTACGTTTGTGGCGGCGCTCGACGGGCTTGATGTGGCGCTGCCGATTGTGGTTGCCATCGCTATCCACAATATTCCGGAGGGAATAGCGGTGTATGTGCCTATTTTTCACAGCACGGGGAGTCGCCGTAAGGCTCTCCGCTATACTATGTTGTCGGGGCTTGCCGAGCCTGTGGGGGCGCTTGCGGGCATGCTTTTTTTGATGCCTTTCTGGTCTGCGGCTGTCAATGCGGTGTGCCTGGCGGCTGTAGCGGGTATAATGGTGTATATATCGTTTGACGAGCTTCTTCCGGGGGCAGAGCGCCACGGTCATCATCATATGGCTCTTATCGGCGTGGTGGCCGGCATGGCGGTGATGGCTCTGTCTCTTCTGTTTCTACAGAGCTGAGTTATTTTATGGAGTTGAGAGAGTAATGAGTTAAAAGAGTTAAGATACTGGCACAGATACTATTATCTTAACTCTTTCGACTTTTTACTTTATAAACCCGCTGTCATCAGATATTGACATAGGAGCGGAGGGCGTCGACGTAGGTTTCGAAGGCGGTGCGGCCGGCGGGGGTGACCCGGCAGACGGTGCGAGTCTTTTTTCCGGAGAAGCCTTTTTCGACAGTGATGTAGCCGGCAGCGGACAGTTTGTCGATTTGTACGCTCAGATTGCCTGCTGTGGCTTCAGTTTTCTCGCGGAGATAGACGAAGTCGGCCTCTTCGACGTTCATCAGTATCGACATCACGGCCAGGCGCAACTGTGAGTGCAGCAATGGGTCGAGTTCTTTCATTCTGCCGAATTTTTGAGTTTGTGGTGTATTATTATTGCCGGAACGATAAACATCAGCAGGAAGCATGCTGTGTAGACGGGCATGACCCATGTGATAAGGAGCGGAAAGCCGCTGAGCTGAGCGGCAATGATGGCGAAGCCTGCCAAGATGGAGATTGTTCCGCCGCAAAGATACGATTTTTCTTTGATAAGGGCTCCTGTGGCTACAGTTCCGAAGCCGACAACGATAAAGGCGTAGTAGAACATGGCGAGCCAGGCCTGCTGGTGGCCGCAGATGTTGAATATGATGCATATTGCGGTGATGGCGAGGCCGATATAGCCGACGGCTTTCCAGATAGTGGCGCTGATGGCGTCGATGTAGGTGCGGACACTGCTCTTTTCCTTGTGGCGCTGCATGAAGATGTTGAGGGGTATGCCAATTGCGGGAATCGCGAACCAGCCGTAGTTGTAGGCGGGGTCGCCCATGGTGATGAGCAGTATTGTAACCAGCGTGGCTGTGATGACTGTCAGTGTAGCCCACATTATAGATACTCGGATGTCGGCGAAGGCCACACGGTGTTTCGACTGTTGAATCATGGCGCTTATCAGGGCCAAGCTTTCCTGAGGGGTTAGGTTTTTGTTGTCCATAGTTTGAAGTTTTAGAATGGTTTATTTTGTAAACCGAATTTAGAGAAGAAAAGGGCTGACTCGCGCGTTGCCGCCCTTTGGGATTGTTTTCATGCTGCAAATGTAAATCAGTTTATTTTATAAACCAAATTTTTTCGTCATTTTTTTGAAAAAGTCGGGTGATCGGAGCGGCGGGGGTATTCAACCGCTATGCGGTTGCCTTTCGGGGGTGTGTTGCGGCGGACCTATGGTATGGTCGTTCTGCCGAACGCCCAAACCATAGGCTGTGTCTATCTTC
>CAJTOB010000094.1 GCA_910578035.1 uncultured Muribaculaceae bacterium
CATCTCGTACTTTTTGCCCTGTGATTTCACATATGTTATTAAACAACCTCTTAATTATTAATTAAAAAAGATGGCAAAATTCGATAAACAAGCCGTATTGGCTAAGATGGGCGTTGCTCCTGTCGTTCCGGTATTCTATCATAAAGACGCTCAGACGGCCTGTGCCGTAGTCAAAGCCTGCTACGAAGGCGGTATCCGCGCGTTCGAATTCACGAACCGTGGCGACTTCGCCCACGAAGTATTTGCTGAAGTCGTTAAATTCGCAGCCCGGGAATGTCCTGAAATGGCTGTCGGAGTAGGCTCCGTCGTAGACCCAGCCACTGCAGCACTCTATATTCAGCTCGGTGCATGCTTCGTCGTAGGTCCGCTCTTCAACCCCGAAATATCGCGCATTTGCAACCGCCGCCTTATACCCTACACACCCGGCTGCGGCACAATATCCGAAGTAGGAGCCGCCCAGGAAACCGGCTGCGACCTTTGCAAGATATTCCCCGGCGACGTCCTCGGCCCGAAATTCGTAAAAGGCCTCCTCGCCCCGATGCCATGGAGCAAACTGATGGTTACCGGAGGTGTCGAGCCCACACGCGAAAACATCGAATCATGGATCAAAGCCGGTGTCTACTGCGTCGGCATGGGTTCAAAACTCTTCCCGAAAGACCGCATCGCTGCAGCCGACTGGCAATATATAACCGACAAATGCCGCGAAGCTCTCGGCTACGTTGCCGAAGCCCGCGCAAAATAAACAAAAAAACTATCCTCAATCATTCCACGCCCGGCCGACCCTCGACCGGGCATTTTTTTGTAAAAAAACACACAGACGTTGAGTGCCGCACAAAATTTCATCGTATATAATATGTAAAACCCATAAAACCACAATACATGAAAAAACTTTACACTCTCGCCCTCGGCCTCCTCGCCGCCCTCGGCGCAAACTCTCAGACCGTAACAATCGGTGAAACCAGCTACAACAACCTTAACGACGCATATGCAGCCGCCGTTGATGGCGACGTTCTCACTATAAACGGAACTGTCGAAGTAAAAAGCCGCGTAACGGTCGAGAACAAAAGTATTACCATCATTGGAGCAGATGAAAATGCTCAGCTCAAACGCCCATGGGGTAATAAAACTATGCTAATCAAAGCCGGGAACAACGGCAACCTAACTATCAAGAACATTACTTGGTCTGGAAGTACTGTCGATGCGGCCTCTTCTTTCGAATCGAGTGCAAGCACTGCTGTTATAACCTTCGAAAATGTAAAATTCATTGAGATTAACCAGAATACAAACTATACTATCGACCAAAAGGCCGGAGGTACAGTTAATATCAATGGTCTCGTTGCCGAGGGTACATTTGCAATGAACGGTGATACGGGCTGGACTGTCCGCGAAGGTAATGATAATAAAGTAAACATCAGCGGAACCAACGACTTCTGCATCTACGTTCAGAATAATTATCTTCTACCTGTAAGCAATCTCGAAAATTCAAACATCATTGTTGGTTTCGATATAGCTAACGACACTCGTATGAAAGCAAAACGTGCAATCGTCCGTGGTACTGGTGACGCAACTCAGATGAAAAGCGGTATGCCCGGCTATGCACTCGTCAAGGAAGGCAACAAAGACAACCTCCGCATAGAATTGGCCCCTCTTGCTATCACTTGCAATGACGAAACTGTAGAAGGTTCAGACTTCCTTTTCGAAAACGGTTCTTACAACTTCACTATAGCCAATGCTGGCACCGGAATTGAATACAGCTATAAATTCACCGAAGCTACCGCTCAGGCATTCGCTGCAGAAGGCTTCACTGCATTCGCCCCCGCTACTGGCATTGATATTGACAAAGAAGGCATTCTCGAAATATCTGCAGAATGCGCAAACATGAACGAACCCAATGTCATGACACGCACCATCACTATAAGCAAGACCACCGGTATCGACGGCATCGTTGCTGATGAGAATGCGCCTGTTGAATACTACAATCTTCAGGGTATTCGCGTTGAAAACCCCGAAAACGGCATCTTTATCCGTCGCCAGGGCAACAAGACTACCAAGGTAGCCCTCTGATTATAGAGCAAACCACAATACAAAAAGAGGAGAACCACTGCGGCTCTCCTCTTTTTGCATTATATGAGGCGGGCTTATTCGCCCGCTTATTTCTTATTCCTCTTCAGCCACAGACGCCGCGGGGTGGAATCTGCGTCTGACACGGGCTCGTCGAGGCGAGCTTTCCAGTCCGTAAGTTCACCGCTTAGTCCAAGACGCTGCACAAGGCCGAAATCAGGGTCCTCAGGCGTTATGTCTTCAAAATATATAAGCGTTGCCTTCTCATCTATAAGACGAGCCTGTAGTCGGTCTATGGGCACGTCCTGCACCGATGTGCCCAGGTCTATTGCAAGCGATGCAGCAGCCCCTGCTGCCTGCCCGAGCACCATCCAGCATGGCTCCATACGAAGCGTTGAAAATCCGATATGCGAACCACTCACCGGTACAGGCAACAACAGATTAGTTACCGTTCGCGGCACAATCACGCCGTATGGCACCGTATAGACGGCCGTAGGATAGCTAATGAAGCCGTCGAGGTGCACACGGCCGGTCTCCCGCTTGCGGGCAGCATGCGAGTCGAGCGCATAGTGGCTTGCTGTAATACTTGTATTGTGCAGAGGAGGCCGGCCACCTTTTTCAACCGGCAACGCATCTTTAGCCGTAAAGAAATACATGCCCTCGAAGCGCCTGCCCTCACGCACATACACCTGGCGCGGAAAGTTTCCGTTATCCTGATACTCCTGCGCCGAAAGCCCCCATCGTTGTATCTCCTGTCTGAACTGCGGGGGAAGCGCCGTATCGTTTGCAGCAAACCAGAAAAGCCCCATAGTATATTCGCGCAGACGTTGGGCAAAGCGATCGCGCCACTCCCACGACGATGTCGGCCACGGCCAGTTTTCTTCAGGCAAATCGGTAGAAATAAATGCACCGTGCTGATTGTTTGCGTCGGTTTTTCCGTTTGGCTCCGTATTTATTGTCACAAGCTTCTCTATGCCCCAGCTGTCGCCGGGTATAGTCGTGCCTGACGCACCGCTCTGAAGGCGCCTTCGGTTTTTCTCGAGCATTTCCGGCGTTACATCGCGCATCATGCGCCATGTGTTCCGCCCGGTCCATACATCTTCCGCTAACTCAGCAAACTCCGAACGGTCATAGCCGTCGGGTTTGGCAAAGGGCACCAACTGCGCGCTGTCACGTGTCAGACAAAGGCGATAGTTATAGGCTTGCACGGCATTGTCGGACGCTCCCGTGCTGCCCTCAGCCGGAACAGACTTCCAGTACTCATAAGTTACTCCGGCCCCGGGCTCGCCAAATTCACGCGCGTCTTCGCGGCCAATACGGAAAGGCACCCCTGCAGCCGCCCCGAGGTCACCCTCATAAGTCGCATCGACGAAAATAGAACCTGCATAATACTCCTCATCGCCTGTCGTTCTATTGACAACTCTGATCGAATCTATCCTGTTGCCGTCGGCGGACATTGCTATATCATCAGTAGAAAAATTGAACTGCCGCATTGTCCTTACGTCAATTTTATCGCCCTCGGCATCTATAAGATTGTGAAAAATACACTCGGCAACAGAAGGCTCGAAATGAAACCCGTTGCTGCAATCCTTCACCTGCTGCGAATTCTCGCCGTAAGTCGCGGCATAGTACTCTCGCACAGCTCTTGTAAACTCAGAAAAAAGGCCTGTAGTAGCGCCTCTGGTAGCAATATCTGTAGCCCCAAGGCCATTCGCTGGCAGACCGCCTATGTGAGCATTGCGCTCAAGAATTACAGAACGCTTGCCCATACGCGCAGCCTCAACTGCCGCCATAATACCTCCGGGATTAGCGCCTACAACTACAAGGTCGAACTGCTCAGCCGCCATACAGCCCAGTCCGAGAAAGGCAAAAGCCATCAAAAAACATTTTCTCATAGCACCATTAGCAAGGATAATCGCGCTGCGCGCGAGTTAGGAATAATCGAGTAGGTCGGGAAACGAAAGTTTTCTGACCTACTTTCGTTTCCTTTCCT
>CAJTOB010000095.1:0-3676 GCA_910578035.1 uncultured Muribaculaceae bacterium
GCCATTCAGAGTCAGTGCCAGCTCCTCATCATCTTCAGGCATCACTATTGAGGTGGACAAGAGGTCATATGCCGGAGTCAGCATATAGATGTCTGCCGGACGGTAAAGCGAGAAGTTCTTCAGGTGCATATCGGCATTACCCGTCAGCCATGAGAAAACAACCACTTCCCAGAAATTGACTACATCAAGAAGCGGAGCCGCTGAGTATTGCTTTATAAGTTTCGCTATCCGCTCGTATGAACCTTTATATTTATCTTCAGTCAGACGCTCGGATAACTGGCACATATCTTCCATTGCAATCTTGCCGCCCCTCTTGCTGCGGTCAACACGGCGGGTAATATAGCATAGTTCACCATCTGCAAATCGAATCAGCGAATGTGGAACAGTCTTTATTCCGACTGCCTCTGCCATGTGCATGGTAAGGTCTTCGTTTTCGGGGAGGTTGGCAAAGCGGTCAGTCTGCGGTTTGAGAATAAACCGCCCCCACAATCCGACAATAGTAAAGCGTTGCGGTTCCCCGTCATGACCTCTCGTAATGTCAAGCGACAGTTTTGCCTGTACCCCGGTCACGGTGGTACTTGTCGTCACAATCTCACGTGCCAATTCCTTGATGTTGGCTCTGACATATGGAAGCACCGGCATCGTTGCCGATTCAAATATCTTGCGGGCGCACGACTTATGATAATCCACCTCGCCATCGGCAAGCGGTTTATAGCAATACAGGCACTTACACATCTGCCACCTCCTTTTCTTCAACGGGAATTATACTCACGTTTCCAATACAATCCTTGCAACAGGCAAGGAGGAGTGAAAATCTGTCACGGGCAGAGATTTTCCAGCTCTGTTCTGCAATGTCAAGGAGCCAACCTTCCGGTATCAGACCGTCGAAGAATGGAAACAGCACCTTATCACGATAAGGCTTTTCAGCCAATGGCATTGTCAGACTTACAGCTTCCGGGTTATCTGATTTCAAATAATCCGTGTCATATCTGAACTCATAACCCAGCTCATCTTCAGTCAGCACACCGGCAAGATTCTTTCCTACATATACTTCTGCCTGTTTCATGATTCAGAAATTTTACTTGGTGTCATAATGGCTCCGAATAGAGCCAATACTTGATTGACTTTGTCCAGTCGGAGGGTTTCCTTTCCTTGTTCAAGTTCACGCACAAAACGTAATCCCACTCCGGATTTCTGAGACAGATCTACTTGTGTAAGCCCGAATTGCTTACGCATTTCCTTTACGTATTTTGCCAACTGAGTCATAAAATATACCCTTTTGGGTACAAAGATAACAAACAGATCTCAAACTACACCATAAAGGGTATAAAATATTTTACACCAATTTGAATTATACCCTTTAGGTTATCTTTCCGGAACTGGGCTGTGCCATGTTATAAACCGAATGCCTTGAAGTATTTTACAATTCCAGTAGGTATCAGAGTATTATCATTGAACTTGGAAACAAGCCGAACGGGGCTATTTTTGGCGATAGGGCGCACAGCAAAGCGCCTAAGCATCGGTAATACTCAGGCGCTTTGCTGTGCTTGGCGGAGAGAGAGGGATTCGAACCCCCGGAGGTGTGACCCTCAACGGTTTTCAAGACCGCCGCAATCGACCACTCTGCCATCTCTCCTCGGTAGCATTGGTTTGCGCTGCAAAGTTACGCATTTTTTTCTTTCGGTGCAATTTTTTTATGGAAATCTACACGTTTTTTATCTATGTTGCGCCGTGAATACATATTTGTCACTATAGCGCACAGCGTTGAGGCCGGCTCTTACTTATCTTTGCATCACAGTATTAACCAATTCATATATCATGAAGCATTCTTTACTTTTTAGCGCCGCTATCTTAGCGGCCTCTTCTGCCTGGGCGGCGCAGCCGGCCAGCGTGATCCTCAGCGGCGACGCACTCGCCGACAGTGAGTCGGGTCCTGTTGAGTGCACCAAAATCTCCGACGGCTATTTCCAGGCCTTCGCTGAGCTCAAAGCGGGCCAGCCTCTCACCGTGAAAGGCGGCGACGGTACTGTCTACACCTTCAACAATGCTCAGTCGAATCTGAACGGTGTCTACAAAATCGACCTTAAATTCAACGGCGACAATCCCACCCTCGATCTCAAGCAGATAAAGCATCTTATGATGAAGCACTGCTGGACCGGCACTAATTTCATTCTCGACTATGTAGGCAACGGCACATGGGCAGGAGCCTTCAACTGGTCGAATCTTTCGAATCAGGACGACCGCTATCAGATTGCGATGCGTTATCCCCGCGATGATGACAACTATCACAAATGGGGCCCCGTAAACACAGGCAACGATGCCAAACCCGACGGTACCGCCGAATACTTCTACCTCAAAGAAGCCCCCGGCGCAAGCCAGTGGGATCCGAAATGGAAAATTGACGACAAGTATAAGGACGGCAAGAGCCATCTTGTAGTCGTTACTATGCGCGGCACTTATACTCACTCGATTGCTGAAATCGGCGAAATTCCCGCTTCGTTCACCGTGACCGGTTCGGCTCTTACCGAAGGTACTTCTTTCAACCTCAACAAGGTCGATGATTACACCTACGAGCTTTTCACCAAGCTTAAAGAAGGTGAGCTCAAATTCAACTCCGGCAACACCGAATATACCATCGCAAAGGGTAAAATCGCAGCCGGTGCCGACGCTGTGAACGTGGCAAAAGACGGTGTTTACTGCATCAACGTAAACTTCGCTTCCGGCGCAGCTTCTGTCAAAGAAGTAAACTCTCTGAAATACTATCACCTCTCTTCTTTCGGTCCTAAGGGCGAAAGCCTCGAATACAAGGGCAACGGTGTATGGTCGGGCAATGTCGATATACCTGATGCCGATGACCGCTATCGTCTCGAAATGTATATCGACGGCGATATCCAGCAGTGGGGTGCCAAAAATGCTACCGGCAAGAAACCAAGCGAAGCCAACATTGGCGATTCATATTTCGAAATCAAGCGTGTTCCCTGGACATTCTGGAATAATGAATTCAAAATTGAAAACTCGCAGAAAGGCACAAATACTCCTCTTACCGTGAAGTTCGACAGCCCCACGTACACCCACAGCTTCACATCATACGTAGCATCCGGCATCGAAGACATCACAGTTGACGAAAACGCTCCCGTAGAATACTACAATCTGCAGGGCGTGCGCGTAGAGAACCCCGAAAACGGCCTCTATATCCGCCGTCAGGGCAACAAAGCCACCAAGGTACTCGTAAAATAATCTTAGACCAAATCTTGCTCAAACAGGCTCGGCGCATTCCGCCGGGCCTGTTTTTCATTCATAACCCGGACGCCATAAGCGGTTCCATTCCCGCAAAATATCCCCGAACCAACACCATACGGCAACCGCCGAACGACGGTTGAATATAAACACAGCCTATGGTTTAGACGCCGAATGGCGGCTATACCATAGGTCTACAACGCCACACACGACACCAACCGCATAGCGGTTGAATAACCGCCCTCAACACGCGTCTTCAACCGCTACGCGGTTGCATTTCCCGATAACGACAAAAGCCTATGGTATGGACGCCATGCGGCGACCAAACCATAGGCTATGTCTATCTTTAACCGCCATAGGCGGTTCCTCCACAAACCACCACACAACAACCGCAAAACGGCGGTTGTCCACACAATAAAATGATTGTATGCAGTAGGGG
>CAJTOB010000095.1:3686-3950 GCA_910578035.1 uncultured Muribaculaceae bacterium
CCCTACTGCATTACTTCATGACTCGACGGCACCCTTTCCCACAAAAAATCTCCCAAACTACCGCCCCTACTGCTTTACATCATGACAAGACGGGGCCCTTTATCGCAAAAAAATCCCAGACAAAACAGCCAAGCGCATAGTGGTTGAATATTTCCGATTTCTTGCAGCAACGCCGCACCAATCGCCCGACGGGGGCCTGCCATAGGGCAACGCCGAAATCGAGTAGGTCGGGAAACGAAAGTTTTCTGACCTACTTTCGTTTCC
>CAJTOB010000096.1 GCA_910578035.1 uncultured Muribaculaceae bacterium
CAAAAATACACCAACCTGTGTTTTCACATATGTTATTAAACAACCTCTAAAAAAACGGCCGCCGGGAGTTCCGGCGGCCGCTATGGGAAAAGAGTGTCGTTCTATTTGCGGGGTTTCATCTCGTAAGAGGCGAGAGCGATTGTGCAGCCCCAGTATATGAAGGCGATAGACGTAAGGAATGAAACCATCATCATATCGCTCACCCAGCCGGCTTCGAGGAAGAAGAAGCCGATGAGGCACAGCAGAATACCGTTGATGATTCCCAGCCACCAGTAGCGGGCGCGCCGCCCGGCACCGGCACTTACAAAGGCCTCGAGCCCCCAGAAAATGAAGATTATGGCAAGGAAATATGGCAATACCATTTCAGAGAGAATGACACTGCGTACAAGCATGAAGCCGATAAACATGTCTATCACGCCTCCAGTAATCCACCAGCCCCAGCCCTTGGGGTGGTTCGGACCGGCGGCCACGCAAAGTTGAACGATACCGGCCAGAATCAGAAGCCAGCCAAAAATCTGTGATGCAACAGCAAAACCCATTTCGGGCCAGAACCAGTATGCAAATCCTGCGATGACAAGCAGAATGCCGACAGCAAGCACGGCCCACCACCAGCGGGTCTGCCCGATTTTTTCAAAATTTACTGATTTCATATACTTGAGAAGTTTAGTAGTTAGCGATTTATTAACAAATCAGATAGCTCACATGTTTGCAATTACCGTTTTTTTTATGGTAATGTATCGGTGCTATGACTTTTAATTATTATTTTTGTGGCTGAGAAAATGCGCTTTTGCGCAAGATGTGATTATTTTACTTACTTACAGCGTTTTACCTTTCGATGAAAAACTTTTACATTGCCTTTGTTGCCTTGTTGCTGCTGGCTGTCATGCCCGCCACGGCGCAGCTTGTTGCGACTTCACCGTCGCCGCTCCAGGAAGCGAGCAAGGACGTCGTCCTGACCTATTATGCCGATTCCCCCCTCGGAAACATGGGGCTTGCCAACCTTGCCGCCGGCTTCGATGTCTATGCTCACATTGGCGTGATAACCTCTAAAAGTACCGGCCCCGGCGACTGGCGTTATGTCGTCACTCCATGGCCCGAAGCCGGTAACAGCCAGCTTGCCAATACTTCGAAAAACCGCCTCAATAAGATTGCGGCAAATACTTATACTCTTGCCATAGGCGATATCCGCTCATATTTCGGCATTACCGACGCCTCAGAGACTGTCAAGGAAATTGTGGCCGTCTTCCGCACCGCCGACGGCCGCAAGGAGGGCAAGACGTCTGATGGTTCGGATATCCGCATACCGGTTGTGGAAGCCGGTTTTCAGATTGAATTCACATGCGATGCCGAAAGCACTATCCTGACCGGTGCCACTACTATTAAATTTACTGTTACATCGACTCAGGTCGCCGACCTCAGCATAGCTGTGGCCGGCAGCGACATCGCCTCGGCAAAGGGGGTAAAGACTCTCGAGGGCGAATATACATTCACAAGCACCGGCGACTACGATGTTACTGCTACAGCTAAGGCCGGCTCCGAGACCCGTACCCAAACCATAAACATAGCCTACCCAGGCCAGTCGGAGCAGGAGCCATATCCGGGCGGGGTGCCTAAGATGGGTGCGGTGAAAAATGCCGACGGCACCGTCACATTCTGCCTCGCAGCTCCCGGCAAGAGCTCGGTAATGCTCGTGCCGTCGTGGGATGATTACGCCTACTATGAGCGCAACCAGATGAAGCGCTACGACTATCAGGGCAATACTTATTTCTGGCTCACCGTGTCGGGGCTCGCTGATGACCGGTGGTATCCTTACTATTATGTTGTCGACGGCCGCTACCGTGTGGCAGACCCATATGCACATCTTGTACTCGACTGTTACAACGACAGCTATATAGACCCCTCTGTATGGCCCGACATGCCGAAATATCCTCTCGACAAGGTGACGGGTGTGATGCTTGCGGTGTATCGCGGTGATATAGACGATTATGACTTCGCTTCTTTCGAGATACCCGACCATAAGAATCTGATTATCTACGAAATGCTCTTCCGCGACTTTACCGGCAGCAACGGCGTGGCCGAAGGCAACGGCACCGTGCGCAAGGCAATCGAGAAGATTCCTTATATAAAGGCTATGGGCTTCAACGCCGTAGAGCTTATGCCAATCATGGAATTCAACGGCAACAACTCATGGGGCTATAACACCAATTTCTACATGGCTCCCGACAAGGCATACGGTTCGCCGACAGACTACAAGGATTTTATCGACGAATGCCACCGCCAGGGCATGGCCGTGATTCTCGACATCGTTTTCAATCAGAGCGACGGCCTGCACCCATGGTATATGATGTATCCGGCAAGCTCTAATCCATTCTACAACCGGACTGCGCCTCACGAATACAGCGTGCTCAACGACTGGAATCAGGACAACGCCCTTGTGCAGCAACAGTGGACAGATGCACTCAAATACTGGATGACAGCATATAATGTCGACGGTTACCGCTTCGACCTTGTGAAAGGTCTCGGCGACAACGACAGCTACGTCGCCGCCGGAGGTACCAACCAGTACAACAAGAGCCGTGTCGAACGTATGAAGAGGCTCCATGGTGTCATTAAATCGGTTAAGCCTAATGGTATTCATATCAATGAGAACCTTGCCGGCGCCGAAGAAGAAATCGCCATGGGCGAGGACGGCGAAATACAATGGGTGAATGTCAATAATTCCTCGTGCCAGTACACGATGGGCTATTCGAGCGATTGCGACCTTAAAATATTTCTTGCCACTGCCTATGGCAACCGTCCGGCTTTCTCCACCGTATCATATGCCGAGAGCCACGACGAACAGCGCATGGGCTATAAAAACGCCGCATACGGTGTCGAAGCCGTGCAAGGCGAAAGTCTCGACAGCTACCGCCGCCTCGGCTCGCTGGCCGTTCAGATGCTTCTCACGCCCGGCCCAAAAATGGTATGGCAGTTCGGCGAACTCGGAAACAGCCAGAATACAAAAAATCCTGACGGCGGCAACAATACCGACCCGAAAATTGTAGACTGGAACTGGCTCGACAACCCCGACAAGCACAATCTCATGGAAACCTATGCTTCCATCATACAGTTGCGCCGCGACTATCCAGAACTCTTCGGACCCGATGCCAAATTCACGCCTAATTTCTCAACCGATTTCGCGACCAAAACCACTACAATCCGCATCGAGAAGGACGGCAGATATATTCTTGCGTTCATCAATCCGGCTGTAGGCGGCGAGCCCGTAGATGTGAAACTGTATGTGCCTTCGGTCAAAGTCGAAAACCTTCGTCTCCATAAGGCGTCGCCCGGTTTTGAGCCCGAGATTTCGCTCAAGAGCCGCAATCTCACCGTAGCAGTGCCTCCCCATTGCTTCGCAGTGTATACTACCGACAACATGAGCGGTATCGACGATGTGCCCGCAGGCGCAAACGATGTCCGCATTATAGCCGAAGGAGGCCGCATCGTAGTTCTTGGCGACTACAACAGTGTGGAAGTACACGACCTTGCCGGACGGCGTGTGCCTGCCGAAGGTCTTTCGTCCGGCATATACATCGTTACGGTAGACGGACGTTCGACCAAGATAGCACTCTGACCGATTGCCGGTCGCATACAAAAAAGAGGCCGGAATGGAGGGCCCTGAAAAAGTTAGCATTTTTAAGTTAGCTCTTAACCGAGGCTAAAAATCAAGAACTCGCCAAGTCTTTATCCGAGGATTTGGCGAGTTTTCCTTTTTGCCAGTTAACCGCCTTCAAAAATCTTCATTATGGCCGTATATGCTTCTATGACGGCCTTCAATTGAAACAGGGAGCCTAAGTCAGCACAATCGCAGGATTCGCTTGATATTTGCGGCAAATATCACCATCGCACCTTGCATA
>CAJTOB010000097.1 GCA_910578035.1 uncultured Muribaculaceae bacterium
CAGGCCGAAGACCGCGTAATTATCGAAAGCCGCGACCGTCAGCACGTGCCCTCTGTCGAAATCCTCGGCAAAGCCGGCGAAACCCTTGCGACA
Organism: uncultured Muribaculaceae bacterium; assembly: GCA_910578035.1. Classification (GTDB taxonomy): domain Bacteria; phylum Bacteroidota; class Bacteroidia; order Bacteroidales; family Muribaculaceae; genus CAG-873. Next base: position 94 of record CAJTOB010000097.1, read on the forward strand.
TATTCGCTCCCCGTGGGCGCTCACCTTATCCACAAGGAAGGCGAGGAAATCAAGCCCGGCGAGACTTTCGCCAAGATTACCCGCGCTACAGGAGGTGCCGGTGACATCACCGGTGGTCTTCCCCGTGTTACCGAGCTCTTCGAAGCCCGCAACCCCTCGAACCCCGCCATTGTGTCGGAAGTCGATGGTCAGGTTAAGTTCGGCAAGGTTAAGCGTGGTAACCGCGAGATTACCGTAGTGCCCAAGTTCGGCGAACCCAAGAAATACCTCGTGCCCCTGTCGAAACAGATTCTTGTGCAGGAAAACGACTTCGTCCGTGCCGGTACACCCCTGTCGGACGGCGCCATCACTCCTGCCGATATCCTCAACATCATGGGCCCGACTGCCGTTCAGGAATACATCGTCAACGAGGTTCAGGACGTTTACCGCATGCAGGGTGTGAAAATCAACGACAAGCACTTCGAGGTTATCGTGCGTCAGATGATGCGCAAGGTGAAAATCCTCGATGCAGGCGATACCAACTTCCTCGAAGAACAGGTTGTCGACAAGCGCGACTTCATGGACGAAAACGATCGTATATGGGGTAAGAAGGTGGTTGAAGACGCCGGCGACAGCGAAACGCTGCAGCAGGGTCAGATTATCACCGCACGCCGCCTCCGCGACGAGAACTCGCTGCTCAAACAGCGCGACCTCCGTCAGGTGATTGTACGCGACGCCCAGCCAGCAACCTCCGAACAGATTCTACAGGGTATCACCCGAAGCGCCCTCCAGACTTCAAGCTTCATCTCGGCTGCGTCCTTCCAGGAAACAACCAAGGTGCTCAACGAAGCCGCTATCCAGGGCAAGAGCGACACCCTCGAGGGCATGAAGGAGAACGTAATCTGCGGTCACCTCATACCTGCCGGTACAGGTCTGCGCGAATATGAAAGCATCGTAGTAGGCAGCGCCGAAGACGACGCCGACATTCTCAACGAATATGCCGGAAGCCCTCGTTCTGTAATGGACGTTGAGCCCGTCAACGACTAAGGCATACACATCTAATCCTATATAAGGCGCCGGACGGTTTCAAACCGCCCGGCGCTCACTTTTTTCATGGTTTGGTGAGGTACAAAAAAACGCCCGGAGAGTGTCCGGGCGTTTTGCTGTTTATAGAGGTAGGGGATTATTCGAATTCGATGAGGACGGCGTCGGTACCGATGACTTCGTCGGGGCGAACGAACACACGTTTTACCACCTGGTCGGCTTCGGCTGTCACGTCGTTTTCCATTTTCATTGCCTCATAGACAAGAAGAACCTGTCCTTTCTTCACAGCTTCGCCTGCCGCAACATTTACAGAGATTACGCGGCCTCCCATAGGAGCGCGGAGAGTCGGGCCGGTGATGGGAGCGTCGTCCACTTTGGCTTCTTCCTTGACTTCGGCAGCTGCGGGAGCTTCGGCGGCTTTCTTGGCGTCGAATTCTTCGGCGCGGAGCTTGCGAAGGAAGCCGTTGGCAACATTGGGGAGAAGTTCGAGAAGGAGTTCTTCTTCGCGGTTGGCGGCCAGAGGCACGTTGCCGTATTCGGGCAGTGTGGGGTTGGCCGGTTTCTTATAGCTGCTTACGTCGTAGGGCTTTTCGACGGGGCTTCCGGTGATTTTTTCGCGGAAGGCGGGGTCTACGGGCACGGGAGTGTGGCCGTATTCACCCTTAACGAGCGAAATGAACTGGTTGGAGGCGTTGGAGTAGTCGGGATTGCCTTTCTTGCGGTCGAGAGCGACGCTCACGGCCTGCGAGCCTACAATCTGGCTGGTAGGTGTCACCAAAGGCACAAGACCTGCGTCGCGGCGAACCATGGGAATAAGTTTCATGGCGTCTTCGAGCACATCTTCGGCTCCGAGAGCCTTGAGCTGGGCAACCATGTTTGAGTACATGCCGCCAGGAACTTCGGCGTCTTTGACGATTTCGTTGGGCTTGGGGAATCCGAAGTAAGCCTCGATAGCGTGGCATGCGTCGAGTAGAGTAGCTTCGTCGAGAGCCTTGGCAGCGGCGATGGCGCGGTCGAACTGGGCGTCGATTTCGGCGGGGAGTTTGTCGTTGAGCGGGTCGAAGTCGCGCTGCATGTGGTCTTTGTGGAGGTCGAATGCGGCGAGCGATTTGCGGGCTGCCAGAAGGTGTTTGCGGATTTCGCCGACGGCTTCCATATTGGCTTCCACTTCAATGCCGAGTTTCTTGGCGAAGATGTAGATGAGTTCGATAGCCGGAGCTGCCGAACCGCCGCCGAACCACCATATATTTGTATCGAGAATGTCGACACCGTTAATCACAGCCATAAGGCTCGAAGCGAGGCCGTAGCCGGGTGTGCAGTGGGTGTGGAAGTCGACGGGAACCTTGAGGGCGGCCTTGAGCTTGGAGATAATGGAGGCGGCGCGGAGCGGGTTGACAAGTCCGGCCATATCCTTGAGTGTGATTATCTTGGCGCCGAGGCGTTCCATTTCGACGGCTTTCTCAACGAAGTATTCGTCGGTGAATATCTTTTCGGGTTCTTCCGCTTTTTTGCCGAAGAGGCGTGCGAAGAATCCGGGTTTGGGTCCTTCTTCGGTTTTGGGGTCAACGGTGTAGCATACGGCGCCGTCGGCGATACCGCCAAGCTCGTTGATTAGTCGGATAGATTCGCGAACGTTGTCGATGTCGTTGAGTGCGTCGAAGATTCGCATTACGTTCAGACCGTTTGCGATAGCTTCTTTATAGAAACCTTCGAGCACATAGTCGGGGTAGGGCACATATCCGAAGAGATTTCTGCCGCGCGAGAGGGCAGAAAGCAGCGATTTTCCTTTCATTGCCTTGGATACAATGCGCAGACGATCCCAGGGCGATTCGCCGAGATAGCGCATTACAGAGTCGGGTACTGCACCGCCCCATACTTCCATGATGTAGAAACCGGCGTTCTCGTAGAAGGGGAGCAGTTTGTCGATTTCAGCCTGGCTCAGACGGGTTGCGAAGAGCGATTGCTGTCCGTCGCGAAGTGTCAGGTCGCGGATTTTCAGTTTGCGTTGTGCCATATTGTCTGTAAAATTAAATATGTTGGCTATTTACGATTTTTTAAGTGCAAAATCGCTGCTTTATGTAGTTGTGTGGTTGCAAATATAGGTTCAATTTCTGAATTAAAGAAATTATTCCGCAATTATTTAATCAGAAAAAAACAAACATCGGCGAAAATGGCAGATAGATGTTTAGTTCTTCGATTATCAGCGGCAAGTTTACTATAAAACAAATATATAGTATAAAAATATGCGTGGAGGGCCGGTTTTATTGGTGGATTGCGGGAAAATGCTTAACTTTGCATGTCTATTTGCCCGAATGGTGGAATGGTAGACACGAGGGACTTAAAATCCCTTGGCCATTAGGCTGTGTGGGTTCGAGTCCCACTTCGGGTACTTTTTTCAAATTGTGAATTATGGATTTTGAATTGTATGTTCTTGATTCATAATTCTTTTTTTATTCAGCATTATTATGGTAGAGAAGACAGCCGACGGCAAGAAGCGTGTCGATTTTACTCCTTGCGGAGTGTGCTCCAAGCGTATCAATTTTGAGATAGACGCTGATGGCAAACTGCATAATATAGAGTTTACGGGGTCAAGCCGAAACCCCGGTACATATGTTAAATTGAGTCGAAGAGAATGTTAAA
>CAJTOB010000098.1 GCA_910578035.1 uncultured Muribaculaceae bacterium
GGTGAGTGTATCGGCAAGTTCGATGATAGAGTCGCGCTGGCGACGTTTTTCCTCGAGCAGAGCGAAACGGTGCTCGTCGGCCAGACCGATTTCATATGCGATAGGAGTGAGACGCATATCGGCGTCGTCCTGACGCAGGAGGATACGGTATTCCGCGCGACTTGTAAACATGCGGTAAGGCTCGTCGACGCCTTTTGTGACAAGGTCGTCTATAAGCACACCTATATATGCCTGGTCGCGGCCAAGCACAAGGGGCTCTTTCCCGAGGAACTGCAAGGCTGCATTTGCGCCTGCTATCAGGCCCTGACCGGCGGCCTCTTCATAGCCCGTGGTGCCGTTTATCTGTCCGGCAAAGAACAGTCCGGGCACAAGGCGTGTCTCGAGCGTATGGCGAAGCTGTGTGGGGTCGAAAAAGTCGTATTCGATAGCATAGCCCGCACGATAGAGCTGAGCGTCCTTGAGGGCCGGAATAGTAGAGATTGCGGCAATCTGTATATCCATGGGCATGGACGACGAGAAGCCGTTGACATAAAATTCCTGCGTGGTCTCGCCCTCGGGCTCGAGGAAGAGCTGATGCTCGGTTTTATCGGCGAAGGTGACTATCTTTGTCTCTATCGAGGGGCAATAGCGAGGCCCGATACTCTGAATCTGTCCGTTGTACAGAGGCGAGTCGGGGAGGCCGCGGCGTAGAATCTCGCATGTCTCCTCGCTCGTATATACGGTGTAGCAGTCGCGCTGGCGCAGCTCGCTTTTCACCTCGGGGAGATATGAGAAATGGTGAAAATCGGTGTCGCCGGGCTGCGGTGTTGTCTTGGAGAAGTCGATTGTACGGCCGTCGATACGCATTGGGGTGCCGGTCTTCATTCTGGCGGCGGAGAAGCCGAGTTCTCTCAGCTGTTCGGTAAGGCCATGCGAGGCGGGCTCGGAAATGCGGCCGCCTTCGAACGACACACGGCCGATATGCATGAGGCCTCCGAGGAAGGTGCCGTTGGTCAGCACTACCCTACTCGCCCGGAATGTGGCGCCTTCCGAAGTATGGACTCCGGCGAGGTGTCCGTCGTCGAAGACGAGCGAATCGACGTTGCCCTGCCACATCGACAGATTCGGCGTATGCTCGAGAATCTCGCGCCACAGCGCTGAGAATTTATTGCGGTCGGCCTGAATGCGCGGGCTCCACATTGCGGGGCCCTTGCTTCGGTTGAGCATGCGGAACTGTATGCTCGTTCGGTCGGCCACAATGCCCATCATGCCGCCGAGAGCATCGATTTCGCGCACAATCTGCCCCTTGGCGATACCGCCGACAGCGGGGTTACAGCTCATCTGGGCGATTTTATTCATATCCATCGTCACCAGAAGTGTGCGCGCACCGAGCCGGGCCGCAGCATGAGCGGCCTCGCAACCGGCATGGCCGGCGCCTACTACTATAATATCGAAATCGAATCGCAAAATAAAAAAAGTTTAGTTAGAACAGCAAGGCGAGCGCCTTGTCTTCGGCCGCTTCCATAATCTCGCGCTCACCGGGGCCTTTATCGTTGATACCGCAGAGGTGGAGCACGCCGTGTATAATCACACGTCTGAGCTCGCGGTCGTAGTCAACGCCGAGCATGTCGGCATTAGAGCGCACGGTGTCGAGCGAGATATACATGTCGCCGCGAAGCATGGCGGCGGTGCAGTCGTCGAAAGTTATGATATCGGTGTAATAGTCGTGATTAAGGAATCGACGGTTCACATCGATAATCTCTTCGTCGGAGCAAAAAATGTAGTTAAGGGAGCGTACAATTCGGTTGTAAGAAGCGGCAACTTGCACAATCCATTGTTCAAGTTGCTGATAATCAAGCCTCGGGGCGTCAACACCCGAGGATATCCATTGAAAAGCGGGCGTCATATCATTTATTAGCATGCAAAGATAAATAAAAAAACGCAAAAACACTGCTCACAGATTGCCCAAAAATAAAGAATATAAAATACAAAGGCAGAACACTGTATAACAGTCTGTTAAATCAATAAAAGGCTCTTTGACAATTGATTTTTCGGAATCGCCTGCCCTACCCTACGTCAAAAATGCAATTCTCAGTCCGATTTTTTGTATATTTACCACAAAAAAACGATGGCCCGACTCAACGACTTCATGGGGCTGCCCGAAATGGCCCCGATTCGCGATTATTGCTGCGCCCATGGCGAGACAGCAATATACGACAAAGGTCGGCCTTTTGTCAGCGAAGGGTCTGTCGGCCGCTACATCGCCGTGGTGCAATCGGGATATTTCAAATATGTAGTCGTCGATGACCGGGGCGACGAATGCACTACGGGATTTTCATTCATTTCTATACTCGCAGCCCTCGCTCACATCGATTATAGCCGGAGCCGACTCGGAAGTTCTGAGAGTGCCTATCGCAGAAATGCGGATAATATGAGAAGCTTAGTGACCGGAGGCCTGATTCTTATATCAGCCATGTGTGCCCCGATTGCGGAGGGTGCCAAAATCTATCAGTTAGTCAATGCGCGCGTCTACCACAAGGACGGCACAGTAAGCGAATATGGCGGCGACTCAATGCTGTCGATACCGCGCAAGAAAGATGCCCTCCAGCCGGTGGAAAAGGCATATACCAAAGAGCAGAAGAAAACCGACGAAATAGCTCCGGCCACGGTCGACTCGGTGGTGGCATGGCTGCCGACAGTGCCCGACAAGCGCTATACATTCGTCTATCTGCCCAAATACGGTTGGAGCACCGTCATCGACAAGGCGCCGCAGTCCAACAGCTATGTCTACTCCGACGGAGGCTTCCGCCTTCGCCCCGACGGCGGTCTGTGGTTCTACGAAACCAAGAAGCTGATAGTGGAGCGCGACGGCTCATATAAGGATTTAAAGAATCCCTACGACATGTCGCCCGAAAAATTCGCTGAAAAAGTTGCCGGAATATCCGGGGGCGACAGCGCCCTTGAGGCTCGTCTGAAGTATCTCCTTGGCCGCGAACACCGCTACAATTATGTGCGCGTAGTGAAGATGGACGGCGACACAATCTTCGGCTATCTCCACAACGACGCAAAGACAATAGCCAAAAATCTGTTCTCGAAATCCGGCACGCTGCTGCAATACATCAATATCAGCGAGGAGCCCGACAGCAAGGCAACCCGCTACTCGGCCGATGATATAAGCGAGATACGATGGTTCGACAATAACATCGCTCCGAACACAAGAGTATCCTTGTCGATGAACACTCCGGTAATGTTCAAAGCCAAGAAATATACCCGCGGTTTCTCCTGGCTGTGGGATAAACGTCCGGGAGGGTGTATAGTCAAATGGGAAGTGTGGGAGACCAGCGGCGGCAGGAATCCCGTGAGCCGCCTCGTACCTGTGGTCAGCGTGTATTTCGAGGGCGCAAAGGGAGCGTTCATGCTGTATTCAAACAACTCTGTGAGCCTCGCTCTGCTATACCACTATATGAAAGAGGCGGCGCCTGAGTTCCACGCTATGCTGAAAGAATACTACGACGACAGCCCCGACTGGAAAGCTCACCGCAATGAGCTTAAGAGGTTGTTTAATAACATATGTGAAATCACAGGGCAAAAAGTACGAGATGG
>CAJTOB010000099.1 GCA_910578035.1 uncultured Muribaculaceae bacterium
CTGTGATTTCACATATGTTATTAAACAACCTCTTATTTATCGCATTGGCTTGTATTGCGCTGTCGGCCGGCGCACGAAGCATTACGGTGCTCGACGCCGACGACAACTCGCCGGTTGCCGCGGCAACGGTGTTCGGCAAAGGAGGAAACATCATAGGTATGACAGGAACAGACGGCGACATTTCCGGCATTTCCACCGCCGACCTCCCGCTCACCGTCCGCTGTCTCGGATACGAGCCACTGACAGTAGCAGAAATAGCCGACCGCCTCTATATGACTCCGGGAAGCTTCGAACTCGGAGAGTTTGTTGTAACTCCGCAAGACCGCCCTATCCTACGGATTGTATGCTACATACGCGAATATTCCGGAGGAGTAACATCGACTGACACCATTCAGTCTTTTGCCGAACACATGGGCGATTTCTACATACCCACCGCCAAAGTCAAAAAATTCAAGGGCAACACCAGCCCGCGCATACTGAAATCGCTGCTCTACGAGCGCCATGCCTCAAAAGACGGCACAGACAGCGTGAGCCGCCCCGATTACCGCCGCGACGACATATCGTGGCTCGACCTTGTGATGATTCCCAAAGAGACTGTTACAGAGACCGCGGCCATAGCCGGAGGCGCCAATGTCGATTCTGTGGCCGGCAAACATGGGCTTAAGTCGCTAATCCGCAAGACCGACGGTGTATATGTAACCAAATCCGACTACCTCGCCGACAAGAAAGACCACTCATGGTCGCCGGCATTCTTCAAGCTGCTCGGCTTCACAATCGACATAAAAAACATGGTCGGCTCGTGGGCCTACCGCGCCAACGATGCAGGCCAATACCGCCCCGCCGACCTTCTCTACGGCACATTCGCCCTCGACATCACCGGCAGAGGCAAATGGATTAAAAAAGCATTCAAATCAGACGCCCCCGTGCAGATGAACGGTCTCTTCGAGATATACCCCGTGAAATTTGAACATCTAACTGTCGAGGAAGCACAGGAGCAGCTCCACCACAAGGCGCCCCCGACAAAATTCGAGCGCAGTCCGCTTGCGACACCGCTGCCGCCCTCGGTGCGTTCGCTTGTGGAGCGCGTAAGAGCTCTTGAGGCAAAATAGCCGCTGGATATTTTGGCAAATAAGTTGCGGCATTTGTAAAAGATTGCTAAATTTGCACTTTAGAAATTGCAAGGAAAAACACAAACAATTCATAAATCAAACAAAATCAATCATCTTATGTGGTTAACAAGCTCATCTATAGGACGTAAGTTCATGATGGCCATTACAGGCGCATGTCTCGTCCTATTCGTAACTTTTCACTGTTTGATGAACTCAGTTGCACTCTTCTGGCCGGCCGCCTACAATGTGGTCTGCGAATTCCTGGGTGCCAACTGGTATGCGCTGGTGGCTTCGGCCGGTCTTGCCGCGCTCTTCATCATACATATCATCTACGCACTGTGGCTCACCGTGCAGAACCGTCGTGCCCGCGGTAACGACCGCTACGATATCAACGGCAAGGCTCCTCACGTAGAATGGTCTTCGAAGAACATGCTCGTTCTCGGCATCGTAGTTCTCGCTTTCCTTGTAGTTCACATGATTCAGTTCTGGGCTAAAATGCAGCTTCAGGAACTTATTTCACACGACCTCGACGCTCTTCCCCTTGTAGGTGAAGCTCCCGCATCGCCCGCCATGGGTACTCTCTACCTCCAGCTCGCTTTCGAGCAGTGGTGGACTCCCGTTGTATACATCATCGGCTTCGTAGCACTCTGGTTCCACATGAACCACGGTTTCTGGTCAATGTTCCACACCGTAGGCTGGGATAACAACATCTGGCTCGGCCGCCTCAAGAGCATCGCATGCTGGTGGACTTCTATCGTAGTCGCTCTCTTCATTGCTCAGGCTGTCCTCTTCACAATCCAGGCCAACAACAAGTTCTTCCTCACCGACGAAGCTCTTCAGGAACAGTATGCCGAATACTGGAGCAACAAGGCCGAAGCTCTCATCAACGAGTTCCAGGCCGAAACAGCAGCTCTCGACCCCCAGAACATGGACGCCCAGATCAATTTCTTCGTTGAAAAAGGCGAAACCTATGCCGACCGTGCAGAAGCTATCGCAAAATATGCCGATGCACAGGCTCCCTCTGTGAAAACAAGCCAGCTCCAGCAGCTGAGCCAGTTCGCGTCGTTTATCCGCAACCAGGCACAGCGCGCCCAGAGCATGAAACCCACTAATAACGAAAACAACTAATAACTCAGAGATATGGCACAGAAACTCAACATTGAGGGCATGATCGACTCAACCCCCATCATGCAGGATTTCGCCGACATCGAATCCGGCAACATGCCTGAGTACACCATCGACTCCAAGATTCCCGAAGGTCCTATCGCTGAGAAATGGACCAACTATAAAGCCCACCAGCACCTGGTGAACCCCGCCAACAAGCGCAACCTCGACATCATCGTCGTAGGTACCGGCCTCGCCGGCGCATCGGCAGCCTCGACCCTCGGCGAAATGGGCTTCAACGTATACAACTTCTGCATTCAGGACAGCCCCCGCCGTGCGCACTCTATCGCAGCCCAGGGCGGTATCAACGCTGCCAAGAACTATCAGAACGACGGCGACTCGGTTTACCGTCTGTTCTACGACACCGTGAAAGGCGGCGACTTCCGTTCGCGCGAAGCCAACGTTTACCGTCTTGCCGAAGTGTCGAACAACATCATCGACCAGTGTGTGCAGCAGGGTGTGCCCTTCGCCCGTGAATACGGCGGCCTCCTCGCAAACCGCTCGTTCGGCGGCGCTCAGGTAAGCCGTACATTCTACGCCAAAGG
>CAJTOB010000100.1 GCA_910578035.1 uncultured Muribaculaceae bacterium
CAGGTGTATTATGTTCCAGAGTCAAGAATGATCGACGATCTTCTGGAAGACTTCAGAAAGCTCAAGATACACATGGCGGTCGTGGTCGACGAATTCGGCGGAACCCAGGGAGTTGTCACTCTCGAGGACGTGCTCGAGGAAATTGTCGGCGACATCGACGATGAATACGATCAGCCAGAACAGGCATTCAAACGCCTCAAAGACGATACATATATATTTGAGGGGCGTGTGCCGCTGACCGACTTCTTCCGGATCACCGATCTCGACCCCGAGGAATACGAGCCGGTAACGCAGGATGCCGAGACTCTGGCCGGAATGCTGCTGGCGATAAAAGGTGACTTTCCGTCCAACAAGGAACCTCTGGTTTATGGGCGTTGCCGCTTCCTGATTCTCGATGTCGTCGATCACCGTATTGCCGAAGTGAGGGTGAAGGTGATGCCCGATGTCCAGACCGACTGACCGACTCTGTCCCGCCATGAAAATTCTCGTTTGCTCCATTCTGTTGTTTCTGTCGTTGGCCGCTTGCGACAGAGCGCAGAGGCAGAGCGCGCCAAGGCCTCGGGCCTTCCCCAGAGTGGAACTTTATGCCGACAGCTTCACGGCAGTAGCCGCAGGTCGTGTCGGATTCATCGTGCCGGCTCAATGTACAGTGGAAAGAACTGCCGAAAACTGGGTGAATATAGGCTATAGCCGTTTTGGCGCTACTATGTATGTGGCTGTGCGTGGTTTCGATTCCGATTCGGCACTTGAAAACGCGATAGAGAACCGTGCGCAACGCATGACGCTTAATCTTGGAACGGCGAAAGAACGCAGCGAGGAATTCGACAACCGGGATGGCTTTCGCTGTATTATGCTTTTGAGTGCCGACCCTTCGCCGCTGCCGGTGCAGTTTGTCGCCATAGGCCCGCAGAGGACTCTTGTCAGCGGTGCGGTGGCATTGTCTGGAAGTATACAGCCCGTCGACTCCTTGGCACCGGTTATCGGCCAGCTCGAAGAGCATAGCCGCAGACTGCTCGAGTCATTGACAATATTGCCATGACAAGCCGCCTGCTTACATCCATTCTGACCCTTGCAGTAGCTTTTGTTGCCACTGCGCAGCGATTCGACTGGAGCATATCCCTGAATACCGTTTTCGACAATCGCGAAGGCGACAGACAGAACATAGCCCCTGAAACTGTGTTCTTCACAAAGCTTACTCCCGAGATTGGTTTCAGCCTTGGCAAAGGAGATAGAGTGGCTGGTGGAATTGTGTGGATTCAGCCTATAGGATACGACTGGAACGGGAACAATGTGCGTCCCACTATATATTACCACCACAAGGGTAGTCATCTGAGCGGAGCCTTGGGCCTTTTCCCGAGAACTCTTCTTGCCGAAGAAATGCCATCATTCATGTGGTGCGATTCGCTGGTATATTTCCAGGGCAATATTCGTGGGGCATTGTTGCAATGGCATGCCGGACGTTCTTTCGCCGAAGCATACCTCGACTGGCGGCAGCGGCAGACCGAATCAAAAAGAGAATCGTTCAGCATCGTCGCACATGCAAGGTGGCAGCATGGCTCACGGCCATGGATGGCGGGTGCATACGTCTCGATGAATCATCTGGCGCTTACGAAAAACGCGCCAACGGATATGCATATAGTCGATAATTTCCTTGCGGCGCCTTATATTGGTGCCGATCTGGCTGCGCTCGTTCCTTTCGACAGGTTGAGAATCCGGCTTGGTTTTGCCGCGACAATCGAGCGCAACCGGGCCGACAGAATCTGGAAAACACAGCCGGGAGCCTGGCTCGAAGTGCTCGCCGCATGGAAAGGGTTTGAAATAAAAAATATGACCTATGCCGGGGCGCGCCTGCAACCTTCATACGGTTTATTCGGAGCCATGCTATATCAAGGGGAGCCTTTCTATAAACAACGCTTTTATAATAGGACCGACATTTCATATGGAATTATACGTAGGCGTAGTGTCGATTTAAGAGCCGAACTCAATTTTAATATCACCCCGGGGAGTTTCATCTTCTATCAGAAATTATCTCTGCGGATTTTCTTTGGAAACTCACATGATATAAAAAGAAAATCGCAGGAATCCTCCGAATAGACTTTCATGCCGGGGCAGGCCTGTGATAAATTTGAAGAGTTGCGCCTGCAGATATTCTCGGCAAACAACCTTCGTTGCTCATATTTTATTGAAAATTGTCTGAAATGGCCATTTTGCGCGTCTTCGAAGTAAAGTACTGGAAATCATAATTATAAGTATAAATGCACACAGTGACAATTCCTAACAACTGTTAAATCTATGTTATTAAGCATACTTTTAGGGCAAAAAATTTGGAGGGAAAAGATAAAGGGTGTAATTTTGCACTCGCTTTCCGGGACTAACGGATACGCATGAGGCCAGAGGGCCGGCGGATGATTAAAAAGCGTTAAAATTTTGAACAAAATTTGTGCATGAATGTTTTTCGCCTTAACTTTGCCGAGCTGTTCGGGAACGACACTGAAAGCAAGTGAACATTGAAAATATTGACATCAAGATACGATGAGTAGTACAAGAGCTATTTTCGGCGGGCCGCAGTGAAAGCCGCGGCCGTCGGCTCTGTCAATTTCGTCTTTAGATTCAGCAACGGATTCCTGTCAGGGAACAGGCGCTTCGAGTGATTGGCCGTGAAAGGCAAAACAATCATAAAGGCTTGCCTTGTTAATTTTTGAAAAGAAAAAAACGAGATAAGCAACAACGGAGAGTTTGATCCTGGCTCAGGATGAACGCTAGCGACAGGCTTAACACATGCAAGT
>CAJTOB010000101.1 GCA_910578035.1 uncultured Muribaculaceae bacterium
AAGCGCGCCGTTAGGTGCGCGCGGCCATAGGGTTTCGAAGCCGCCAACAATGATAATAAGCTGCGTAGCTGCGACATATCGGGTGGATTGTGTCGCAGCTACGCAGCTTGTTTTTTGTATCGTAATTCTCATACCCGTGCGGCGCGCACCTACGGCGCGCTTGCGCGGGCCTTTTATTGTCAACGCTGCTCCGCAGCTCTTTTGCCGCTACGCGGCTGTTTGGGCTGGCGGGCCATGTTTTTTGCGGCTGGGGGATTGTTCGCGGCGGGCGCGCCGAACGCGCGCCCCTACTGCTGCAGAGGGGGAGAGGGTATCTATGCTACTATGATGCGGAATTCGCCGCGGTGGTAGATGAAGCGTAGAAGGCCGGCGGCAACGAGATCGGCAACGGCGCTCTCGGCGCGAGGGGTGCCGATGTGGAGGCCGAGGGCGATGTCGCGCACGTCGACAGGACTGTCGGAGGCTCCCACAAAGGCGGTTACGGCGCCGTGGATTTCTTCGAAGGCAAGTGCACGCGAACTGCGGCGCCAGGCCTCGACCATAAGAGGATGGGCTGCGATATTCTCGTCGGCGACACGGTAGTAGGCGCGCCAGGAGCCATCGGGCTCCGATGCCATGACGGGGCGTGAGGCACAGGCCTCTATTTCGGCCACGATGACAAGGAGGGTGCCGTCTACCTTATAGCCCTTGAACTCTACCGTCACCGCCGGGCGGCAGTAGCGCTCGGCGGCCTGCTCGACCACATATATGTCTTCTTCGTTGCGCACGCCGGCAACGACGCCGTTGTCTTTCACGCCTATAAGGAGTCGGCCTCCGTCGTTGTTGGCGAAGGCTGAAATGGAGCGCGCTATTTTGCGTGCGTCGGAAATGGCGAATTTGAAGTCCTGATGCTCGTGCTCGCCCTGAGCTATGAGCGAGTGAATCAGGGAAGCTCCGCGCACGGCACGGATATCTTTCATTTTGCGGGCGAAAGGAGTCGGCGATATTCGGCGGGGTCGGCGATTATAGCTGCGGCGCGTATATATGCGCTGTCGCCGGGAAGGGTGAGAAACACACGGTCGGCGTCGCTGTAGTAACGGCCTGCAATCTCATCGCGGAGAATATCAATGATGTCCTCGCGGTTGATGTTGAGGTCGTGGTCGAGGTCATGGCGGAGCATTGCCGAGAGTACATCAAACTGTGCGGCGACCGAATCGGTCATATAGCCTTCGTTTTTGGCCGCGGTGCGCAGATAGTCGAGGGCCGACTCGCACTGGCGGTCGTATTTAAACCGGTCGGGGTCTATAAATGCCTTGAAATCGTCGAAGATGCTATCGGAAATCTCGAAATCGCCCACGGGCACAGCGTCGGGGTGCGCTGCATAGTAGCGGTTGGCGTAGTCGAAAGCCCACATATCGGCTATAATGTTGTATATTAGGCGGTTCATTTCCTTTTCTTCGACAGTGACGTCGGGTGTGATGCCTCCACCGTCGCGCACACTTCGGCCGGCGCGGGTCTTGAATTCGTTGGTGAGGCTGTCGGGGGTGCGGGCGGGGGTGCCGTCGGGGTTGCGGTGCGAATAGTCGAGCGCCTGGATAAGACGGCCCGAGGGAATGTAATAGCGGCCGGTTGTGAGCTTCATAATGTCGTCGAAAGGCAGCGGACGGGTTGTCTGCACGAGGCCCTTGCCAAACGAACGCCGGCCTACGATGACGGCGCGATCGAGGTCCTGCAATGCGCCGGCAACGATTTCGGAGGCCGAGGCAGTGCCGTCATCGGTGAGAACCACGAGGGGAATATCGGCGTCGAGGGGCTGCCGGGTAGTCTTGTAGACTTTTTCGGCACGGCGGTCGCGGCCGCGTGTACGCACCACCTCGGTGCCTTTGGGCACGAAGTTGCCCACAATCTGGACGGCACTCTCGAGGAGACCGCCGCCGTTGCCGCGAAGGTCGAGCACGATGCCCTTGAGGGCCGGATTGCGGAGCATGTCGGTCACGGCTTCTTTCACACGGCGGGCGCTGCTCTCGTTGAATGTGGTGAGGCGTATAAAGCCCGTGCCGTTCTTGTCTACGCCATAATATGGAAGCGGATTGACCTTGATGTCGGCGCGTGTGATGTCGAACGACAGGAGCGAATCCTGCACATAGGGGCGACGCACGTCGACATGCACATTGGTGCCTGCCTGGCCGCGCAGACGGCGGCTGACGTCGCCTATCTGGGTCGAGGGGCGCACGGTGTCGCCGTCGACAGCTATGATGACGTCGCCGGGGCGCAGGCCTGTGCGTCGGGCCGGCGATTCCCACTGGGGCTCGCTGATGAGCACCTCGTTGCCGCGCTTGACGATGGTCGAGCCGATGCCGGCATACTGGCCCTGCGAGATCGACAGGAGCTCGTCCTGGTCGCCGGCGGGGTAATATTCTGTATATGGGTCTATCTGATATAGCAATGCGCCGATGGTCTTGTCCATGATATCGTTGGCATCGAGCGTATCGACATAGTTTGCCTGCAGTTCCTTGACAATGGCATTGAACGTGCGCAGTTTTCGGGCGAAATCATCTTTGCGAGCGGCAGCCGGGGTCGCGGCCAGAGCCGAAACGCCGGCAAAAGCAGCAGCCACGGCTATGATATACAATAGTTTCTTCATAACGGTTGAACGCGGAGCAACGCCCACACGGGCGCGCAATCAATTAAGAAACAAAATTAATCATTTTTTTGTTGACCGCAAAACACGATATAAGCCAACGGGCATTAAGAGGTTGTTTAAAAACATATGTGAAAACACAGGTTGGTGTATTTTTGCTTAAAT
>CAJTOB010000102.1 GCA_910578035.1 uncultured Muribaculaceae bacterium
CCATCTCGTACTTTTTGGCCTGTGATTTCACATATGTTATTAAACAACCTCTAAGGCGTGGTGAACATATGGCGGGGCTTGGCCGTTTGATAGGAATAACCCGGACCTTGCCCTATGAAGGGATTGATTCATACTATATCGATTTTTGTATGCGCGCTTGCCGCCGTCCTTTCCTCCCACAGCGCGTGGGCAGGACCGGCCGACTGTGAGTGTCCGGATATTGCCATCAAGACCAACCTTGTGCACGATGCCATTCTGACACCCGACCTGGGTATAGAGGTGGTGTTGCCGGCCAATTTTTCGGTCTCGCTGACCGGCACTTATGCCTGGTGGAGCAATGACAACCGCCACCGCTACTGGCGCATCAGAATGGGTGTGGCCGAGGCCCGCTACTGGTTCGGAGGCTGCGCGGACTGCCGTTTTCTCACGGGGCATCATGCAGGAATATATGCCTCGCTGTTCGACTACGACTTCGAATTCGGAGGGCGCGGGTGGCAGTCGCCCGACGCAAGCTTCGGTGTCGGCATCGCCTATGGGTATTCGATAAAAATAAGCCGTAATCTCAATCTGGATTTCGGCCTGAGAGCAGGCTATTCGGCCGGCACGCTCATAAAGTATAAACCTCAGTGCGGCACATATGTGTGCACCGACCGCTCGTACCAGCGTCGATTTGGCCTCACGGGCGTTGCTGTGAGCCTGGTGTGGTTTCCGGGCATGCATTCGAAAAAATAAGCGTGCGCCATGACAAGACCTATCGGAACCGTGCTTGCAGCCATCGTCCTTTCGGGGGCGACGCTGCTGTCGTGCAGCCACAAGGACATAGAATGCCCCGGGTCTGAAATGCGGGACATCGACGTGCGCTTCGGCTGGGCCAAGGCGCCCGAGGCCTCCCCCGAGGGCATGACGCTGATGTTCTATCCTCTGGGGAGCTATGAAAAGGTGTGGCGCTTCGACATTGCCGGCGCCGAAGGAGGCGTGGTCGAGATTCCGACAGGCACCTACCGCATGATAGCGTTCAACAACGACGATGGCGCCGTGCGCATATCAGACACACAGTCGTATGAAAACATGACGGCCTCGGCCCGCAATATCGACGAGGGCGTATTCAGTTCTACCGGAATGCTCTACAGGGCCGAGGTGGAGTATCTCGAAGTAACCCCCTGCGGCGTAGAGTATATCACCGCCGAGGGTTCGCGCAAGGACTGCCGGAAAAGCATTGTGCGTGCTCTGCCAGACTCCGTATGCACGGTCTACGACCTCAGAGTAAGCGACATCAAAGGGATAGAGCGCGTGAAAAAGGCCTATGCCACTCTTTCGGGCACAACCTCAACGCTCAGACTGGGCACGATGACAAGCGAGACACACGATGATAGCCTGTATGCGCCGTTCGGAATATCGGTATCAGACAGTCTGATGAACGCTTCGACAGACGCTTTCACCCCGACATCGCCCGGCGGCAGATACACGCTTACTCTGGTGGTGACACGCACCGACGGCAAATCGTTCTCAAAAAGTTTCGAGGTAACCGAGCAGGTGGTGAACTCAAGCTCTCCAAGACATGTTCTTATTGAAATAGAAGGGCTCGAAATTCCCGAGAACGACACCCCGGGTTCGGACGTGGGAGACATCGACGTTATCGTAGATGGCTGGACGACGATAGAAATCGACCTCGAATACAATGTCACAACCTAAAATTCAAGAATATATGAACAGACAGAATCTACTTATTATCGCCTCGGCCCTTGTCGGCGCAACAGCTCTGGGCGCATGTTCGAGCGATGAAAACTATTCCGGACCGGCTGATGAGGATTCGGGTGAAATCCGATTTGCCGCTGCCACGGAGTCGTCGCGCACAAACGATATCACAACCAATAACCTGACGTCATTCAATGTTTATGCCTACACGGGCACCCCTACAGCCTCAAATCTGTTTATGGACAATGTGGTGGTATCCAAGACTTCGGGCAATAGCTGGACATATTCGCCCGTTAAATACTGGCCGGCCAACGAGAATGTTGATTTCTACGCTTTCGCCCCGGCGACATGGGTCGGCGAAAGCGGCCCGCTTGCACCGGTAGCCTATAATGCAGTAGAAGGCACCGAAGATATAGTCTATGCCGTAGCCCCGGATTTGCGCGGTGCAGTCGGACAGCCGAATGCTCAGGTTGTATTCAATTTCAGGCATGCGCTGTCGAAAGTGACCGTGAAACTGAGTTCTTCAAACGAAAATCTGAAAGTACGAGTTTCAAACGTAGCACTGTCGAACATCATGACTAAAGGCAATTTCAGCTTCCCCCAGAGCTCTACTTCTGAAGCTCCGTCGTCAGACAATGTTGGCACCTGGTCAGACCAGAACTCACCTCAAACCTATGTTCTGCACTGGTCGCAGAGAACCGACGAGTTGCTCGACCTCACCTCAACACCGACAGTGATACCGGCTGCCGGACTTGGTCGCGGCGGTACAGTCTTTACGCTACCGCAGACACTTACCTACCGCAGCCTCGGCACCGGAACCGACAATTATATCGGGGTGATGTGCGTAATCTACGATGCCAAGACAGGAACCAAGCTCTGGCCTAACGAGAACACCCCTGAAGAAAACATAGTCCAGGGGTCGACCTTCGGCGACGGCATTCTTAAATTTCCGCTTTCTACCAGCAAATTCTCCTCATGGCAACCGGGCTGCCACTATATCTACAGCCTTGTCATAAACTCAAACGAAGAGATGGGCGCCCTCGAATTCGGCACACCCA
>CAJTOB010000103.1 GCA_910578035.1 uncultured Muribaculaceae bacterium
GCTTTTGCCCTCGCTTATTCGTATCTTTGACTCTGTCTTAGATACTTTCGCCTCGGGAATGCTCAAATAAATTTGGCATTCCGCTCGGCTTATTCGTATTTTTAATGCAACGGGAGATAATTGCTTGACTGCAAGCGATATGAGAAAATTATCGTGAAAAAGGCAATGGATAAGTAAGTGGAAAGTGTGTAAGATCACTTCATTTTCACGATTTCAAACGACTCCTAATCCAACTGCAAAATTGATCCTTTTAGGGAACTGCAACAGCAGTACTTTCAAAGTCTTTTTTACATGAAAGGCAATTCAAGAAATCCAGTCGCTTGTCATTACGGGTATAACATGTTTAACGGCAAATACGATGTCGTGCTCAGTTTGTCAATGCGAAACATGATGCAACAACAAAGAAGTTACAATGGAGTAATGTCCTCCGGAATAATATCAAAAATCCATGTGTATGTTTGTTCTTGATAACGCTCGGATTTTTTGATATATAGCCGCCAGTAAGATTCGTTGAATAATTGTCTGCCAGTTGCGTTCCGGTCTACATATTTCCATGTTTTTAGTAAAAGTTTATCTTCGGAAAAGAGACTTATATTCTTTTCTTGTCCGTCCCATGCATCGTAAAATATATCAAAAGAAGGGGTGCCTAAATACTGAAATGGATTGAATATATGAATTAATACCGAATCTCCGGGACTTACAACTGCGTCGGTTTCAATGAACGGCGACGTCGTTATGATTAGGATTTGATCGGTATTGTTTTTGCATACCAAGAAGTCGCATGCGTATCTATCCATTTCGAGGGGTCGCACGACGTGCTGATTAGCGCAATCGCACATATGAAAACAATCTTTTTCATAGAAAATAAGTTTTTTAATATAGAAACTGTTGGTTTATTTTTTTAGTTCATATTAATTTATATTGTTGTAATAATCGTAAATGGCGCCGTTTAATCTGTGTTGCTATCAAAGATAATATTTTTTTGATAGCTTTTGCTATTTTTAATAAAAACCACGAGGTTAATCCTCGTGGTTTTTTCGGTATAACGCATTTATCTTTTGCTTTGTATTGCAGAATCGTTTCGGACTCTCTCGGGTTCAAAGGCAGTATATCAGTCTTCGTGTCCACAATAATTAACACGATTTTTCCAAAAACACTTGCTCGAATAATGTAATAATGAATATTCTTCCTATCTTTGTTAATAGGAGAATCATAAAATCGCAAACCATGAAACTCAGAACCTTGGCTGCCGCCCTTTTGCTGTGGGCCGCGGGCGCTGCGGCGCAGAATCCCTACATCGCCCCGCTGGGCGCCTATGAAGGGGCCGGCGGTGTCGTCGTCTCCGATCCGCGCACCACGCTGGCCGTCGACGTGACGGTCGAGTGCGAACGGACGTTGGCAGGGCCCTATGCCCGTTATGCGCAGAAATACCTGGGCGTTCGCGCCCCCTTGACCGACAAGAGCGCCTGGAGCGTGCGTGCGGCTTCGGTGGCGCTCATGGAGCCCGCCATGCTCTACCTCGATGCCGAACCCGCTGCCGGAGAGCTGGAGGTGACGGATTATTCCGTTTCCGAGGAGGGTTTCGCGCGCATCCAGCCCGACAAGACGTCGATGTCGATGCCGCCCCTCGACGAGGCGGCCCGCAATGCCGCCAACGCCATCTTTTCGTTGCGCCGCCACCGCGTGGAGCTCATCACGGGCGAGGCCGGCGAGAACGTCTTCGGCGAAGGGTTGAAGGCCGCCCTCGACGAGATCGCGCGCCTGGAGCAGAGCTACCTGGAACTCTTTCTCGGCAAGCGCATCGTGACCACCGAGACGCGCCGCTATGTGGTTTATCCTCAGACCGACAAGAAACAATATATCGTCTGCCGGTTCAGCTCGACCGACGGACTGCTCCCCGAGAGCGACCTCTCGGGCGACATGGTGCTCCTGCAGATCGAGCCTTCGGGCAAGGGCGCTTCGGCCGTCGAAGCCGGCCCCAAGGAGCAGAGTTACACGATGTGCCGTTTGGCCGATCTCTCGACCTGCACGGTGATCTGCGCCGGTCGTGAGCTCGACCGAGTCGTGCTCCCGATCTACGAGTTCGGCCGTTCGATCCGCGTGGCGGTTCCGCGCCGCAAATAGGCGATGGAGAACCACACTTCGCGGATGGTCGCGCTGCTGGCCGCCATGCGCCGCGAGCGCAACGGCGCCGTGGCCGACGGCATGCGCTGGTACGGCGCGGACTACGGGCTCAATTACGGCGTGAGCCTGCCCACGGTGCGGGCGATTGCCCGTGCCTGTGAGCCCGACCATGCTTTCGCGCGCATGCTCTATCGCCAGGAGGTGCGGGAGCTGCGTCTGGCAGCCCTGCACCTCGCTTCCCCCTCGTCTCTTACGATCGACGAGCTGCCTGCCTGGGCGGCCGGGATCATCAATTCGGAAGTGGCCGGTGAGGCCGCTTTCGCACTTTTGGGCCGTGCGCCGGTTCTCCCGCTTATCTTCGAGCGTTGGTGCGAGTCCGACGAACCGCTGCTCGTCTACGCCGCCTTGATGGCGGCGGCACGGTGGTCCGGGCCGCCGGCCGAGTGGGCTTTCCGGGCCGTCGGTGCGGTGCGTCGGATGGGCG
>CAJTOB010000104.1 GCA_910578035.1 uncultured Muribaculaceae bacterium
TAAGCAAAAATACACCAACCTGTGTTTTCACATATGTTATTAAACAACCTCTTAATATATAATAAATATCAGGAATTATTGGAGAGGGTGTATCGGAAATCCGGCACATCCTCTTGTTTTTGTTTGTTGCGGCCGGGATTTACCAGATAGATGGAATGGTAAATACTTGCGATGTATCTGTTTATAGTCTGAAAGATAAGGATATACTGCTGAGTATTCCCGGTTAAAATATTTTAAAAAACAGGCTTGGCCAAAAAGTGTTTCAAGTAATGGACTAAAAACGCTAATTTTGTCCTGCTATGAAAGAAGAGACATATAATTTTGACTGTGTGGTAGACCGCCACGACACCTGTGCAACCAAATTCGAGGAAATGGACGCTAAATTCGGGCGTCACGACTTACTTCCGTTCTGGATTGCCGACATGGATTTTCAGGCATGTCCGTGCATTATTGAAGCGCTTAGAAACCGTCTGAATCATGCCGTTTTAGGCTATACGACACCTCCCGGTGATTTCTGGGAGAGCATAACATCGTGGCTCCGCAGGCGTCATGGCTGGCATGTCAGTCACGACGAAATAACCTTTCTTCCGGGTCTGAAAAAGGGTCTGAGTCTCTGTATCAATTTCTTCACGAAACCGGGCGATGCCGTGGTGATTCAGCCGCCCGTCTATCACTCGTTCCGTACTGTGATAGAAGGTAACGGACGCCGCGTGGTAAACAATCCTCTTGTTTTAGACCGTAGCGGCAAATATGTCATGGACTTCGATGGCCTTACCGAGATTATCGGGCGCGAACGGCCTGCCATGATGTTTGTCTGCAATCCGCATAACCCTGTCGGTCTGCAGTGGGATGCCGATACTCTCAGGCGTGTGGCCGCAATCTGCAAGAAGCATGGAATAGTGCTGATTTCTGACGAAATATACGGCGATATGATGCTTGCCGGACGCCACCATATTCCTACAGCCACCGTTTCGCAAGAGGCGGAGGAGGTGACCGTGACTCTTGGAGCGCCGTCTAAGACATTCAATATTCCGGGCATAGTAAGCGCATGGGCAGTGGTGAAATCGCCGGCTTTGCGCGAGCCTTTCTATAATTGGTTGTCGGCAAGTGAATTCAACGCTCCTCCGATTGCAGCCATGGTAGCAACTCAGGCTGCTTACGACCATGGCGATGCATGGCTGGACCAGGCTCTCGGCTATCTGCAGGGAAATGTGGACTACGCCCGCGAATTTTTCGATAAGGAATTACCGCAGGTAGGCATGTACACTCCGGAAGCTTCATTTGCAATATGGTTGGATTTCAGAAAGCTGGGTCTGAGTCAGCCCGATCTGGTCAATCTGCTGATAAGCCGCGGCCGTCTTGCCCTTAGCGACGGCAGCACCTTCGGCGAGCAGGGCACGGGCTTCATGCGCATGAATGTAGGCGTGCCCCGAAGCATACTCAAAGAAGGTCTCAGCCGTCTGCGCGACGCCATTGTGCCGCTGGCCGACGGAAAGAAGTCTGTTGCAGGCGACACTCCCGAAAATATACCGTTTATCAAAATGCACGGTCTCGGCAACGATTTTGTTTATGTCGACTGTATGAAGCGACCGCTCGACCGTCTGTCCGAGCTGGCTGTAGAGATGAGCCGCCACCATACCGGTGTCGGGTCCGACGGCATTATAGCCATTCTGCCGAGCGACAAGGCCGACTGTCGCATGCGTATCTTCAATGCCGACGGTTCCGAGGCTCAGATGTGTGGAAACGGCATAAGATGTGTGGCAAAATATATCTATGACAACAAAATCGTAGACAAACCGCAGATAACAGTCGAAACTCTCAGCGGACTTAAAACCGTTGAAATTCATGCCGGTATCGACGGCCTTACCGATACGGTGACCGTAGATATGGGCTTGCCGGAAATGACCCCCTCGGCTGTGCCGGTAAACTATTCCGGCGACCGTATGCTCGAAGCACCGGTCGATGTGGCCGGGCGCAAAGTGGCAGTCACTGCTGTTTCGATGGGTAATCCTCATGGTGTTATCTTCGTAGACAGCTTCGACGGCGATATTGTCACTACCCTCGGCCCGGAGCTCGAAAAGCACCCGATGTGGCCCGAAAAAGCCAATATAGAGTTCGTACGCGTCGATTCGCCCGACACCCTGTCAATGCGGGCTTGGGAGCGCGGTGCAGGCGAGACAATGGCCTGCGGCACCGGCGCATGTGCCGCCGCGGCTGCTGCCGTTGCCACTGGCCGAGCGCACTGGCCTATTACCGTGCGCCTCATCGGCGGCAACCTCACCCTCGACGCCGACCCCGCTACCGGCCATATTCTCATGACCGGCCCGGCTGTCACCGTCTACACCGGCACATACTATCCTTCGAATCATTAGAGGTTGTTTAATAACATATGTGAAAACACAGGTTGGTGTATTTTTGCTTA
>CAJTOB010000105.1 GCA_910578035.1 uncultured Muribaculaceae bacterium
CGCCCCAAAGGTCTCGTTGTGCATGAACATACTGAACCGAAAGAGTGAAGCCATAGTGCATTACTTGCAGAGATACATTGCCGCTCCATGCGCTGTTATGAAGATTGTAACCAGTTCCGCGCATACGTTCGGCACGCCATTGAAGATAAGCGCTTAGAACTACCCATTTTGGCACGATTTCCACCTGAGGAGCAAGAAATAGCGAGATGTTTTGCAATCCGCGGCTGTTCTCGTAGGTTGTGACCAGTTTTTCATCATGCCATTCGAGTAAAGGCGTTATGGCGTTGGGCGATGTATAAGCACGAACACCGAACTGGCCGTAAACACGGGGAATCTGGAAGTTATAACGTAAGGTCAGCATATAGCTGTTGGAGGTCTTAAGATCAGGATTGCCAATACGCCATTGGAAACCGTCGAGCTGCTGTGGCGTTGGATTGGTCTCTGCAAGAGAAGGAGTGGATTGCCATGATTCAAAATTCAGCCGTAGCTGATGCTTCTGATTTATTGAATATGTCACGGCGGCCTGCGGGCGCATGTTCCATGAATGACTTCCGAGATTTGTTTCCCGGAAAAGAAAATCGGTATATTGTGCACCGAGTCCTGCGGTAAGGGTCACTTTGTTAATACGCTGAAAGTATTCGGCAAAAAAGTAGACTTTGTCCTGACGCTGATGGAATACCTCTCCGCCGAGATTTTCGTAAACAGAGCGGTTGCGGTTGGCGGTATAGGACGCACCGGCTGTAAGTCGCGCCTTACTCCAATTCTTGATATAATCGGCCTCAATTGCATAGAGCTGGTTACGGTCTTTGATATTGGTGTGAATGTCGGTCAGACAGTTGAGTGTCGATGGATCTTGCTCTATATAGTCAGAGAAGGTCCGTCCTGTATATAATTGACTTTTGAAATCGACCACAAGTAATTGACGATCTGCAAAATGCTGTTCCCAATAAGCCGAGAACGATGGACGTACACCTTTGTCGCCTTTGATGTCGGTAAGAAAATAGTCGTTAGCCGCATCACTTGAGGATATCAACCCATAGTAAGCCTGCTTGTTGGAAGGTTTGTGCCACCCTCGTGCCTCCAAAACTATCACAGTGGTGTCGGGCTTTATATAGTTGTATGTAGCCCAAAAGTTTGCAATGGAATTGTCGATATTGCCGCCTCGCGATGTCTCGTTGCGCGTCAGTGTTTTGCCGTCAGGATAGTGGAATGTCTCAGTATAGGTTCGATGAACTTTGAGGTCTTCGGTCAGTTTATAACCGCCACCCACTTCAATCTGCGAACGTCCGAAATTAAACTTCACATTACCGTTATATTGTCCCCATGCCTGATTCAACGCCTGAGTTGCATAAAGCATCATCGAGCCTCCGACAGTGGGATTGGCAACGATAAAGTTCAGTACGGTGTTTGCTCCGTTATAGCGTAATCCGGGATTTTCAATCCATTCAACGCGCTTGATTGTTGTCGGCAACAGGTTTTTGACTTGGTCTACAGAAGCCTCGCGACCATTGATGCGTACCTGTACAGCATGTCCGGCAGAGGTGATTGTTCCGAGGGCATCGCTAACCAATAGCGACGGTATCATCAGGTTAGAGAGAAGTTGGATGCCATTTTTTGCATTGTCAACTGCGCTTCGTGACGGATGGTAAACATCCATATCGGCTTTGTGAATTACCTTTGGAGCCTCAATTACAATCTCCTTCAACTCTTGAACGGCGATTGTATCCATTGAACCCTGTGCCGAAATCATAACAGTTGAAACTGCAAATAGAAATATTGCAATAAGATTTCTCATAGTTATTCTTTCGATTGGATTATTTGTAAATTTGAAACTGCAACTGTTCTTGCAGAGTTTAAATAAGAAGCTATATGTTCGATGTTGTCTGCATTCCCAAGATCAACTCTCCAAAATATGCCCCGAGGATATTCCTCCCACCATTTACCTTTCTTGGCTTGGTGGAGCATATATGGAACACTGCGATATTTTTGTCCTTGTAGGGAATGCGTTGCAGCAATACAAATTGCTTGTCTCCCTTGTTGTAATGCATATTGGAATAAACTGATTCTACAGGTCCGTTTTCCCAACCGTCATCTTCAATATATGTATTCATCCACCCGAATATGCGTGTAAACTCTTTGCTATAGACCGTCATGGAATCATTATAAAGAGTAATCTCTGTATTGGGTTTCAATGGCTTGTTCTGATGATATGAGACAAACAACAAACCGCGCGCAGGGTTATAAAAGTATATCGAATCCACGGTAATCTCCGGGAACTGCCTTATCCCTTGTGTCAGATATTCAGCCAGTTTGGGAAATGATGCAATTTGTTCAGATGTCTGAATCAGCGCGGTGTCTGTAATCATCCATTCGCAACC
>CAJTOB010000106.1 GCA_910578035.1 uncultured Muribaculaceae bacterium
GTCGGGAGTGGTGAGTGTGCATTTGTTGACAAGCTGGCCGGGAGTGAAAGTAACTTTCACATTGTCGCCTTCGCGGACGATGAGCTCGTTGGTGTATTTCTTTACCTTAACTTTTTCTTCCTGCCCGTCTTCATTAAGTACGGGTTCGCCCTGTTCGTCGAGTTTCAGGAAAGAAGCATCCGTACGGGCGGGGTTTTCAGAGGAACGGGCTGTGCACTCGTTGTTTAGATCCGTTGCGTCGAGGCGGAGCTGTTTGATAGAGTAGTTGGTCTTGGAATCATCGCTACAGCTTCCAAGAGCCAGCAGGAGTGCGCCAAAGGCAGCAAAAAGCAGAAGTTTGGCCTTCATTTTTTTATCCCTAATTCGTGTCGGGCACAACTTTTTAATACTCTAAACCCACCTTCGCGGGCAGAATGGTTTATTGTTACTACTTTTCAATATGTCCATCCTATTATGGGGAGAGGACCATAGGTTCAGTTTGTCGGTGTTGATGACATTTCTATTTTGCAAAGTTAATAATAATCCAATAAGTCCGACAAATTTTAATGAAAAAATTAAACCGAATTTCATTATTTTCTTTCCAGGTTGTTTTGCGATGGTTCGCCCGATGGTTCCACAACGCTATGGAATCGTTGTGTGGTGCCGAGAATAAGGGTATTATATAATAATGACGGCTTTTCTTGTTGTTAATATTAGTTTAAAGCTATGGGAAACCGCAATGTCTATAAATAGTCGTTGATTGAGCGTATTACAGTTGCCCTTCTGAGTTTCGGGGGGTAACATTGTACTTACGCGCATGCTCACTACGGCCGATTTCGGCCTTCTGGCAATGATTGCCATATTCACGGCTGTGGCCTACGGCATATCAAGCTGCGGTATGTCGGACGGTCTTATCCATAAATCGAATCCTACAGGCAATGACTATAGCACTACGTTTGTATTCAATAGTGCAATGGGGCTTGTGTTCGGGCTTTCTTTCTTTTTAGGTGCTCCGCTTGTGGCGGATTTGTTTTGGTTGGTGTATGTGAGCTTGTGCGGCCTGCATATTATCTTGCAATCTGTTCCAAAATTTTGAAGCGTCCGGCATAGCCTGCAGCAGTTTAGGTTAGCCGGGCTTGAATTTATTGGCCGGCTATATTAGCCTGCATGGGGCGCGGCTTGGTTTATACATGGTAAAGACGCAAAAAATTAATTT
The DNA here is from genome assembly GCA_910578035.1 of uncultured Muribaculaceae bacterium. Lineage (GTDB taxonomy): Bacteria > Bacteroidota > Bacteroidia > Bacteroidales > Muribaculaceae > CAG-873. The sequence goes on from CAJTOB010000106.1 coordinate 1,196, forward strand.
AGAAGCTTGTATGGAGTAATTGCAGACGCCCGGTTAGGTATTTTTAACGCGCATGGAGCCTGCTTTGGCTGCATTCGCTTGGCCGGTTGGGCGAAAATGGCTACTTTTGCGTTAATGTTCTGAAATCAATTTTGATTCAAATTAATAAACCTACATATCTATGAGCCTGAACATCATTGTCCTTGCCAAGCAGGTGCCCGACACCCGCAACGTAGGCAAAGATGCCATGAAGGAGGACGGCACCATCAACCGTGCAGCCCTTCCAGCCATCTTCAATCCAGAAGACCTCAATGCCCTGGAGCAGGCCCTCCGCCTTAAAGAAACCCATCCGGGAAGCACAATCACACTTCTTACCATGGGCTTGCCCCGTGCCGCAGAAATCGTCCGCGAAGCAATCTATCGCGGTGCCGACAGCGGAATCGTGCTCACCGACCGCGCTCTCGGCGGAGCCGATACTCTGGCTACTTCCTACTCGCTCGCGCAAGCAGTGAAAAAAATCGGCGACTACGACATCATTCTCGGCGGCCGCCAGGCTATCGACGGCGATACCGCGCAGGTCGGTCCCCAGATTGCCGAAAAACTCGGTATCCCGCAGGTTACCTATGCCGAGGAGATACTCGAAGTCGCAAACGGAAAAATTACCGTGCGCCGTCGTCTCGAAAACGGTGTGGAGACCGTTGTGGCTCCCATGCCTTGTGTAGTCACTGTAAACGGCAGCGCCGCTGAATGCCGCCCCCGCAATGCCCGCCGGGTAATGAAATTCAAAAATGCAGCATCTCCTTCCGAAATGGCAAAACTGCCGGAAGATCTCGCAGCACGCGTTGAAGCCGCTCCTGAACTGCAGATCAAAGAGTGGGGCGCCGCTTTCGTAGATGCCGACCCGGCACAGATTGGTCTTCC
>CAJTOB010000107.1 GCA_910578035.1 uncultured Muribaculaceae bacterium
TAAGCAAAAATACACCAACCTGTGTTTTCACATATGTTATTAAACAACCTCTTAGAGTATGGTTCTGGTAGCAGAATTATGCGTACATGTTGATGATGGCTTCGTAAAGTTCCTGTTTGCCGGAAGTTGCAGCAGGTTCGGGCTGTGTTTTGGCATATTCAACAAGTTGCTCGAGAGTCATGCGGCCTTCTTCGAATTCCTTGCCGACCCCGCCGTCGAACGATGCATATCGCTCTGCAAGCATCTTTTTATAGGGCGATTTCTCGAGAACGTCGGCAGCACAGAGAAGTGCGCGGGCCATGGCGTCCATTCCGGCGATATGGGCGATGAAGATGTCTTCGAGGTCGGTCGAATTACGGCGTGTCTTAGCGTCGAAGTTTGTACCGCCGTTGCCTAGGCCTCCGTTGCGGATAATCTGCATCATGGCTTGTGTGAGCTCATAGTTGTCGATGGGGAACTGGTCGGTATCCCAGCCGTTCTGATAGTCTCCGCGGTTTGCATCGATACTGCCGAGCATACCGTTGTCGACAGCCACAGCAAGTTCATGCTCGAAAGTATGGCCGGCGAGAGTTGCATGGTTCACCTCAATATTCACCTTGAAGTCCTTGTCGAGACCATTAGCTTTGAGGAAGCCAACGACCGTTTCTGTATCAACATCATACTGGTGTTTCGAGGGTTCCATCGGTTTAGGCTCGATGAGGAATGTGCCTGTGAATCCTTTGGCGCGGGCATAATCGCGGGCCATGGTGAGCATTCGGGCCAGGTGCTCTTTCTCGCGCTTCTGGTCGGTATTGAGGAGACTCATATAGCCCTCGCGTCCGCCCCAGAACACATAGTTCTGACCTCCAAGGGCAATTGTAGCATCAATCGCGTTTTTAATCTGGACAGCCGCGCGGGCAACAACATCGAAATCAGGATTTGTAGCGGCGCCGTTCATATAGCGGGCATTGCCGAATACATTTGCCGTACCCCAGAGATTCTTGATACCGGTCTCAGCCATAAGACCTTTGAGATATTCGGTGATTTCCTTCATGCGGGCCTCGTAGTCGGCAATATCAGTAAGGTCGCCGATAAGGTCGGTATCGTGGAAGCAGAAATATTCTATGCCAAGCTTCTGCATTACTTCGAAACCGGCGTCGGCACGCTGCTTTGCCGCAGTCATTGCATCGGGGGCTTCATTCCAGGGGAATTTCTTTGTAGCACCACCGAACTGGTCGCCTCCTTCGGCACACAGAGTATGCCACCATGCCATGGCGAATTTAAGCCATTCTTTCATTGGTTTGCCAAGCACAACGCGCTCGGCGTCGTAGTAGCGGAAAGCCATCGGGTTGTAGCTTTCGGTTCCCTCAAACTTGATTTTGCTGACGTTAGGGAAATACTCTTTCTTTGCCATCGTTTACTGTATTTAAGTTATATTTTCGGTTGTTTAGAGGTTGTTTAATAACATATGTGAAATCACAGGCCAAAAAGTACGAGATGG
>CAJTOB010000108.1 GCA_910578035.1 uncultured Muribaculaceae bacterium
TATGAGTCGGCACGGTCGTATCCAAAGACATTTTTTAGTTCTGAGTTTTTTGCTTCGATTTTGTATCTGACCTTAGCTTTTGTCTTGAACTCCACTGTCTTTTCGAAGTCGGCCTGCTGTTGATGTTGCTCGGATTTAATTTGGATAGAATATGTTTTAAATTTCGTTCCATCTTTGTAACCTCCTTGCCTACGGGAGCACACCCGGCACTTTTCAACATCAAAATAATAGGTCACCGTTCTATTTACAGTTCCTTTTCTAATGCCATTTCGGACCTTTCTTATCGCCATGTGTCCGGCAGGGCAAACGAACATTCCGGCGTCCTTGTTATAATCAAACCGATCTTCTTCTTTCCGTGCTCCATTGCTGATTGTTGGATTTAGCCGGGACACAAGTTCAAAACCATTTTCCTCATCATTTGAAAGTATGATATTGTCGTTGCCGGAATAAGCGGTGTCGCCGACAACCGTTTCCACAACCATGCCGTTTGCTCGACTTTGCTCAACCAGTTCCTCAAGCTGAGGTCTGTGACCCTCCTCTCCCGAAGTGATAGTGGCCGTCGTTATAATCCGCTCGTCACTCATGGCGATATGTGTCTTGTATCCGGAGAAGGAATCGTCTTCGCTTTTATGACCAATTCTGGCATTACCGTCTTTCGATGTCACATACTGGTCTTCAATGTCAGAAAGAACCTCTTTAAGCATATTGAGTCGCTCCCTGATTTTTGGAACTTCGGCTAGTGAAGGATTGGAGTTGACAACATCAGGCAGGCTTTTGGTATAGTCAAGCTCATGATCAAGTTCATCATCGGTATTCTTTGACGGCAGCTTGTTCTTGATTGATTCATCCGACTCATACCGACACTTGCGCGGTTGCTTTGAGCGCAGCCTCAATATCTCAATCGGAGAGTATGGGTTGCTTCTCGAACCGGTATGCATAGCGTCGACTATTATCGTGCGGGATTTGATTATGCCTTTCTCTATCGCAATTTCGACAGTCTTACCAACCAACAGATTCAAAAGATCCTTGTCCTTAAGCCGCAACTTACGGAACTTACACAGTGAACTGGGATTTAT
>CAJTOB010000109.1 GCA_910578035.1 uncultured Muribaculaceae bacterium
TGTGAGTGGTTCGACAGAGTTAATGTTGGCGATACGATATCGCTGGAGTTGACGCGTCCGGCATACGAGCAGGAGGTTTTCGACCGTTCACCTTATCTGAAAGGCTATCCGGATACCATCTATGTGCTCGATAACGAGGCTTACGGCTATTGGTTTGCCAAACCTTTATAATAATCGATGAATTGTCTTCTCAACATAACGAATATCTTCTGCGAACTGACTGATGCGGGGCGTATGAGGTTTGTCGACGGCGGCTATTTTGATGCCGAGGGTAAGATCAGTATTCAGTCCTCGAAGTCTCAGGCGGTAGATTTTGCGTGTGCATTTGCCGAAATAATGATCATGCATGCTTCAGACCAGTTATTCCATGTGAGTGCAATATCCCCATTAGGCAATAGAGGAGCCACTATTTATGACTCCGATATTGATGCAGTCACTTTTATGATTCCGGGCGGTGTATTCTAGTATTATGGAAATTGCTAATAGATACAATTATCTTGAACCAATAAAGAAAGATAGTTTCAGTATTTCACAAGGAGAAAAAAATGAGTTTAAAACAATTAAATGGGATCGCAGAAAGAGCGAATTTTTTAAATCGTGTTTTAATAATTGATGGCGTATTAATTAAACCAATAAAATGAAAGCTATTTTTATCATAATAATTTTTGTATTGGCTTTATTCATGTCAGCGCAGAGGCAAGCCCGTATAGCGTACTCACCATTGGAAAAACCTGAATTAAATCTTGCTGTATTACCTCATTATATCATTTTCCCCCAGAAAGCGTGCCAGTTTTTGTCATCTAATGAGGTTGCCTTTGCTCCAGATTTCTATGTCTATATTTTAATTCCATGTGAATTGAATGGTACAGTGAATTTCAAAATAGGAGAGTGGAGAACACGTAGTGATACACTATTAATTTATCAGGATACTACTGATTTTGTATTATTTTCGGGCAAAGAAAAACCAGACAACAACTCAGACAGTATAGATTGGGCGCTAATGCCTCCGAATCTTCATTAT
>CAJTOB010000110.1 GCA_910578035.1 uncultured Muribaculaceae bacterium
TATTACTGTCCGCTAAACCATAAAAAGTCGAGTCCAACTTCTTGAAATGTAGAAGTTGGGCTAACTTTTTGTATAGGACAAGCCCCCTTATCAGTTTTCAGTTTCTTCCGGCGGCGATTCAGATGCATAGGCGAGCATTATTTTCAGGTCTGCGTCGGGCTGATTGAGGAACTTTTCGAGATTTAGGTAATACATCAGCACGATTTGTACCATTGTGGCCAGACCCGAGAAGCTCCAGCGTCTTGTCAGTCTGTTTTGCAGGACCGAAAGCAGCAGATTGGCTATAAGTGTGACCCATACCTGAATCTTGATGGCATTTGCGCTTTCGCCGTAGAAGTATCTCAGGGGGAAGTTCTGCTTTATCTGTTTGAAAAGTGACTCGATCTGCCACCGACGGCGGTATATCGCCACAATTGCCTCCAACGGCATGTCAAAATCGTTGGTAAGCAGAGAGATAAGTTTTGGCTTTTTGCCTTTCTTGATGTCTACGTATGTTATTATTCTGGCAATGTGGTTGATGCCGTCTTTACGGAACACTACAATCTGCTCACGATACTCCATCAGACCATTTGAATTCTGATGCATACAGTCGACAAGAATCTCATAACAGAGGTTTTTCTTCATTTTTGTGACATAGATTACGCCACGGTCTGTAAGTTCCTCGAATTTGGCGTAGTTGATATATGCACGGTCAAGAGCCTGTATCTCGTCGTGTCTGTAATGGCTCGGGGCGAGCATGAAAGAGTCGTTAGTGGCCGCCGAAGTAAACCGAACATCGCATGGAACGCCTTCGTTGGCATGGATGACCGAGTGCACCTTGATGCCACCTTTCTTCTTTCCTGTCTTGGGATGCCGGCCAACGCCCCTGAAAATGGCATTGGAGAAAAGCGTGATGGTCGTGGAATCAATGATGCGAAGCTGTTTCATCCATTCTTCCGTGCCATTGCGTCGGCTGTCC
>CAJTOB010000111.1:0-233 GCA_910578035.1 uncultured Muribaculaceae bacterium
CCGTACGTCTTTATTATGGAAGAGCGACAGGAGAAGGTGCTCCACATCGACTAACGGAGATTTCAAATATCGGGCCTCGATGATTGCCAGCTTGATAATCAAGGTCACGATGCGGTTATAGTAGTCGGCGCCTTTATCGTCGGTAGCGCTTGGCTCGTAAAGAGCGAGGTCGAGCGCCGAGCGCAGGTCGGCAAGCTTGTCCGCGCCGGTAAGGCGTTCCATAAGTTCTGCCG
>CAJTOB010000111.1:251-689 GCA_910578035.1 uncultured Muribaculaceae bacterium
CAGCAAATGCGCCGGCATTATCGACGGATTGTTATGATTCGTACATTGTATACGCAGGCGATCAATAAGAGCGCGTGCGTTTTCGGTGTATTTTTGGTTATTTTCCATATCTAAACAGTTAAAGAGAGCGAACTGTATTTCTTTGTAGCAATAATCGTGCCAAATTCAAGCGAGGCTACAAATATAGTAATCCTATGATTATTCGCCAAGCACATAGAGGCATGCGTCGGAAAATTTATTTGCCACGCTTTTCAATTGGTCCATCGATACTTCCTGAATATTTTCTCTGGTAAGTTCGTAACTAAGCGGCATACCTAACAGCAGGGTAGTTCTCGCTTCGGACATAATCCTGTTTTCCCGGTTCTCTGCAGCTATGGCGAGTTGCCCTAAATATTGTTTCTTAGCTCTGTCGAGTTTGGCGGGGCTTAACTCTGTGCC
>CAJTOB010000112.1:0-427 GCA_910578035.1 uncultured Muribaculaceae bacterium
AAGCCTTTGTGGTGAGCTGGGCGGGTATGGTGTAGCCGAAGGTAATATTCTTCATACGAAGATACGCCATATTGACAAGGTAACGGTCGTTGTTGGTATAGTTGTTGTAACCCTGATTACATGTGTTCCTCATATTCTTATTATATCCCATATCGCCGGTGGTGAGGTTAGGATACCAGTTGTTCTGGTCAACGATGTAATCAACGATTTTACCGTCCTCTATCACATATTTGTTATAATCCATCTGGTGTTCAAACAGACCCGAGTTGCTCTGGGCAAAGGGCTGAACGTAGTTGCTGACAACCCACATGCTGCGTTTTCCCACACCCTGGAAGAAGAAGTCGATATCAAATCCTTTCCACCCCGCACCAAGACGAAGGCCGTATTCGTAGCGCGGCAGAGCGTTGCCTATAACCTTAAGGTCGCC
>CAJTOB010000112.1:453-663 GCA_910578035.1 uncultured Muribaculaceae bacterium
AGTGTTCCTGCAGGAATTGCCTTGGATTTTGCATTGTTTGCAACGGCATCATGCTCTTCTTCGTCAAGGACGATATAATTGCCGAAAGTTTTCTGATTTGCAGGGAAATCAGCCCCAAGAGAGCTACGAGGTATGTAAATCTTACCATCGAGCATATACATGCCCTGAATACCGTCGTTGATCTTGCCGTCGCCGTTACGGTCCACAAAC
>CAJTOB010000113.1 GCA_910578035.1 uncultured Muribaculaceae bacterium
TGAGCGGCACGCACAGTATCAGATTAGGCCTTACCTCGCTCATGGCTTTCAGAAGCGCTTTGGGCGACGGCAGCTTGCCGAACAGTGTGATATGTGTGCCCACGGCAAGAGGCACGAGCATGTCGAAAGCACATCCGTAGGCATGGGCCAGCGGCAGGAACGACAGGCATCGCGACTCCCGGTAGTGGAGCTTGGATCGCATGCCGAACACCACGTTGCCCACAAGATTGCTGTGCGTCAGCATCACGCCTTTTGAGAAGCCTGTGGTGCCTGAGGTGTAATTGATCTCGGCAAGCGAATCGGGCGCCATGATGGGATAGTCGATCTCCGTCGGGCTGAATCCTTCGGGATGCTGTCGGGCGAACTCCTTGCGCAGGCGGCCTATGGCGCGGATCGCCCGGCCGGAATTGTCGGGATGTTCGGCCAGCACTTTCGCGTTGTCAAGGCTCATGGCCACCTTTACGCGGTGGAGCTTCTCGAATTCGATGTTCTCCCATATCGAGTCGCTGACAAAGAGCATCACCGAGTCGCTGTGGTTGATGATATGCTGTGCGTCCTGGAC
>CAJTOB010000114.1 GCA_910578035.1 uncultured Muribaculaceae bacterium
TAAGGAGTGCATCAATAGTTGGATCTTGTCCGCGGAAGCGCCTGTATAGTTCTGCCGGGTCTTCTGTCCCGCCTTTTGACAATACGTTGTTGCGGAATGACGTAGCGCTTTCCTGGTCATAAATGCCGTTTTTGATGAATACAGAAAAAGCGTCTGCATCAAGGACTTCTGCCCATTTGTAGCTGTAGTAGCCGGCGGCATACCCTCCGGCGAATATGTGGCTGAACTGAGGGCTGAATGCCGTGCCTTCTACAGGGCTGAACATGTTTACATCCTTTAGTGCATCATTCTCAAATGCATCAGTGTCTTTGATCGGGCCGGTTGTCGTGTGCCAAGCCATGTCCATGTATCCGAATCCGAGCTGCCTCATGCATGCATATGCTGCTCCGTAGCGGGAAGATGCAAGGAAGCTGTCAAGAAGATCCTGTGGGATAGGCTTGCCTGTAATATAATGTTTGGCAAATCCGTCAAGGAATTCTTTCTGCCGCATGAAGTTTTCGTTGAATTGAGAAGGAAGCTCTACGAAGTCGCGGTATACGGATGTTCCG
>CAJTOB010000115.1:0-236 GCA_910578035.1 uncultured Muribaculaceae bacterium
AGCTATACATATTTTGAATACTACTTTGCCCTCTTCACTATCCATCTTTATCGGTTCGGAATAATAATAATTCCAACCGTTGCTGTCTGGTTCGAGGGTGGTGTATACCCACGCATTTGCTTTAAAACAAGATAAAGCAAATATTAATAATATGATACTATAGAATTTTCTCATGATTATATGGGAAGTTCCGAAATTAGTTTTTCAGTTCGGTTTAAACTGCAAAGTATCCGCAT
>CAJTOB010000115.1:246-546 GCA_910578035.1 uncultured Muribaculaceae bacterium
TTTTCCAGTTTTCAAGATAGCCCCAGTTTCTTACTGCCGGGCATGATGTTTCAGTCGGTCCTGATATTCTATTCATTCACAGGCAACTCTTTGTGAATTGCATTGCAAAATTACAAAAAAATGTTGAAATCAGGTTGATTTCAAACCTGCGAATTTCGTCGGTACTCCGCGGAGCGCACTTATTTCGCCGTCAATAAACGGTCATTCACCAGCAAGGCTAAACTTTTAGAACATAAATAGTCTTATTTAGAGGTTGTTTAATAACATATGTGAAAACACAGGTTGGTGTATTTTTGCTTA
>CAJTOB010000116.1:0-257 GCA_910578035.1 uncultured Muribaculaceae bacterium
GTCATCGGCAGAAGCCGCCGAGGCTGTATCTGTGTTGATGCCCACGATTACGTATATGGCAAGAGCCACTGCCATGGCTGGTGCTGAAGTGAGCATCATATAGCGTATGTGCTTGAAAAGATCCACTCCGCAGGCCGACGATGCCAGAACGGTGGTGTCGCTGAGCGGCGACATCTTGTCGCCGAAATATGCTCCTGAAATTATGGCGCCCGCCACCCATGCCTCAGAGTAGCCGAGCACAGAACCTATGCCCATGA
>CAJTOB010000116.1:304-532 GCA_910578035.1 uncultured Muribaculaceae bacterium
TGTGCTCCAGGAACTGCCCGTGAGCAAGGACACGGCGGCGCACACGGCACATGCGATGGCAAGGAATCCTGCGGGGTTGATGACGCGAAGTCCAAGGTCGATGAGCGTGGGCACTACGCCGCTGAGCATCCATGTGGTTGATACCATGCTTATGAACAGCAGCATAGGCAATGCCGGCATAATCTGAGTGGCGCTCCGGCGCATGCCTGTGCCGAGCGAGCGGATGTT
>CAJTOB010000117.1:0-271 GCA_910578035.1 uncultured Muribaculaceae bacterium
AGACAACGCCGTCGTCCCGGATACCTTTCTTGCGGCCGGTCGCCCGGCCAAAGGGTCGTTTTCAGGAATTGACACCGGCATTCTCTCTTGCGAAAGAGCCGGTCTCTTTTATTAGCTCTTGTACTTTCTTGTCTTTGTCTATTGTAAGTCTTTCAATGTTCTCGGGGATTTCCCGTCCCACTTCCGGCTGACCCTTCGGCCTTCCGTTTTCGTGAGGCGGAAAAACTTTGCAAAGGTAAGAAGAAAATTTGTAACCACCAAATTTTTCTTC
>CAJTOB010000117.1:303-531 GCA_910578035.1 uncultured Muribaculaceae bacterium
GTCACTCCGCCGCAGCAGCACTCGGCCGCTGCGCCTTCGCCGCCCGCAGGCCGGAAGCTCGCTTGCTTCCCGAAAGCGAGTGCAAAGGTATGCACTTTTTATTTACCCACCAAATATTTTTACAACTTTTTTCGGAAAAATTTTACCAAAACCTCCTTAAAAACCCTCAAAATCCGCACCAACCGACTGCAACACACCCGATTACATCACATCAAAAAAAGTTCACAC
>CAJTOB010000118.1 GCA_910578035.1 uncultured Muribaculaceae bacterium
CGTCCCAATCTCCGAACGAGTGGTTGTAGCTTACAGAAAGTTCCCAACCGCGTGTCTGGAGGTTACCGGCATTTTCAGTCGGAGCTGCCGCGCCGAGTGTTGAGGGCAGAGGCATACCGGGAGCGAGCATATCGCGGGTTTCACGGTTGAACCAGTCGAACGAAGCTGTCAGCGAGTTATTCAGGAATCCGAGGTCAAGACCAACGTCGGTGGTGATCACGCGTTCCCATGTGAGGGTGTTGTTCACAAGAGTAGGCATTGTGGCACCGTTAAGGGGATTACCGCTGGAATTGAGCCAGCCTACATTCTTGTTGCCGGGAGTGATGACCGACAGGAAGACATTGGAACCAACGTTTTCGTTGCCGAGATGACCGTACGAAGCGCGGAGTTTACCGTTACTCCACCATGTGTTGACGGGCTCGAAGAAGTCTTCTTCGGAGAAACGCCAGCCTGCAGAGAAAGAGGGGAAGAGTGCCCACTGCTTGTGCGCGGGGAAACGTGTAGAACCGTCATAGCGGAGGTTGGCTTC
>CAJTOB010000119.1 GCA_910578035.1 uncultured Muribaculaceae bacterium
CCGTTGATGGGGTCGAATTCCTTGCCGCTGTATTTGTAGGGCTGGGCGTCGGCCGATTTCTGACGCATCGGCAGTCCGTAGGGATAGTAGTCCGTGCGCTGTGCCACATAGCCCTCCGCATCGACTACCGCACGGTTGTTGCCCTGGTAATCCGTGTGATAGAAATAGTATTTGCCGTCGGCATCGATATAACCGCCCGGTATCAGTATGCGCTCAAGCTGATAGTATTGAAGAATGCATGACCCGACGTAATCACAGCGTGTGGTCTGCAACTGCAACACTGGAGGCAGTTCGCTGCCTGAAGGAACACTTCCGGTAACAACTGGTACGGAATGGCTTACACTCTGCCGCGTGCCTGCGGCGTCATAGCTGTATTGTGTCAGTATCAGTCCGTTTGCCATGGCACCTTTAGACTGTCGTATGGTCAAGACAACTGTTTTGCCGACGTATTTCGCAAATAGATCAATTGCTGCGAATATCTTCTCTATCATCATCTATATAATTTACC
>CAJTOB010000120.1 GCA_910578035.1 uncultured Muribaculaceae bacterium
TTCTGCAAAGGTAAAACTTTTTATTTTTCTAACACAGGTTTATTACCATGCGCCATAAAGTAGCTCCGACTTCATAATACCAAAGAAGTTTTCCGCCACTGCATTATCAAGGCAGTTGCCTTTCCGCGACATACTTTGGATTATATGCCGTTTTTCAAGGCGTTCCCGGTAACCAAAGTGTTGATATTGCCAACCCTGATCAGAGTGGATGATTAGCCCTTCAAGGTTGTCATATTTAGTAAAAGCTTTGTCCAGCATATCGTACACTTGCTCTAAATTGGGAGATTTAGAGATATTGTAGGATATAATTTCTCCATTAAACAAATCAAGTATCGGAGAAAGATAGAGCTTGGTATTGCCAATGTTTATCTGTGTGACATCCGTCGCCCATTTCTGATTAGGAGCCGAGGCCGTAAAGTCTCTATTTAGGGTCAAGCCGAAACCCCGGTGCATATGTTAAATTGAGTCGAAGAGAATGTTAAATTTTTTAGGCGTAGAGTTTGAC